>NZ_CP044126.1:686250-1029375 GCF_016864575.1 Rhizobium sp. BG4
TGGAAGTGTCCGATCGTCGGTACCATTGCCGACAAGGCGGCGATCGAGCAGCTGATCGCGCCGATGGACTGGGGCAATACCATCCCTATGGACAGCCGTGCCTACAAGTTCGACATCGTGCTGCGCGGCCGTCGCTCGACGATGTTCGAAAACAAGCTGGAGGGCAATTGATGGCCCAGGATCTGCGCTATCTCAAGGAAACCCCGTCGCAGACGGCAGGGCCCTATGTCCATATCGGCCTAACGCCGAATTTCTGCGACATCACGGGCGTCTACGAAGGCGACCTCGGCACCGCGATGGTCAACGACAAGACGACAGGCGAGCGGATCACAGTGACCGGCCGCATCTTCGACGGTGCGGGGGCTCTGGTGCGCGACGCCGTCATCGAAATCTGGCAGGCCGATGGTGCTGGACTTTATAACAGCCCTCGGAAATGCGCGGCACCGCCGACCCGAATTTCACCGGCTGGGGCCGCTGCCCGACGCGCGCCGAAGACGGCGTCTACAGCTTCGAGACCATCAAGCCAGGCAAGGTGCCCTTCAAGGACGGGCGGAGACAAGCGCCGCACATAACCTTCTGGATCGTAGCGCGCGGTATCAATCTCGGCCTGCACACGCGCATGTATTTCCCGGAAGAATCAGAGGCCAACAATGCCGATCCGCTGCTGCTGCGCATCGAGCACCGCGACCGCGTGGCGACACTTATTGCCGCACGCGACGGCTCAACCTATACGTTCGATATCCGGCTGCAGGGAGAAAACGAGACAGTCTTCCTGGATATTTGACAGGCATTACTGCTGGCGGATTTTGGACCGATACCGGAAATCCGCCGGCAAACGTTTTTCGTTAAGCACGCACAGCTCTAAACACAACCTCTAATATATTTCACATGCTGCACCTGCGTAAAGCGGGTTGGCATTCATGTTGCGCCGCGATATGAAAAGGAGGGGCTGAACGTTGATGGTGGAAACATGCAGAAGACTTTCGGACACGTCCTGGCGGCGCATAAGGGCCTCGGTCCAGGCTTCGACTTTTTGAGAATCGCTCTCGCCTTTACGATCGTTTTTTCACACAGCTTCCTTCTGACCGGAAACGACGAATTCTTCCGCTCCAGCCCGCTCTGGTTTGCGGAATATGCGCTCGTTCCGATGTTCTTTGCGCTGAGCGGCTTCCTGATCGCGGGCAGTGCCCAGCGCCTCAGTCTCAAGAACTTCCTGCTCAATCGTGGTCTGCGCATCGTGCCGGCCCTTGCCGTCGATATCGTCGTCTGCGCGCTGATCATCGGTCCGCTGGTGACGCCGGTGGCCCTGAGCTACTATTTCGGCAGCGCCGATTTCTTCAAATATTTCCTGAACATCGTCGGCTGGATCCACTACAGCCTACCGGGTGTCTTCGAGAACAACCCGACGCATCGCGTCAACGGCGCGCTGTGGACAGTGCCCTGGGAAATCTTCTGCTACATCATCATGTCCGGCCTGATGATCACCTCGATCGTCAAATCCTGGCAGAAGACCGCGGCGCTCACGGCAGCCTTCATCGTCATGGGCATTGTCGTGCAGCTCTACGGGCATCACCTGCCCTACCGCGTCAATCTCGTGCTCAGCACCTTCTTCGTCAGCCGCGGCGCCCAGCTGGTCTTCGCC
This sequence comes from Rhizobium sp. BG4, assembly GCF_016864575.1. Lineage (NCBI taxonomy): Bacteria > Pseudomonadati > Pseudomonadota > Alphaproteobacteria > Hyphomicrobiales > Rhizobiaceae > Rhizobium > Rhizobium sp. BG4. The sequence goes on from NZ_CP044126.1 coordinate 687,893, forward strand.
TTCCTGCTCGGCATCCTGGCCTATCAACTGCGTGAAGTGATCCCGCACAGCCGCGTCCTTCTCGCCATCAGCGTGGTGATCGCCATTGCCGCGATATTCGTCCTCAGCAGCCCGTCGATCGAGACCGTTCCCAACCGGATCATCGTCATCCCGGCGCTCGTCTACATCACCGTCTTCATCGGCCTGACGCCGGTGCCGCTGCCTTCGGTGTTTCACAAGGGCGACTATTCCTACGGCGTCTATCTCTACCACGACCCCTTCCTGCAGATCCTGATCGGCCTGGCCCCCGGCATCTTCCTGGCGCCGAAGGTCGGCGCGCTGGCGCTCTATGCGATCGGCATCTGCGCGGCGATGACGGTTGCGGTGATTTCCTGGCACATGATCGAGAAACCCATTCTCGGCATGCGCAAGAAGTTCTCCTTCGTCGCCAAGGCGCGCGGCGTCGACGAGAACGCCGATACGACAATCTTGCCGGTCGAGAAGCCAGCCAAGGCATAGGCATCGCGCCTTCCCGCACTTGACGTCTCGACAGGCACAAGGCTTTCTGCCGCTTCAAGGCGGCAGGAAGCCGGCAAGCCAAGAAGAGACGAACAGTGAGCGCAATTGCCTTCGACCACCCCTTCCTCTCGGGCCTCCTCGGCGATGAGGAGACCGCAGCCTATTTCAGCGCCGAAGCGGATATCCGCGCCATGCTGCAATTCGAGGCTGCGCTCGCGCGGGCGCAGGCGGCGCATGACATCATTCCGCTCAGCGCCGCCGAAACCATCTCCGCCGCCTGCGCAAGCTTCGCGCCCGATATCGGCAGCCTGCGCACGGCCACGGCGCGCGACGGTGTCGTCATCCCGGAACTCGTGCGCCAGCTGCGCGCAGCCGCAGGGGAGGTTGGCACGCAGGTTCATATCGGCGCCACCAGCCAGGACGTCATCGACACCAGCCTGATGCTTCGGCTGAAGCCGGTCGCTTTCGTTTTCGCGGCCCATCTGACCGCAATCGAGGTCCGTCTCGCCGAACTGCACCAGACCTTTGGCAGCCGGCCGCTGATGGGCCGCACGCGGATGCAGGCGGCAATCCCGATCACCGTCGCGGACCGGCTGCGTGCCTGGCGTAACCCCTTCGATGGCTATCGCGAGAAGCTGACCGAGCTGCGCTTTCCGCTGCAGTTCGGGGGTGCGGCCGGGACACTCGAGAAATTCGGTGACAAGGCGGCTGCGGTGCGCAGTTCGCTGGCGCAGGAACTCGGCCTTGCCGACCTGCCGCAATGGCAGAGCCAGCGGGGCATCATTGCCGAATTTGCCAATCTTCTCGCATTGATCTCCGGCAGTCTCGGCAAATTCGGCCAGGACATCGCGCTGATGGCGCAGGCGGGCGACGAGATCGCGCTCAGCGGCGGTGGCGGCTCGTCCGCCATGGCGCACAAGCAGAACCCGGTCGCGGCCGAAACGCTGGTGGCGCTGGCACGCTTCAACGCTACGCAGATTTCGGCAATCCACCAGTCGATGATCCACGAGCAGGAGCGCTCGGGTGCGGCCTGGACGCTCGAATGGCTGGTGCTGCCACAGATGGCGATCGCCACGGGAGCCGCACTACGCCTTGCGCGCGAACTGGCGAACAACATAAATCGGCTTGGTGCCGCCACCTCATAACCATTCCAACATGCATTCTGGCATTTATTTCATTTTACATTACCGTTTCGCATGACACACTAGCGTGAAAAGTTCTAGCTGCGAGCTAATACGGCGCTGGAGTACGCCGACAAAGGGAGAGAGAAGAATGAAGAAGCTGCTTTTGGCCGCCGCTGCGGCCATCGTCATGGGCACGAGCGCCTATGCCGACACGATCAAGGTTGGTGTCGTCGGACCGTTTTCCGGTCCGTTCGCCCTGCAGGGCAAGAATTTCAAGGCCGGGATCGACGCCTACATGGCGACCAACGGCGCCAAGGTCGGCGATCACACGGTCGAGGTCATCTATCGCGACCTCCCGGCGGCCGACCCGGCTCAGTCCAAGGCCCTCGCGCAGGAGCTCGTCGTCAAGGAGAAGGTCCAGTATCTGGCCGGCTTCTACTTCACGCCTGATGCGATGGCCGTCACCCCGATCCTGAAGCAGGCCAACACGCCACTGGTGATCATGAACGCCGCGACATCGGCGATCGTCACCAAGAGCCCGCTCGTGGTGCGAACCTCCTTCACCACTTGGCAGACCTCGACGCCGATGGCGCAGGTCGCCTTCGACAAGGGCGTCAAGAAGGTGATCTCCGTCGTCAGCGACTACGGCCCCGGTGTCGATGCCGAGAACGCCTTCAAGGCAGGCTTCGAAAAGGCCGGCGGCGAAGTTGTGGAAGCGATCCGCATGCCGCTCGCCACCAACGATTTCAGCCCGATCATGCAGCGCATCAAGGATTCCGGTGCAACCGGCGTCTTCGCCTTCCTGCCGTCAGGCCCGACGACGCTCGGCTTCGTCAAGGCCTATAACGAAAACGGCCTGAAGGGCGCCAACATCCAGCTCTTCGCCCCCGGCGACCTGACGCAGGAATCCGACCTTCCGGCGCTCGGCGATGCCGCCCTCGGCATGCTGACCACCTTCCACTACGCCGTCTCGCATGACTCGCCGGAGAACAAGGCCTTCGTAGCAGCCGCCGACAAGGCGATCGGCAACCCGGCCGAACTGACCTTCCCGGCCGTCGGCGCCTATGACGGCATGCATGTCATCTACAAGATGATCGAGGCAACCGGCGGCAAGCAGGACGCGGCAAAGGCTGTCGAAGCCGTCAAGGGTCTCGCCTGGACGAGCCCGCGCGGTCCCGTCTCCATCGACCCGGAAAGCCGCCACATCACGCAGAACATCTACCTGCGCGAAGTCGCCAAGGATGCCGACGGCAAGTTCATCAACAAGGAAATCCAGACCTTCGAAAAGCAGGGCGATCCGGGCCTTGCTGCTGTGAAGTAAGGATTTCCCACGTAGACGTTGTGCCGTGAGCCCCCTCACCCTACCCTCTCCCCGCTGGGGAGAGGGGAAGTGACCGTGGTGCGGCACTCCCTTCTCCCCAGCGGGGAGAAGGTGGCCCGTAGGGCCGGATGAGGGGCCACGCGGCACAACGCCTGCAAATCGCCGCCCTCGTGTAGAACAAGGACCACACCAAGCCCATGCAAACTGTCTTCAGCATAGCCGTCGATGCGCTCGCCTATGGCATGGTGCTGTTCGTCATCTCGATCGGCCTTTCGGTGACCATGGGCCTGATGCGGGTCGTCAACCTCGCTCACGGCGCCTTCGCCATGATCGGCGGCTATATCGCCTCCTATGCGGTGCGCGATCTCGGCCTGGGCTACGGCATCGGCGTCATCGCCGCCGTCGTCGGCACGATCATCATCGCCATACCCATGGAGCGCTTCCTCTACCGCCGCATCTACGGCGCGCCCGAGCTGACGCAGGTGCTGATGACCATCGGCATCACCTTCTGCATCATCGGCATCGCCAACTATGTGATGGGTCCGACGTTGAAGACCATTCCGCTGGCCGAGGGATTGCAGGGCTCCGCCAATCTCGGCTTCCGCACCATCCCCGTTCATCGCCTCTTCGCCATCGCCTGCGGCCTCGCGGTCGCCGTCGCGCTCTGGTTCACGATCGAGCGGACGAGCTTCGGCGTGAAGCTGCGCGCCTCTGTCGACAATGCCGCGATGGCCGCGGCGCTCGGCGTGCGCACCGAGATCATCTACGCGCTCAGCTTCGCGGTTGCCGTCGGCCTTGCCGCCTTCGGTGGCGTTGTCGGCGCCGAGCTGCTGCCGGTCGAGCCCTATTATGCGCTGCGATATATGGTGACGTTCCTGGTCGTCGTCTCAGTCGGCGGTGCTGGCTCCATTCCCGGTGCGCTGATTGCCTGTCTGGTGCTCGGCGGCATCGATACAACCGGCCGCTACCTGATGCCCGAGTTCGGCGAGTTCTTCTTCTACCTCGCGGTTATCGCCATCATCTGCATCTTCCCGCGCGGCTTTGCCGGAAGGGCGAAATAGGATGACGCTCGCCATGAACACCGACACGACAACGACAGCTGCCGCCTCCGCGCGCCGCCACCGCTCCGCCGGACGCGACCTCGCAGGCATCGGCGCGATCATCATCCTCGCGGCGATCGGCTACGTGCTCTTCCCCGACAATCTGGCGCTGCTGACCCGCATCATCGCCATCGCGCTCCTCGTGCTCTCGCTCGATCTGGTCACCGGCTATGGCGGCATCGCCACGCTCGGCCATGCCGCGCTGTTCGGCTCCGGCGCTTATGCGGCCGGCATCGTCTCGGCGCATTATGGCATCACCGATCCGCTGCTGATGACGCTTGCCGGCATCATCGGCGGCGCGGTGGCCGGACTGATCTGCGGCGCGATCATCCTGCGCGCCCACGGACTGCCGCAGCTGGTACTGTCGATCGCGCTGATCAATCTCTTCCACGAATTCGCCAACAAGGCATCGTCCTGGACCGGCGGCAGCGACGGCCTCTCCGGCATCTCGGCCGACCCGATCTTCGGCTATTTCGAGTTCGACCTCTACGGCCACACCGCCTATTTCTTCGGCGTTATCCTGCTGCTCGTCGTCTTTGTGCTCCTGCGCCTGCTGGTGCGCTCGCCCTTCGGCATGCTCTGCCGCGGCATCAAGGAAGATCCGTTGCGCATCAAGGCCATGGGCGCATCGCCCAAGGCGGCGCTGATGAAGCTCTATGTGATCTCGGGTGCCGTCGCCGGCATCGGCGGCGCGCTGACGGCGATCTCGACGCAGGTTGTCGGCCTCGACAGCCTCTCCTTCACGCTCTCGGCCGAAAGCCTGGTCATGCTCGTGCTCGGCGGCACCGGCTCGCTGTTCGGCGCACTCTCGGGTACCGTCATCTTCATGCTGTTCGAGGATTATGTCTCCGCCGCCAATCCGTTCCACTGGCTGACGATGGTCGGCGCGCTGTTGATCGCCGTCGTGCTCTTCGCACCGAAGGGTCTCTATGGCACGGCCGCAGCCTTCTTCGCGCGCCGCAAGGAGGCAGGCGAATGAGCGCCGTATTCGAAGTCGTCAATCTCAAGAAGTCCTTCGGCGGCCTCGCCGTTACCAGCAATGTGTCGATCTCGATGGCGCCGGGCGACCGCGTCGCGCTGATCGGCCCGAACGGCGCGGGCAAGACCACCTTCGTCAATCTCGTCACCGGCAATCTGGCACCCGATTCCGGCGAAGTCCGCCTCGGCGGCGAGACGGTGACGAAGGTCGATGCCGCGGGCCGCGTGAAGCGCGGGCTGGTCCGCTCCTTCCAGGTCACACGCCTGTTCCAGGACATGACGCCGGCGGAGCATGTCGCACTCGCCGTCCTGCAGCGCAACGGCCGCTCGGGCCGCATGTTCGGCAACTTCCTGTCGATGCCCGATGTCATGACTGAAGCCAACGGCCTCCTCGATACGCTCGGCCTCAGTGCCCTCATGCACAGCAAGGTCAGCGAAATCGCCTATGGCCAGCAGCGCCTCCTCGAGATCGCCGTCGCCATGGCGCTGAAGCCGAAAGTGCTGCTGCTCGACGAACCCGCCGCCGGCGTGCCGCAGAGCGATACCGGCCGCATCGAGCAGGCGCTCGCCGATCTGCCTGCCGATCTCGCCGTGCTGATGATCGAGCACGACATGGACCTCGTCTTCCGCTTCGCCAAGCGCGTCATCGTGCTCGCCGCCGGCGCCATCATCTTCGACGGCTCGCCCGCCGACGTCACCAAGGATGCCCGCGTGCGCGAGGCCTATCTCGGGAGCTATGCCAATGCCAGCCACGCCGCTTGAGGTGGAAAACCTGTCGGCCGGTTACGGGCCGACGCGCGTTCTCGAAGGCGTCTCCTTCTCGGTTCCGGCCGGCGCGCGCCTCGCCGTGCTCGGCCGCAACGGCATGGGCAAGACCACCCTACTTGCAACGCTTGCCGGACAGACGAAGCGCTATGACGGCCAGATCCGGCTAGGCTCCGCCGACGTCACGGCGATGCCGAGTGCCGCCCGCGCCCATCAGGGCCTCGGCTACGTGCCGCAGGCACGCTGCATCTTCCCGACGCTGACGGTGGAGGAAAACCTCTTCGTCGGCCTGAAGGGCCGGCCGAAGACGGCGATCGAGGAAGCCTACCAGATGTTCCCGCGTCTGAAGGAGCGCCGCCGCAATCTCGGCAACCAGCTCTCCGGCGGCGAACAGCAGATGCTCTCGACCGCCCGCAGCATCCTCGGCCGCCCCTCCGTGCTCCTGCTCGATGAACCGCTTGAGGGCCTGGCCCCCGTCATCTGCGAAGAACTGATGGCCGCCTTCGCCGAACTGGCAAAGACCGGCGACATGACGATCCTGCTCGTCGAGCAACGCATCCAGAGCGCCCTCGATTTCGCCGACCAGGTCATCATCCTCGAACGCGGACGGCTGGCCTGGAACGGCGCGCCGAAGGCGCTCTCGGCGGATCACGACGCTGTCGAACGGCTGCTCGGCGTCGGCGGCTTGCATTGAGCTCCCTTCTCCTCTTTGATCGCGCCATCAAAGAGGAGTGCTTCGCTTGTCCTTCCCGCTATTCGACCTTACCGGAAAACGCGCGCTGATCACCGGCTCCAGCCAGGGGATCGGCTATGCGCTGGCGCTCGGCCTTGCCGAGCATGGCGCTTCCGTCGTCATCAATGGGCGCAATGCCGCCAAGGCTTCAGAAGCAGCGGAGACGATCCGGGGCAAGGGGCATCATGCGCTGAGCGCGGCCTTTGACGTAACCGATGCGAAGGCTGCGTTGAGCGGCATCGCCTATATCGAAGCCGAGATCGGCCCGATCGATATCCTCGTCAACAATGCCGGCATGCAGTTCCGCACGCCGCTCGAGGACTTTCCGGTCGAGAAGTGGGACGAGCTGTTCAAGACCAATGTCTCCAGCATCTTCTATGTCAGCCAGCCGGTCGCCAAGGCGATGATCGGGCGCGGGCGTGGCAAGATCATCAATATCGCTTCGGTCCAGGCCGAGCTCGCCCGCCCGAGCATTGCGCCCTATACGGCGACCAAGGGCGCGGTGAAGAACCTGACGCGCGGCATGGCAACGGATTGGGCGAAACACGGGCTGCAGGTGAACGCGATCGCGCCCGGTTATTTCAAGACGCCGCTGAACCAGGCGCTGGTCGATGACCCCAAGTTTTCGGCCTGGCTGGAAGGCCGCACCCCGGCCGGGCGCTGGGGCAATGTCGAGGAACTGGTCGGCGCGTCCGTGTTCCTGGCCTCCGAAGCCTCGTCCTTCGTGAACGGCCATATGCTGATGGTCGATGGCGGGATTACCACCAGCCTTTAATCGGCGACGATATTTCCCCGGCGCATCAGCCGCATGAGGATGAGCGGCAAGAGCGTCGTTATGCAGATGGCGATAAAGGCCATGGCCATGCCGAGGCCGATCGAACCCTGCTCGAACTGACGCCAGATGAAAGTGGCGATGGTCTGCATGCCGACAGGGGCGACCACGACCGATGCGACGAGCTCACGCGAGGCAAGCGCGAAGACCAGCAGCATAGACGACGCAAGACTCGGGAAAACCAGCGGCAGCAGGATGCGGCGGAAGGCGGCGATGCTGCTGGCGCCGCAGACGCGGGCGGCCGCTTCCAGGTTGTCGCCGATCTGCTGGAAGGCGGCGGCGGTGTAACGCACCGGCTGCGGCAGCAGGATGCAGCAATAGGCGAGCAGCAGGATGAAGCCGGTATTGTAAGGCGTGAACGGCAGGCCCGGCATGTTCCAGGCGAGGATGAGGCCGACGGCGACGACGATGCCCGGAAGCGCATTCGGCAGGATGGTCATGATGTCGATTACCATGCGCCCATGCATCTTCGTCTTCACGACCGTATAGGCGGCAGTGACGCCGACGAGGCCGGTGATGACTGCCGTACCGATGCCGAGCGAGAAGCTGTTGATCAGCGCCGTCACCGCGCCTGCGCTATTGCTGAAGACTGCGATGAAATTGTCGAGGCTGACATTATCGAGCGCCAGACCGCCGGAGATCGTCCGCGCCAGCGCCGTCGCCAGGATCGCCAGGAGCGGCACGCCCGTCGCCAGGAAAGCGACGACGGCAAAGCCGATCATGACGGGGACTTTCATCGCGCCGAGCGGACGCTTGTCCTTCGCCATCGGCTTGCCGCTGACGGTCTGATAGGAGCGGCGCGCCAGGATCCAGCGCTGCAGCAGGAAGGTGGCGAGCGACATGCCGACCAGCACCAGCGACAGGATCGCCGCCCCCGGAAGATCGATCGGCCAGTCGGTGACGCGCAGATCGATGCCGGTCACCAGCACCTGGAATCCGGCGCGGCGGCCGAGTGCTGCGGGCGTGCCGTATTCCTCGATCGCGGCTGCAAAAACAAGCATCAGGCTTGCGGTGAGGCCGGGCGCCGAGAGCGGCAGCGTGATGCGCCAGAAGGCACGTGCCGGGCTCGCTCCAAAGACACGGCCGACATCGGCATAGCGGGCGCCGACGGCCTCCACGGTGCGCGACACGGCGAAATAGACGACCGGAAATGTGTTGAAGGCCATGACGACGGTCATGCCGAACAGCGAGAAGAGGTAGGGCGCCAGATTGAAGCCGGCGAGCTGCTCGAGATAGCCGCGCGGCTGCAGCGTCATGATCCAGCCGAGCGTGGCGATATAGGGCGGGATCATGAAGGGCACGAGCAGCACCACATCCCAGAAGGTTGCGAAGGGAATGCGGTAGAGCGCGCGGAAGACGCCGAGCGGCACGGCGACGAGCGCGGAGGCGAGAACGACGCAGGCGCCGAGCAGGATGGTATTGCCGCCCATGCGGATCAGCGAGCTATCGGCAAGCGTCGCGTAGAGCGAGGAGAAAGGGCTCGCAAACGAGCCCTGTCCGAGTTCGGGGAAGATGCCTTGCAGCACCACGGCGACGAAGGGAACGGCAACGACGAGGATGAGACCCGCTGTTGCCAGCCAGGCGGCCGGAGCCGTGCCGCCGATGCCGTTCGCTTTCATCTGCCTGCCCTGCTTACTTGGCGCCGTAGAGATCGGCGAAGGTCTTCAGCGTTTCCTTGCGCTTGCCGTAGACGGCAGCCGAATCGTACTTCAGCAGCTTCAGGTCGCTGATCAGCGGACGGCTGGCGGCAACGTCGGTGCGCGACGGCATCAGCATTTCGCCGGCAACGAGAGCCTGGCCTTCATCGGACAGCATGTAGTCGATGAACTTCTTGGCGTCGTCCTGGTTCTTGGACCAGTTCATGATCATGGCCGGGCGCGGCGCGATGACGGTGCCGGATGCCGGGAACACGACTTCGATGTTCTCGCCCTTCTTCTGCGCAGCGAGAGCGATGTAGTCGACAGCGCCGAAGACGACGGCCTTCGCACCCTGGAGAACCGGGTTCAGGGCGTCAGCATTGGCACCGGCGATGATCGCGCCGTTAGCCTTCAGATCCTTGAAGAGCTTCCAGCTGTCCTGGCCGGCGAGAGCCGCCGTCAGTTCGAAGGACGAGCCGGACTGGGCCGGATCCGGAATGTTGACGAGGTCCTTGTATTCCGGCTTCGTCAGGTCAGCCCATTCGGAAGGCTTCGGCGTGCCGCTCTTGGAGTTCCAGACGATGCCGAGAGCCGAAATGCCCTGCGCGACGGCGCCTTCGGACTTCAGGAAGTCGGGAACCTTGGCAGCGTTCGGGCTGGAATAGTTGACGAGCCAGCCGCGCTTGGCGAAATCGTTTGCCGTATCCCAGGAAGCCGAGATGACGACGTCGACAACCGGATTGGCGGCTTCGGCTTCGATACGGGCCATGACCTTGCCGGTCGTTGCCTGGAAAACATTGACCTTGACACCCGTCTGCTTGGTGAAGCCAGCCGACAGCTTGTCGATCAGGCTCTGCGGGCCAGCGGTGTAAACGGTAACGTCAGCGTGGGCGACGCCGGCCATCAGGGCGGCGGCAACAACGCCAAAAGTGATGTTCTTCAAAGACTTAAACATTTTCTAGTCTCTCCTGTTTTGAATTATCGGCAGTCTCTTGAAACCAGCGGATCTGTGCTGCATCGACGGCAAGGCCGATGCGTTCGCCGGGGCGCAGCTTCAGGCGGCTCAGCACCTGCAGCTCGACGGAGGGCAGACCGGCAAGCGCAACCGTCGCCAGATGACCGTCGCCGCGAAACTGCGAGCGCAGCACTTCGGCGCTCAGCCGCTCCGGCGTATCCTCGCCCGCCGAAATACCGGCGGTCGGGATCAGGATGCGGGCAGACCGCGCCGCGCCGTCTTCCGCCGGCATCAGCGCCACGTCGCTGCCTTTGAAGAACCAGATCGCGCCGCGGCGCTCGATCCCAGCGAGACAGCCAAGCCGCAAAAAGTCGGCAACCTCGGGCGTCGCCGGGCGCTCGATCAGCATGTCGGGCGATGCAAGCTGCTCGATCAGGCCGCCGCGCATCACCGCAACGTGATCGGCAAGCGTCAGCGCTTCGCTGTGATCGTGGGTCACGTAGATCGCCGTCAGGCCCAATGTCGCAATCAGATCAGCGAGCTCGCCGACCATGTTTTCGCGCAGCTCGCGATCGAGGTTCGAAAGCGGCTCGTCGAAGAGGATTAGCTGCGGTTCGGCAACGATGGCGCGGGCGATTGCGACGCGTTGCTGCTGGCCGCCGGAGAGATCACTCGGGCGCCGGTCGGCGTAGGCCGCAAGCCCGACCTTGTCGAGCGCCCGCATCGTCCGTTCCTGGCGCTCGGCCTTGCCGACGCCGCGCATTTCAAGCGGGAAGGAAACGTTGCCGCCGACCGTCAGATGCGGCCAGAGCGCATAGTCCTGGAAGACCATGCCGAGGCCGCGGCGCTCCGGCGGAACGAATACATTCTGAGCCGCAACCGTCTGCCCAGCAATGGCGACAGAGCCCTTGGTCGGCACCAGCAGACCCGCAACAAGCCGCAGCAGCGTGGTCTTGCCGCAGCCGGAAGGGCCGAGAAGCGCCAGAGTCTGCCCGCGCTCGAGAATGAAGTCGATGCCCTTGAGGATACGGGTATCCCCATAGCTCAATTCGAGCCCGGCCGCGGAAACGGCGGAAATCGGTGAATTTTCGGGGGCACTCATGGGATGGACCGATGTCGCTGCAAAAAGTAAGGCGACATTTAGGCAGGCCACATGACAGCTTTGCGACAGTTGGATTTCAGTTTTGTGACATTGCCTTTACATCCCGGCTGACAACCGAGTTTGCAATTTGCGACATTAGAACCCATCTAATGTCGAGAGAAACGGATGCATTCTCGGCCGTTTGATGGCCCAGCCGCTTCCGTTTACGGAAAACAAACCATATGCAGTTGCAATCCAAGGCGAAAACCGCTTGCTTAGGAAAATCTACTTGTTCTGCCTGTAGCGGTAGGCGGATTGGTAAGGAAACGGCTTGTCCGTAGAACTGCGCACTTCGCAACCCGATCAGATTGTGGTTACGATTGCAGCCTCGGCACGGTCCGCTTGACGAAAGAATGAGCAAAGAACTGTTTCAGGTAAAGTTTTGGGGCGTACGGGCAGCATCCCGGTTTCGGGACCCGAATTCGATCACTACGGGGGCAACACCTCCTGTATCGAAGTCCGCTGCGGCGCCCACCGTATGATTTTCGACGCGGGCTCCGGCCTGCGCGAAGCCGGTCTCGCGATGCTCAATGAGAGCGTCAGCGATGTCGATCTGTTTTTCAGCCACTGCCATTACGACCACATCATCGGCCTGCCCTTCTTCAAGGCCATTTATTATCCGTCGATCCATCTGAATATCTGGTCGGGTCATCTGGACGGAAAGATGAGCACCAAGGAGATGGTCAACCAGTTCATCAGCCCGCCGTGGTTCCCCGTGAAGACGGATATCTGCCAGGCGACGATGAATTTCCGCGACTTTCATGCCGGCGAAATCCTGAAGCCGCGCGAAGGCGTCAGGATCAAGACCTACATGCTGAACCATCCGGGCGGCGCGATCGGCTACCGCATCGAATATGGCGGCCGGTCACTGGCACTGGTCTTCGACGTCGAACACATCCCCGGCTCCTACGATCCCGTATCGCTGGAGATGATGAAGGGCGCCGATCTGGCGGTCTATGACTGCACCTATAACGAAGACGAGATGCAGCGCTTCAAGGGCTTCGGCCATTCCACCTGGCAGCACGGCACCGAGCTGGCGAAGATGGCGGGCACCAAGCGTTTCGCGCTCTTCCACCATGCGCCCTCGCGCACCGACACGCAGCTCGCCCAGATGGAGCTCGACGCGCAGGCCGTATTCCCGGCTCCTTTGCCGCCCGCGACAATCAGGTCGTCGAAATCTAAGCTTTCATAAGCGCTGCCGCCGGCTTCCAGGCGACGGCCTTATTGCCTGCAGTTGCCTTGAACAGGCGCTCGCAGAAGCCCCAGGCCTGAACATCATGATCAAGGTGATGGGTCAGCAGGCCAATCGGCTCGTCGCTTCCGTCGAAGCGGCTCTGCAGCTCCGCCACCAATTCCGCGATCAGCTCCTCATCCGGCCGGCCTCCACGGGTGCCGTGCCAGTCGATGATGTCGACATGGGTATTGAGAATACCGATCGGCTCTTCGTCGGCGGCAGGGCCATAGGTCGAGAGATTTTCGAAGCCGAGCGCCGAGAGTTTGGGGATCAGCAGCGGGTCGATGCGGTTCCATGGCGGCACCAGCATCGGCACGAAGGACGCCTCGTGCAGCTGCTTCAGGTGCAGGAAGCCGTGGTAGAGCTCGCCGAGCACGGCCTCGGCCAGCCGGTGATGCCCAAGTTCCTGCTTCTTTTCGCTCTCGCTGGCATGATTGTGATGCGCCCAGCCATGGACGGCGACGGCGGCGTTACGCTCGCCCGCGAGACGGCGCGCGAGCGGCTGACCGGCCTTCGCCGGAACGACGGCGAGCGTCACCGGTACCTCGTAGCGATTGGCGAGATCGAGCAGCGTATCGAGGGCGACCGTCGGCTCGAAGGCGTCGTCATCGCGCCACCAGAAAACCGCGGTGCGTCCGGCCTCCTGCCAGCGCGCCAACTCGTTGTGAAGAGGTTCCCAGGCTTCGTTGCCGCTCATCACTTCACTCCTGCATGTTGTTTCAATATGCCGTCGAGCGCCTTGGCCGCTGTCGCGATCGAGCGCTCTTCCAGCACGAAGCGGCGCGCCGCCTCTCCCATCGTCCGCCGTCTCTCCGGCTGCTCCAGGAGATCGCGGATGGCCTGACCATAAGCGGCGATATCGCCCTCTGCTGTCAATACGCCGCTGCGGCCGTTTTCGATCACTGCCGGAACACCGGCCGTATTTTCCGCGACGACGGGGAGGCCTGCAGCCTGCGCCTCGAGATAGGCAAGACCATAGGCCTCGCCGCATCCCGGCCAGACATAGATGCCGGATTGGCCGAGCAACGCCGCCACCTCTTCGGCACTGCGCTCACCTTGCCATTCGATCCGCCCGGGCTCGAACCTGGCAAACAGGGCTTCGACAGCCGCCCTCTCGGGTCCGTGGCCGACGATCGACAGCGTCCAGTCCGCGGACTCGATCTCGCCCAGTGCGGCGGCAAGCCGCTCATAGCTCTGCATCTTGTCGCCGGGACGCATCATCGCGACCGCGATCAGGCGCTTCGGATTCTCTCCGGCAGGCGGAGCCACAAAGAGCTTGGGATCGATAAAGGGCGCAAGCGAAGCCGTGCGTGCTTTGGGGATTGCGCTCACAACACCCAGCCGGTCGCGCTCCGTCATTGCGATATTGACCGCGGCCGTCCGGATGCTCTCGGCGACGAGCGCCTGATATGGCTGCCAGGGGCCATGATCGCGCTTCGGCGAATAGGAGGTTTCGGCCGTGACATAGGCGAAGCCGAACTCCGCGGCGAGTGCCGGGCCGAACGGATCGGGCGACTTGTAATAGGGGTGATAGCAGAACCAGAGATCGGGCCTGCTGCCCGCCGCGAATTTCTGCCTCAGCCGCAAGAGTTCGGCCTGACGTCCCTCTTCGAGCACGGCTGCCGCCTCCGGCGTAGCGGCGAAATTTCTGAACGACGAGACGAGCTCGACCTCGTGACCGGCAAGCTCGAGCGCCTGCATCAGGAGCCGCGCCATCAGCCGATCCCCCGATGGTACAGGATGATCCGGGGATTTCAGCGGAGCGTAGAATGCAATGCGCATCAGTGGACGCCTCCGGAGACGCACCGTTTCCAATTCCCGGTCCGGCCGGCGGCGAAATTCTGCGCTATGGTCTGCTTCCTTAAGAGTTACCGGTGAACATATAGAATGTGATCGCAGTTGAAGAAGGCGGCATTCCGCTTCTCTTCGAACATCTCTATTTCATAAGAGATTCGATCTTCAAGAACGGGAATGAATGGCGGTCGCAGACACAGGCTTTTTTACGGAACGGAACATCCGGCGCGCGCGCCTCGGCGCCGGTCTCGTGATGTTTGTTTTCGTGACGCTGCACCTCTCCAATCACGCGGTCGGGCTGATTTCGGTCAACGCTGCTGACGATGCCCGCCGCCTGTTCATGATTCCCTGGCGCAATCCCGTCGGCACCGTGGTGCTCTATACCGCGATCTTCATCCACATGGCTCTGGCGCTGCGCTCGCTCTATATCCGGCGCAGCCTTGTAATGCCGAAGGGTGAGCTGGCGCAGATCGCGCTTGGCCTCGCCATCCCGCTGATCATCATGGATCACGTGATCGGCACGCGCGTCGTCCACGAACTCTATAATTACGTCGATAATTACGAGACGATCGTCCGGCTGCTGTGGATCACCTCGCCGGGCAACGGCGTCCGTCAGGCTCTCGCGGTGGTGATCGTCTGGACGCACGGCTGTATCGGCCTGCATTACTGGCTGCGCTACCGCCCTTGGTATCAGGCCTTCTCGCCGCTGCTGCTGGCGCTTGCAATCCTGTTGCCGGTGCTGGCATTGCTCGGCTTCGTCGAGATGGGCCGGACGATCGCCGAGCCCGACTATGAAGGCCTCGTCGATACCGGCCGCTACCAGGAAAATCTGAACAGCCGTTACTATTCGGATCCGGACGCGCAGCGCCAGATCGCCATGATCCGGGCCGGTCTCTACGGCGGATTTTCGCTGGCTCTCCTGACTGTCGTGCTTGCCCGCAGCCGCCGCCGGTGGAAGGAAGCCACCGATCAGATCGCGGTCCACTATCCCGCCGGCGAAACGATCAAGGTGCCGCGTGGCTTCACCGTGCTGGAAGCAAGCCGCCTTGGCGGCGTGCCGCATTATTCGGTCTGCGGCGGCAAGGGGCAATGTTCCACCTGCCGCGTGCAGATCCTCAGCGATTACGAAGGCCTGCCGCCGCCCGACAAGATGGAGCAGACGACGCTGAAGCGGATCAATGCCGCACCCGACGTGCGCCTCGCCTGCCAGCTGCGCCCCAACCACGACCTGACCGTCGTACCGCTCCTGATCCCGGCGACGGAAGCCGCCCTTCCCGCCAATACCCAGGAAACGAGCCCTGGGCGGGAACGCGATATCGCCGTGCTCTTCTGCGATATGCGCAACTTCACGACGCTGACCGAACCGCGCCTGCCCTTCGACATCGTCTTCCTGCTGAACCGCTATTTCGCGCTGGTCGGCAAGGCCGTCGAACAGGCGGGTGGGCGCGTCGACAAGTTCATCGGTGACGGCGCAATGGCGCTGTTCGGCATCAACACCTCGCCGGAAGAAGGCTGCCGCCAGGCCTTGCGCGCGGCGGCAACGATCGCCGAAGAGATCGAGAAGCTCGGCGAGGAACTGGCGCATGAGCTTTCGATACCGCTGCATATCGCGATCGGCATCCACACTGGCCCCGCCGTCGTCGGTACGATGGGTTACGGGCGCGTGCGCAGCCTGACAGCCGTCGGCGACACCGTGAATGTGGCAAGCCGCCTTGAACATGCGGCCAAGGAATTCGATGCGGCCATCGTCATTTCGGAGCCGGTCGCGGAACTCGCCGGTGCCGATATGGAAGGTATCGAGAGCCATGAGATCAGCGTTCGCGGCCGAGCGCTGCCGCTCAAGGTCTACGTGATCTCCAAGGACAAGGCGGCGCAGCCGCTTCAAGGAAAAGCCTGATGGCCGCAAATCCGCTGCTGACGAAGAAATACTGGATGAAGCGGATCCGGAAGCTGCGCAATGCGGCTGCGACGCGCTTTTTCGATACCCGCTTCGGACGGCGGCTGCTGATCGAGAATATCGGGCCGCGCATTCTGACGATGACCGTCGATGCCGGTGACCACCACATGACCTTCTCGCCATCGGACTATATCGGCCGCAAGGTGTTCCGGAAGGGACATTTCGAGCGTGAGAATGTCGACCGGCTCCTTGCTGTGCTGCGCGAACGCGGCCTGTTGCGCAAGGACAGCGTGCTCCTGGAGCTCGGCGGCAATATCGGCACGCAGACCGTCTATTTCGCGCTGAGCGGCGCCTATTCGCGCATCGTCAGCGTCGAACCCGATCCACGCAACTTCCCGCTATTGAAGACCAATATCGAACAAAACCGGCTGGAGACGACGGTCACTGCGGTCAATTGCGCCGCAGGCGAGGCGTCTGGCGAGATCGATTTCTTCATGAATGCAGCCAATCACGGCAAGAGCAGCGCCATCCGGCAAAGCCCGACGGACATCAGGATCAGCGTACCCGTCAGGCCCGTTGCCGCCATTCTCGGCGATCTCGGGCTCGACCAGAGCACCGTCGGTCTCGTCTGGATGGACATCGAGGGCTATGAGCCCGTCGCGTGCCGGTCGATGACAGAGCTGATGGGCCGCCGCGTGCCTCTCTACATGGAGTTCACGCCGCTCTTCTACGGCCCGGAGCAGACCCGCGACTTCATCATGACGCTCGCCTCCCATTACGAGGATTGCCTCGTCTTTTTCGAGGAAGGCGAGCAGCAGATGAAGGTCCGCGATCTGCCCGGCTCTATCGATCAGTACGACGTGCTCTTCCTGCCTTAGTGCAGGACCGGCAGCGCCAGCGACTGGTGGCAATGCACCCCAGCAAGAACACCCGAGGCCGAGGCGAGCGTCGCGTTATGCATCGGGTTCGTGGCGTCACCCGCAGCATAGACGCCCTTCACCGTCGTCTCCTTGCGGTCATCGAGGCGGATGACCGGGCCGAGCGGGGCGTCGTCGAATGCGCACCCCAATTGCTCGGCGAGCGGACTTGCCATCAAGACCTTCGGCCCGACGAAGATTGCCGAAAGCGGCAGCACGCGCCCATCCTGAAGACGCACGGCCTCTAGCTCCGGCGCTTTGCCGAGAAATTCCACGATCGGCCTATTTTCGATGGTGACGCCGCGGGCGGCCAGCTGCGCGCGCTGGTCGGCATCAGGCTCGAAGAGCCCTTGCGAGAAATAGGTGGCCGGTCCCCAATCGGGCAGAAGCAGCGCCGCATGCACCGAGAAGGGATGGCTGCCGAGAATGCCGAGCGCGCGGTCGCGCACCTCGTAGCCGTGGCAATAGGGGCAATGCAGCGCGGTGCGGCCCCATCGTTCGGAAAGGCCGGGGATATCGGGCAGCGTGTCCTTCACGCCGGTCGCAAGGATCAGGCGGCTCGCGGTGAATTCGCGTCCATCTTTCAGGGCAACCGAGAACGTGTCGCCGGTCTTTGATGCCGAGATCGCTTCGCCGTCCGCGAAGGCAACCGTCGGATAGGCAGCGAGCTGGCGCTTTCCCTCCGCCATGATCGCGGCCGGCGCTACGCCGTCCTGCCCCAGGAAACCGTGGGAAGCTTCCGAGAACCGGTTTCGCGGCTTCTGCGCATCGATCAGCAGAATCTTGCGGCGGGCGCGGGCGAGCTGCATGGCAGCCGAGAGACCGGCAAAATTGCCGCCGATGACGATCGCTTCATAGTGCATGACCTAACTCCATATCGATGATCACGCACCTACATAAGTTACATGAAATGACATCGTCAAGCCTCACGTCACTTGTATTGTTACGATAGGCATGAGATAGATCGGCGACAGGAAAATGAGGACCACGATGAGAAGCGACAGCCGCCTCTCCCGCATGCTGCATGTGCTGATCCACATGGAGCGGCATCAGAAATCCGCGACATCGGAGATGATCGCCAGGATGCTAAACACCAACCCGGTGGTCGTGCGCCGCACGATGGCGGGGCTGAGAGATCAGGGCTATGTGCGCTCGGAAAAAGGCCATCACGGCGGATGGACGCTGGTCAAGCCGCTGGCGGAGATCGCCCTGCTCGACGTCTATCAGGCGATCGGCGAGCCGGAACTGTTTGCGATCGGCCCGGCCTCCGACCATCCGGAATGCCTCGTGGAACAGGCGGTCAACGATGCCGTCGGCGATGCGCTGCGCGAGGCCGAGGCGCTGATCCTCGCCCGGCTGAAATCCGTGACGCTCGGCGATCTCGCAGCCGATTTCGAACGCCGCTATGCGCGGCTTTCCACGAGCGGCCCTGTACCGGCGATCTGCAACGACTGATTACTTGCGGCGGTAGAGGAAATAGCGGCCGGACTTGATGCCTTCGGGAAGCGGCAGTTGCTCGAGCTCCGGCCGGTCGAGCGGCAGGCCGGAGACGGCGATGCCGCCCTGGCGGAGCACGCCGACCATCAGCTGCGGCAGCCATGTCAAGGTGATCGCATCGATCTCATCGTGACCTGTGCCGATATCGGCGTGGGCGAGCGCCGCATCGATGCCGATGAAGGCCTGGCCGGTCTCCTTGATGTCGCCGGTGACCATATCTTCGGTAGGCGGTGTCGACGACGAATAGGAACGGACCTCGCGGTCGAAGGCGATAATGCGGCGTCCCGCGAAGATTTCGCGCAGATGATCGTAGGTGCGGCCGTTGCCGAGACCGAATTCGATCACCGGTCCCGCAAGCGGGCCAACCAGGTCGACGATGGAATTGAGGATATCGCGCTGAGCCGTCAGGCGGCGGATGAAGCTGTCGAGGCGGCTCATCTATGTCCTTGTCCGTCATTCATTTTTATCTTCCGGTGCTATCACACGAAACTGTCAGAAGTCGATTGCCGTAACTGAGGAAATGGCGTTGCCGCCGCAACAACTGTCTGTGATAAGGTCGGGGTCATGAGCGCCGTTTCGAATGATCAGTTCTTTGCCTCGGTTCCCGTCTTCGCGGAATTCGAAGGTGTGGCCAATACCGGCAATTACCGTCCCCTCCCCGAGGGCTGGATTCTCGCCCTTGCCGATATCGTGGGATCGACGCAAGCGATCGAAGACGGCCGCTACAAGGACGTCAACATGGCCGGCGCCTCGGTCATCTCGGCCGTTCTGAACGCGGTCGGAAAGGGCGACTACCCCTTCGTCTTCGGTGGCGACGGCGCGCTGATTGCGCTTCCCGCCTCGCAGGAGGATGCCGCCCGGCAGGCGCTTGCCGCCGTCCAGGCCTGGGTGAAAGAAGATCTCGATCTGACGCTGCGCGCTGCCATCGTTCCGGTTGCCGATATCCGCAAGGAGGGTCTCGATGTCCGCGTGGCGCGCTACGCGGCGAGCCCCTATGTGACCTATGCGATGTTTGCCGGCGGCGGCAACAGCTGGGCCGAGCGGCAGATGAAGGACGGCAAGTATGCCATCGATCCTGCACCGCCGGGCACGCGCCCCGATCTTGAAGGCCTCTCCTGCCGCTGGAACCCGATTGCCGCCGAGAATGGCGAGATCGTTTCGATCATCGCCGTTCCCGGCGCAGCGGGCTCCGGCCCGGAATTCCAGTCGCTGGTCACCAAGATCGTGGCGATCTCCTCCGAACAGGGCCGTGGCGGCCATCCTGTACCGTTCGACGGACCGAAGCTTTCCTTCTCGATGAAAGGCATCGACCGCGAGGCGAAGGCGACCGCGCCCGGCCACAAGCTGCGCCAGAAGCTCATGATCATCATGCAGCTTGCCCTGACGACGCTATTTTTCAGGCTCGGCATTCCCTTCGGCCCTTCGACGCCCGGCGCTACAAGCGGGATGTCGCTGGCAACTCCGATTTCCGCAAGTTCGACGACGGATTGAAGATGACGATCGATGTCGACCGGGCGCGGCTCGAGCGCATCGAGGCGCTGCTCGAGGACGCGCAGCGGAACGGCATCGCCCGCTACGGCCTGCACCGGCAGGAATCGGCGCTGATGACCTGCTTCGTGCCGACCCCACTGTCGCGCGACCACATGCATTTCATCGATGGCGCCAGCGGCGGTTATGCCGTCGCCGCCAGCAAGCTGACCGGCAAGAAGCTCGGCGCGGTCAGCGTCACGCCTTGATGATGTGATCGCCGGTGAGGCCAAGGCGCGTGAAGACGTTGCGGGTATCGACGATCAGCGGTGCGTGCTTTGAAAGCGCTGCGTAATCGACCGCATCGTGATCGGTGGCGATCAGGACGGCATCGTAATTTGCCAGCGTAGCGGCGCTGATCTCGACCGACTTGCGGCCCTTGAGCGCCTGATATTCGCGCGTCGGCGGAATTTCTGAAACGAAGGGATCGCTGTAATCGGCCTTGCCGCCGCGCTCCTCGATGATCTCGATCAGCCGCAGCGATGGGCTCTCGCGGATATCGGCGACGTTCTTCTTGTAGGCGAGGCCGAGCACCAGCACCTTGCTGCGGCTCAGCGCCTTGCCGGCCCGGATGTCGAGCGCTTCGGCAAGCTTGCCGACTACATAGCGCGGCATCGCCGAATTGATCTCACCGGCAAGCTCGATGAAGCGCGTCGGCAATTCGTATTCGCGGGATTTCCAGGTGAGATAAAAGGGATCGATCGGAATGCAGTGTCCCCCGAGACCGGGGCCGGGATAGAAGGGCATGTAGCCGAAGGGCTTGGTCTTCGCCGCATCGATCACTTCCCAGACGTCGATGCCCATGGCCGCATAGACGGTCTTCAGTTCGTTGACGAGGGCGATATTGACCGAACGGAAGATGTTCTCGGTGAGCTTCACGGCTTCAGCCGTGGCGTTCGACGACACAGGCACCACCGTCTTGACGGCCGCGCTGTAGAAATCCGTCATCAGCTCCAGCGCATCGGGACCATCACCAGCGACGACCTTCGGGATGGTCGCCGTGTTGTAATGCTGGTTGCCCGGATCCTCGCGCTCCGGCGAAAAGCCGATGAAGAAATCGGTGCCAGACTTCAGGCCGGTCTTCTCCAGGATGACCTTGACGACATCGTCGGTCGTGCCGGGGTAGGTGGTCGATTCCAGCACGACGAGCTGGCCGGGGCGCAGATGCTCGGCGATCGCCCGCGAGGTCGCTTCGACATAAGAGAGGTCGGGATCGCGATGTTTGGTCAACGGCGTCGGCACGCAGATGACGATGACGTCGCACTGCTTCAGCCCGGCAAACTCGGTCGTCGCGCCAAACCGGCCGGCGGTAATCTCCGCACTCAGCGCCTCGTCAGTGACCGCGTCGATATAGGATTTGCGCGCATCGAGGGCGACGATCTTCTTCGGATCGATGTCGAAACCGGTGACCGGGAAGCCGCTGCGGGCAATCGCCATGGCAAGCGGCAGGCCGACATAGCCGAGGCCGATGATGCCGGCGCGGGCGGTGCGGTCTTTGATCTTTGCGGAAAGGGCGATTGAAGTCTGCGAGCTGGCCAAGACGGGTCTCTTCGAAAGAGGAAAGTCCTCGTGAGATAATGCAAGATCGCGAGGATTTAAACCCGCCTTGGCGCTGACGCATCGGTGAAGCGATCGTGATCGATTTTGCCCGATAGCCGCCTCAATCGCCCGGCTACTGGCGCTGACTGTGGCCGAAATGACTCGCTTGGCGCAGACATCGAAACCGAAGGCAGAAAATTATCCGGATAGCATTGTTTCGGATCGATCATATGCCTATTTGAATAGGATAATGAACCACCAGAAAGGACATCCGTCCTCGCTCTTTTCGGGCTCTGAAAGGTAGGTTTGCCGGGTCTTCGGCAGATCGTTGACACAATAATACCGCTCGTCCATCTTGACCCCCGCCCTGCGCGCGACCGTGCTGCAGGCAGGTTTTTCGTCGCTTCGGGAATGGACGTGCTTGATGAGGATAATACCAAAGATGAGCACGATCGAATCCAGCGTGTCCTCGATTCTTCTGGACCGCGTCGCTGAATGGCTGACGAATTCGTCGCTGGCCGGGGACGATCTGGAAAATATCGTTCGCGGTTTCTGCGAGCGCATTGCTGCTGCCGGTCTGCCGATCGCCCGCGTCCACCTGACCTTTTCGATGCTGCATCCGCTCTATGACGCGCTGAGCTTTACCTGGCGGCGCGCCAGCGGCGTGACGATCGAGGGCTACCGGCATTCGGCCGGGGCCAAGCCGGATCGCTTCCTGCAGAGCCCCTACTATTACCTGCTGGACAACAACCTGCAGCACATCCGCCGCCGGATGAGCCAGGAAGGACCGGCGGAATTTCCGATCTTCGACGACCTGCGCAAGGAAAAGATCACCGACTACCTCGCCTTCGTGCAGCCTTTCGGCGACGGTTCGGTCCAGGGCATGATGGGTTCGTGGTCGACGGACTCGCATTCCGGCTTTTCCGACGATATGATCGAGGCGCTGCTGCGCATGCAGAACCACCTGGCGGTCGCTGCCAAGATGGCCGTGCTCGGCAAGCTCGCCAACAACATGCTGACGACCTATCTCGGCGGCGATGCCGGCAAGCGCGTGCTGAACGGCCAGATCCGCCGCGGCGACGGCGAGACGATCCGCGCCGCCCTCGTCATGGGCGACATGCGCCAGTCGACGATGTTTGCCGAGAAGGAAGGCCGTCAGGCCTATATCGACACGCTGAACGAGTTTTTCGACGCGATCGCGGCACCGTTCAACCGCAATGGCGGCGAGATCCTGAGCTTCCTCGGCGATGGCTTCCTCGCCGTCTATCCGTGCGGCCGCCACAAGGATCCGTCGAAGATCGCCACGCAGGCCGCTCTCTCGGCCGTCCACCAGGCGCAGACCCGCGTCGCCGAACTGAACGGCGAGCGCGCCGAAAAGGGCCTGAACGCCATCCGCTACGGCATCGGCCTGCATATCGGCAATGTCATGTTCGGCAATGTCGGCCTCAAGGACCGGTTGACCTTCTCGGCCTTCGGCTCTGCGGTCAACGAAGTGCAGCGCCTGCAGTCGCTGACCAAGAAATACAATCGCGAAGTGGTCGCGAGCCAGGCCTTCGCCGGCTATTGCGGCGGCGAGTGGACGACGCTCGGCGAGGAAAAGCTGCGCGGCATCCGCCAGAAGGTCACGGTGCTGCAGCCGCGCATCACGCCGCCGGCGCTGCCCGATGGCGCAAGCTTCCCGGAGGTCGCCCAGAACGGGCTGTCCGAGGCCGAACAGGTCATCCTGCTTCACCGCGACGCGAAGAAGCAGGAGAAGCGTCCGATGGTTGAGAGGTTCGTTCAGTAAGGCGAACCTGAAACATCGGATTATCCTTGAAAATCAGCAGGAACGCGCCAGTTTTCCCCAGCCTGTCATAAACTGGACACCCCGCCTGCGGTACGATAGTGTGCCTTAACGGGAACAGACTAAAAGACTGGGGAATATCATTGGTATGGCGTCCGCGTCCGACTTGTTGCGTATCGAGAATCTCGACGTGTCATTCTCGGTTTTCGGGGACAAGCTGCGTGTCGTAAGAAACGCCGGGCTTCGTATCCTTCCGGGTAAAGTCACCGCGCTTGTCGGTGAATCCGGCTCAGGAAAATCCGTTATCAGCCAATCGATCATGGGCATCCTGCCGACGCCGGCCAAGGCGACGGGCAAGATCCTGTTCACCGATCCGCTCGACGGCAAGACTACCGACATCCTGCAATATGGCCGCGACAGCGAAGAGATGCGCGACCTGCGCGGCAAGCGCATGGCGACGATCTTCCAGGAGCCTATGACCTCGCTCTCGCCGCTCCACACCGTCGGCAACCAGATCAGCGAGTCCTTGCTGATCCATACAGATGCCGACAAGAAGCTGGCGCGCGAGAAAACCGAGGAAATGCTCGGTCTCGTCGGCTTTGCCAATCCGAAGCGCACCTACGACATGTATCCGTTCGAGCTGTCGGGCGGCATGCGCCAGCGCGCGATGATCGCCATGGCACTGATCTGCCGGCCGGCGCTGCTGATCGCCGACGAGCCGACGACGGCGCTCGACGTCACCATCCAGGCGCAGATCCTCGAACTCCTGCGCGACCTGCAGCACAAGCTCGGCATGGCCATGCTGCTGATCACTCACGATCTCGGCGTCGTCGCCAACATGGCCGACGAAGTCGTCGTCATCTATCACGGCGAGATCATGGAAGCGGGTCCGGTCAAGGAGATCTTCCGCAACCCGCAGCATCCCTATCTGAAGGGGCTGATGGCGGCGGTTCCGCATTTCGACATGAAACCCGGCGAGCGGCTGAAGGCGCTGCGCGATGTTCCGGTCAATCTGGAATCGCTGATCGGCAAGAAGAAGACCGTCGAAGCAGATGCCCCGCAGGTGCTGCTTTCGGTCAACAATCTCTCCAAAACCTATACGACGCGCAAGCGCAGCCTTTTCGGCCAGGGTGAAAGGTCGGTGCTGCGCGCCGTCGATGACGTGAGCTTCGATATCAAGCGCGGCGAGTGCCTCGGCCTCGTCGGCGAATCCGGCTGCGGCAAGACGACGGTCAGCAAGATCCTGATGCGGGCGATCACGCCGGACACCGGTTCGGTTGTATTCAACGACGGCAAGGAAGTCATCGACGTCCTCTCGGTCAAGGGCGACGCGCTGCAGGAGCTGCGTACCAAGATCCAGATGGTTTTCCAGGACCCGGTCTCGTCTCTCTCTCCGCGCATGACGGTGCGCAACATCCTGAGCGAACCGCTGGAAATCCACGATCGCGGCGACAGCGAGGAGCGCAAGCGCAAGGTCGAAGCGCTGATGGGCGCCATCGGTCTCGATCGCCGCTATCTCAGCCGCTATCCGCACAGTTTCTCCGGCGGCCAGCGCCAGCGCATCGGCATTGCCCGCGCGCTCGCGCTTGGCCCCAAGCTCGTCATTCTCGACGAGCCGGTCTCGGCGCTCGACGTCTCGGTTCAGGCACAGATTCTCAACCTGCTGAAGGATCTGCAGAAAGAGCTCGGGCTGACCTACCTCTTCATTTCGCACAATCTCGCTGTCGTCGATTACATGGCCGATCGCATCGCCGTCATGTGCAAGGGGCGCATCGTCGAGATCGCGCCGCGCGAAATCATCCTGCGCGATCCCGTGCATCCCTATACGAAGTCACTGCTTGCCGCCGTCCCCTTCCCCGATCTAGACCGGCCGCTCGATTTCGAGGCGCTGCGCAAGAATGGCGCGGCCGACAAGCAGAACTGGGGGCTGACCTTCACCGCCGAGCATGACGACGCTTCCGAGCTTGCCTATGCCGATCTCGGCGACGGGCATTTCGTGCGCGCCCGCAAGGGCGCCGATGTCAAGGAGTTGCGGGCATGGTAACGCGGCGCACTTTCCTCGGCGGCATGATCGGCGCGACGGTTGCGCCGGGCCTCGTTCGCGCCGCCTCCGATGATCGCGACATCGAGCCGGAATTCCTGCGCGACCTGCTGCGCGCCGACGCCATTCCGCCGATGCCGCAACGTCTGCCGAAGCATCCGCGCATCGTCAACATGAAGGAAGCAGGGCTGACGCCCGGCACCTATGGCGGCAATGTACGCACGATCATCGGCGGCCCGCGCGACGTTCGCTACATGACCGTCTACGGCTATTCGCGGCTGATCGGCTACGACAAGCATCTGCAGTTCCAACCCGATATCCTGGGTGGCTATACGAGCGAAGAAGACCGCATCTTCACGTTCCACCTGCGCGAGGGCCACAAGTGGTCGGATGGCAAGCCGTTTACGGTCGATGACTTCCGCTACTGGTGGGAAGACATCATCCTCAACAAGGAAGCGACGCCGGGCGGCGGCGCGCTCGAGCTGCGTCCGCATGGCGACCTGCCAAAGTTCGAGGTGCTCGATGAGCTCATCGTCCGCTACACCTGGGAAAAGCCGAACCCGACCTTCCTGCCGGCACTCGCAGGCCCGCTGCCGCTCGTCATCTTCGGGCCGGCGCACTACCTGAAGCAGTTCCACAAGAAGTATCAGGACGATTTCCGCCTATCGGCGCTGATGAAGGAAAACCGGGTCAAGAAGTGGGCCGACCTGCACATCAAGATGTCGCGCGCCTCGCGCCCTGAAAATCCAGATCTGCCGACGCTCGATCCCTGGAAGGTGATGACCAAGCCGCCGGCCGACCAGTTCATCTTCGACCGCAATGCCTTCTTCCACCGCGTCGACGAAAACGGCGTGCAGCTGCCCTATATCGACCGCTTTATCCTGAACGTCAGCTCGTCCTCGATCATCGCCGCCAAGGCGGGTGCCGGCGAATCCGACCTGCAGGCGACCGGTATCGACTTCAACGACTATACCTTCCTGAAGGAAGCCGAGCAGCGTTTCCCGGTGAAGGTCAATCTCTGGAAGCAGGCGCGCGGCTCGCGCCTTGCGCTGCTGCCCAATCTCAACTGTGCCGACGATGTCTGGCGCAATCTGTTCCGCGATGTCCGTTTCCGCCGTGCGCTGTCGATGGCAATCGATCGCCACGAGATCAATATGGTCGCCTTCTACGGGCTCGGCACACCGAGCGCAGATACCGTTTTGCCGGACAGCCCGCTCTTCAAGCAGGAGTATGCGGACGCCTATATCCAGCACGACGTGGATCAGGCCAACAAGCTGCTCGACGATCTGGGTCTTGCAAATCGCGACGACGAGGATATCCGCCTGCTGCCGGACGGCCGGCGCGCCGAGATCACCGTCGAAACACCCGGCGAAAGCACGCTCGATACCGACGTGCTGGAGCTGGTGCGCGATCACTTCCGCACCATCGGCATTGCGCTCTATACCCGCACCTCGCAGCGCGACATCTTCCGCAACCGCGCCATGAGCGGCTCGATCATGATGGCGATCTGGTTCGGCATCGAAAACGGCGTGCCGACGGCCGATATGGCCCCGACCCAGTTGGCGCCAACCGCCGACGACCAGCTGCAATGGCCGATCTGGGGCATGTATTATCTCTCCGCCGGACAGGAAGGCAAAGCGCCCGACATTCCTGAAGTCGTCGATCTCGTCGATCTCCTGAACCAATGGGGTGCAACTGCCGACTTCACGGAGCGCGAGGCGATCTGGCACAAGATGCTGGCGCTCTATACCCAGCAGGTCTACTCGATCGGCCTGATCAACGGCGCGCTGCAGCCGATCCTGATCTCCAAGAAGATGCAGAACGTGCCGGAGCGCGCGCTCTACGGCTTCGACCCGACCTCCTTCCTCGGCATCTACATGCCCGATGCATTCTGGCTGAAGGAGACGTGAGATGCTGAGATATATTCTCTGGCGCATCGCCGCCATGGTGCCGACGCTCTTCGTCATCTCCGCGCTGGTCTTCACCATTATCGAACTGCCGCCGGGCGACTTCTTCGAAAGCCAGATCGCCGAACTGCGCGCCCAGGGCGAGACCGCCAACCTGCAGGAAATCGAGGAACTCCGGAAGCAGTACGGCTTCGACAAGCCGGAGATCGTTCGCTACTTCTACTGGGTCGGCGGCATGCTGCACGGCGACTTCGGCTATTCGTTCGAATACCAGCTTCCGGTCTCCGAAGTGGTCGGCGACCGCCTGTGGCTGACGATCCTGGTTTCCTTCACGACGATCCTCGTCACGTGGCTGATCGCCTTCCCGATCGGCATCTACTCGGCCACGCATCAGTATAGCTGGGGCGACTACGGGCTAACCTTTTTCGGCCTGCTCGGTATCGCCATTCCAAACTTCATGCTGGCGCTGATCCTGATGTATTTCGCCAATGTCTGGTTCGGGCTGTCGATCGGCCACCTGATGGACCAGCAATATCTGAACGAGCCGATGAGCTGGGAGAAGGCGAAGTCGATCCTCGCGCATCTCTGGATCCCCGTCATCATCGTCGGCACTGCCGGAACCGCGGGCATGATCCGCCGCCTGCGCGCCAATCTGCTCGATGAAATGCAGAAGCAGTATGTGACGACGGCGCGCGCCAAGGGCCTGCACCCGACCCGAGCGCTGATCAAATATCCGCTGCGCATGGCGCTGAACTTCTTCGTCGCCGATATCGGATCGATCCTGCCATCGATCATCTCGGGTGCCGAAATCGTCGCGATCGTGCTGTCGCTGGAGACGACCGGGCCGATGCTGGTCAAGGCGCTGCAAAGCCAGGACATGTATCTCGCCGGTTCGTTCCTGATGTTCCTCGCGTTCCTGAACGTCATCGGCGTGCTGATCTCGGATATCGCGCTCGGCTTCCTCGATCCCCGCATCCGCTTGCAAGGCAGGAGCACCAAATAATGTCGCCCTTGCCGCCGCCCGGTGCGCCCCTGGAGCATTTTGTCTCGACCACGCCGTTCGATCCGCATGCGCAGGAGACGATGACCTCTGCGCAGTCGCGCATTCACCTTGCTTCGCAGAAGCAGCTGATGTGGTGGAAGTTCAAGCAGCACCGGCTGGCACTGGTCTCCGGCATCTTCCTCGCATTCGTCTATTTCGCGATCCTGATCGTTGAATTCCTGGCGCCCTACGGACTGCATAGCCGCAATGTCGATTACATTCATTCGCCGCCGCAGCGGGTGCATTTCTTCGACAAGGGCGAGTTCGTCGGCCCGTTCGTCTATGGCCGCTCGATGCAGCTCGATATCGATACGCTGCGCCGCATCTATACCGAGAAGCCCAACGATATTCAGCCGATCCGCTTCTTTTGCCGCGGCGATGCCTATCGTTTCTGGGGTCTGGTGGATTCCAACCTGCACCTCGTCTGCCCGGCCGAAGGCGGCCAGATGTATCTGCTCGGCACCGACCGTCTCGGCCGCGACGTGCTCTCGCGCATCCTCTACGGCGCCCGTATCTCGCTGACCATCGGCCTGATCGGCATCACCATCAGCTTCGTGCTCGGTATCGTCATCGGCGGTCTGGCCGGCTATCGCGGCGGTGTCTTCGACCTCATCGTCCAGCGCATGATCGAGGTGCTGCAATCGCTGCCGAGCCTGCCGCTCTGGATGGCGCTCGCCGCCATCATGCCGGTGACCTGGAGCCCGATCGTCATCTATTTCGGCATCACGGTCATTCTCGGCATCATCGACTGGACGGGACTGGCGCGCGCCGTCCGATCCAAGCTTCTGGCGCTGCGCGAGGAAGATTATGTGCAGGCGGCGCAGCTGATGGGCGCCAGCACCCCGCGCATCATCGGCCGCCATCTGGTGCCCGGTTTCATGTCGCATCTCATTGCGTCGGCTACCATTTCCATTCCCGGCATGATCCTCGGCGAGACGGCCCTGTCCTTCCTCGGCCTCGGTCTGCGCCCGCCGATCACCAGCTGGGGCATCTTGCTCACGGAAGCAAAAAGCGTAAGTGTGATTGCCTTCTACCCTTGGCTGCTTTTTCCGATTATTCCGGTGGTTCTCGTCATTTTAGCCTTCAACTTTCTGGGAGACGGCTTGCGCGATGCAGCAGACCCCTACAAATAACAGGGCGCCCGGCGGCTGTCTGATCCGCTGTCGCGCGGCCTCCGGAAAGCGGGGGCGATAATGTCGTTCGCCCCAGAGGTATTGCCCATGGCCAGACGTGTCGAAGACGCGCGCATCCTGATGTACAGCCACGATACGTTCGGTCTCGGCCACCTGCGCCGCTGCCGGACCATCGCCCATGCGCTGGTCGAGGATTATCGCGGCCTGAACATCCTGATCATCTCCGGCGCTACGATCGCCGGCGCCTTCGATTACCGCGCCCGCGTCGATTTTGTGAAGATCCCGAGCGTCATCAAGCTTCGCAACGGCGAATATACGTCGATGGCGAGCCATATTGATCTTCAGGATACGCTGAAGATGCGCGAATCGAGCATCCGCCACACGGCGGAAACCTTCCAGCCGGATATCTTCATCGTTGACAAGGAGCCCATGGGCCTGAAGGGCGAAGTCGAGGATACGCTCGCCTATCTCAAGGCCCGCGGCACGACGCTAGTGCTTGGCCTGCGCGAAATCATGGACGCCCCGCATCTGCTCGACGCCGAGTGGAAGCGCAACGGCATCATGCAGAAGATCGATCAGTATTACGACAGCGTCTGGGTCTATGGCCCGCCGGATTTCTACGACCCGCTCGTTGGTCTCGACGTTCCCGCCAATGTCCGCCGCAAGATGGATTTCGTCGGCTTCCTGCAGCGCAGCGTCTCCAAGAGCAAGAAGTCGCTGAACACGCCGAAGGACAACTATATCCTGGTGACCACCGGCGGTGGCGGCGATGGCTCAGATCTCGTCCATGACGTGATGAACGCCTACGAACAGGACCAGACGCTGCAGCAGAAGGCGCTCGTCGTCCTCGGCCCCTATATGCCCGCGGCGGAACGCACCAAGCTCGTCAAGAAGGGCGAGAAGATCGCGGCGATCGAGGTCATCGAGTTCGACAATCACATGGAAGAACTGATCGCCGGGGCAACCGCTGTCGTCGCCATGGGCGGCTACAATACCTATTGCGAGATTCTCTCGTTCGACAAGCCGGCGCTGATCGTGCCGCGCGTCAAGCCGCGCGAAGAGCAGCTGCTGCGCGCCCAGCGCGCCAGCGAACTCGGCCTCGTCGATATGCTGCTGCCGGACCAGTCAGCCAATCCGGCTGTGATGGCTGAGGCGCTGAAGCGCCTTCCGAGCCGCCTGCCGCCGTCGAAAAGCGGCTGCAACATGCGCCTCGAAGGCCTTGATCATATCTCGGAGACAGTCGGCCACTGGCTCGACAACCGCGGCGGCCACCTTTCCCTCGTCGGCGCAGAGTGAAGACAACAGCCTTGCCAGAACGCCGGAAGATCCTCGTCGTGCTGAAGGGCTATCCACGCCTTTCGGAAACCTTCATCGCGCAGGAACTGCTCGGCCTCGAGAAGGCCGGCTTCGACCTGACGCTGATTTCCATGCGCCGGCCGACCGACAAGAAGCGGCATCCTGTCCACGACGAGATCAAGGCCCGCGTCGTCTACCTGCCGGAATACCTGCACGAGGAGCCATTCCGCGTTCTGAAAGGCCTGTTTGCTGGTTTCGGCAAGGCGGGTTTCGGCGCATTGTTGAAGCGCTTCATGGCCGACCTGCCGCGCGATATCTCCCGCAACCGCTTTCGCCGTCTCGGCCAGGCGCTGGTGCTTGCCCGCGAATGGCCCGACAACGGCCGCTGGCTGCATGCCCATTTCATCCACACTCCGGCATCCGTCACCGAATATGCAAGC
Organism: Rhizobium sp. BG4; assembly: GCF_016864575.1. Classification (NCBI taxonomy): domain Bacteria; kingdom Pseudomonadati; phylum Pseudomonadota; class Alphaproteobacteria; order Hyphomicrobiales; family Rhizobiaceae; genus Rhizobium; species Rhizobium sp. BG4. The sequence continues at coordinate 719,024 of NZ_CP044126.1, forward strand.
ATCCTGACGGGCACGCCCTGGACCGTTTCGGCGCATGCCAAGGATATCTGGACGTCGCCGGATTGGGAGTTGAACGAGAAGCTCTCGAGCGCCCGCTGGGCGGTGACGTGCACGCGCACCGGCTACGAGCATATGCGCACGCTGACCAGCCGTCCGGATGCGGTGCATCTCAGCTATCACGGGCTCGACCTCGCCCGCTTCGGCCATTTCTCCGGCGAACGTTCGCTGCGGGACGGCTCGTCGGCCGATGATCCGGTCTTCCTGCTCAGCGTCGGCCGCGCCGTCGAGAAGAAGGGCTACGACATCCTGCTGCGGGCGCTCGCGCTTCTGCCGCCGGAGCTCAACTGGCGGCTGGATCATATTGGCGGCGGCGAGGAGCTGTCGAAGCTGAAGTCCATCGCCAATGAGCTCGGTCTCGGCAAGCGTATCGCCTGGAAAGGCGCACTCGCCCAGGAAGACGTGCTGGATCACTACCGCCGCGCCGATCTCTTCGTACTCGCCTGCCGCATCGCCGCCAATGGCGACCGCGATGGCCTGCCGAATGTCCTCGTCGAGGCATCAAGCCAGCGGCTCGCCTGCCTCTCCACCAATATTTCCGGCGTGCCCGAGCTGCTGACGGATGGCGAGAACGGCCTGGTCGTTCCCCCGGAAGATCCGAAGGCCCTGGCGGCAGCCCTTGAAAGGGCGATCCGCGATCCGGCGCTGCGCCATCGGCTGGGCGATGCCGCCGAGCAGCGGGTGCGGGCGCAATTTGACTATCACTCTAGCATCGCGCAGCTGACACAGCTTTTCGAAGACGAATGGCGGAAAGACCCATGAGCGCCAAGCGCGTTTTCTTCTACGTCCAGCATCTGCTCGGCATCGGCCATATCGCCCGCGCCAGCCGCATCGCCAATGCGATGGCGAAGGATGGTTTCGACGTCACCGTCGTGACGGGCGGTCTGCCGGTGCCCGGCTTCCCGGCCGAGGGCTTGAAGACCATCGCCTTGCCGGCGGTCGTTGCCGGCAAGGCCGGTTTCTCCGGCCTCGCGGATGCCAACGGCAATCCGGCAACGGAAGATTTCCTCAATGCGCGTCGCGACCAGCTGCTCGCCGCATTCGCGAACGCCAAGCCCGACGCCGTCATCATCGAGGCCTTCCCCTTCGGCCGCCGCCAGATGCGCTTCGAACTGCTGCCACTGCTCGATGCCATCGCTGCAGCCAATCCGCGGCCGAAACTCTTCAGCTCGGTGCGCGACATCCTGCAGGAAAATCGCAAGGCTGGCCGCGATGCGGAAACCGTGAAACTGGTGCAGGAGCATTTCGATGCCGTCCTCGTTCACGGCGATCCCGATTTCGTCCGCCTGGAAGACACGTTTCCGCTGACACCGGAGATCGCCGGCAAGGTCCGCTATACCGGTATGGTCGCGCCGCCACCGGCGGCCGATCCGGCCGAACGCTTCGACATCATCGCCTCCGCAGGCGGCGGCGCCGTCGGGCTGGAGCTGATCCGCGCGGCCCGGGATGCGGCTCGCTCCCTGCCCGCAGAATACCGCTGGCTGCTGATATCGGGACCCAACCTGCCGGAGGCCGATTTTCAGTCTCTGCAGGACGATGCGCCTGCCAATGTCACCCTCGTGCGCTTCCGCAAGGATTTCCCTTCGCTGCTGAAGGGCGCCAAGGTCTCGATCTCGCAGGCGGGCTATAACACCGTCGGCGACCTCCTGCGCACCGATTGCCGGGCGATCCTCATCCCCTTCGTCGCCGGTGGAGAAACCGAACAGACGGTACGGGCCAAGCGGCTGAAGGCGATGGGGCTCGCGGGCATCTTGCCGGAAACCGGATTGACCGCAGCGCATGTCGCCGAAGCCGTGACCGAAGCGATGGATGCGCCGCCCCGCAAGGCCGCGAGCCTGGATTTGGCTGGCGCGGAGACCACAGCTGCGATCATTCGCACGATGCTCGGCTGAATTGCTCGCACTTTATGAAAGTCCTGTGATATAAACGAACTTCCGGCAGAATCGGCTTTTCGACGGCAGTCCGCTTCGCCTTGTTTTCGTTACGATATCCGGCGGTCCGGCGGCATGATCCTGTTTCCCGAATCTCCCTCCTCGAACGTCTCCGGACCCTCCCATCAGGCTGACGGTTAGCAATGGAAAAGAGCCTCGCCCGCTATATCTGGTCGAACACCCGCCTCCAGCAGCTCTGGATTCTGGCGGTCGTTGCGGCGTCGATGATCCCCTACTTCCTGTCCTTCGATCTGCCGAAGCAGATCGTCAACGGACCGATCCAGGGTGACGGCTTCGACAATGCCAATGCGACGCAGACCTTCATGCACCTGTCCTACGACCTGCCGCTGATCGGGCATGTCGAGCTCTTCCAGGGCATCCAGCTGAACCGCCTGCAGATGCTGATGGCGCTGAGCCTGGTATTCCTGGCGCTGGTGGTGCTGAACGGCCTCTTCAAGTTCTATATCAACACCTATAAGGGCCGCCTTGGCGAGCGCATGCTGCGCCGCATCCGCTTTCAGCTGATCGACCGCGTCCTGCGTTTCCCGCCGTCGCACTTCAAGAAGGTGAAGTCGGCCGAAATCGCGACGATGATCAAGGACGAGGTGGAGCCGATGGGCGGCTTTACCGGCGACGCCTTCGTTTCTCCGGCGCTACTGGGCGGCCAGGCGCTGACGGCGCTCGCCTTCATCATCGTCCAGAATTTCTGGCTCGGCATGATCGCCGCCGGTATCGTCGGCGTGCAGGCCATCGTTATTCCGCGGATGAGAAAGCGGCTTCTGGATCTCGGCCGCCAGCGCCAGCTGACCGCCCGCGAACTCTCCGGCCGCGTCGGCGAAATCGTCGATGGCATCGGCACCATCCATGGCAACGATACGTCGAATCTCGAGCGCGCCGACATCGCGTCGCGCCTCGGGCTGATCTTCAAGATCCGCTACGACCTCTATCAGTGGAAGTTCCTGGTCAAGTTCCTGAACAACTTCCTGGCCCAGGTCACGCCCTTCCTGTTCTACGCGATCGGCGGTTATCTGGCGCTGCAGGGACGGCTCGATATCGGTCAGCTCGTCGCCGTCATCTCGGCCTACAAGGACCTGCCCGGCCCGCTGAAGGAACTGATCGACTGGGACCAGATGCGTCAGGACGTGCAGGTCAAGTACCAGCAGGTCTACGAGCAGTTCAACGTCGAGCCGCTGATCGACAGCAAGATTCAGGAAATTCCGGGCGACGTCGTCGGCCCGCTGACCGCGGCTCTCGTCGTCACCAATCTCGCCGTCAGCGACGACAGCGGCGCGCGTCTGGTCGATCACGTCTCGGTCGAGATCAAGCCGAACGAAACGGTCGCCATCGTCGGGCCGAACGGCAGCGGCGCGGAAGCCTTTGCCGAAGCGCTCGGGCGCATCGTCTGGCCGGATTCCGGCCGCATCAGCATCGACGGGCGCGACCTTCTCGATATGCCGGAATCGGTGACGGGCCGGCGCATCTCCTATGCTTCGTCGGACACCTATTTCTTCCACGGCACGCTGCGCGACAACCTGCTTTACGGGCTCAAGCACGCGCCGCTGACCGATCCAGCCTACGACTCGCAGAAGGCGCTCGAACTCAAGTGGCGCAATGCCGAGGCGCTGCGCGCCGGCAATCCGACATTCGACCTGAACAGCGACTGGGTGGATTACAATGCCGCAGGTGCCAACGGACCCGAAGACCTGCTGAAGGCGATCCGGCCGGTTCTCGACGCGGTGATGATCTCACAGGATATCCTCGACCTCGCCTTGCGCTCCTCGGTCGATACATCCGTGCATGTCGTCCTAGCTGACCGCATCGTCGATCTGCGCCTCGCACTGCGTGACCGCCTCAAGGAAGAGAACCTCGATACGATCGTCGTGCCCTTCGATTTCGACGCCTACAATCCGCAGGCGACGGTCGGCGAAAATCTGCTGTTCGGCACGATGAAGCGGCCGATGATGACCAACCGCCGGCTGGCGGCGCATCCCTATTTCCAGCAGCTTTTCCGCGACACCGGGCTCAGCAACGATCTCTACGCCATGGGTCTCGAGATCGCGGAAAACGCCGTCGAACTCTTCCATGACCTGCCGCCGGACCACCCGTTCTTCCAGCAGCTGACCTTCATGACGGCGGATGACATTCCGACCTATCAGGCGCTGCTCCAGAAACTGACAAGCCGGAAATTCGAGGATGCGACGGCGGAAGAACGGTCGAGCATCATCCGGCTAAGCTTCGCCTACATCGAGCCCCGCCACCGTTTTGGTCTGCTGACCGACGAGCTGATGGCGAAGATCGTTTCGGCCCGCAAGCAGTTCCACGAGCATATTCCCGACGATCTCTCGGCCCTGATCGAGCGCTACGATCCCGAGCGCTTCACCGCATCGGCAAGCCTGATGGACAACGTGCTGTTCGGCCGCATCGCCTATCAGCAGGCCGATGCCTCCGACCAGATCCGGCTGATCATGGGCGAGCTGTTCGACCAGCTCGATCTCTATGACGACGTGCTGTCGATCGGCATGGAATTCGACGTCGGCTCCGGTGGCAAGCGCCTGACGATGGTGCAGCGCCAGAAGGTCAATATGGCCCGCACGCTCTTGAAGCGCTCGGACTATTTCATCTTCAACCGGCCGCTGCTGGCACTCGACCAGCGTGTCCAGGACCAGATCATCCGCAACGTCGTGACCGGGCTGCATGAAGAGGGCAAGCGGCCCGCGATCATCTTCGTGCTCTCCAATGCCCGGCTGGCGGAAATCTTCGACCGGATCCTGCTGTTCGAGCGCGGCGGCCTTGCCGAAGCCGGTGGCTATCCGGAACTTTCGGAGAAAAACACTATGTTCAAGGAACTGTTATCGTAATAATCTATTGGGGCGGCTGAGACGGCATTCTTGCGAGGGAATGCCTGGTAGAGTTTTAAAAAGCGCGATCTCCTTTGGCGAGGAGGCGCTGCAGGGGGTAAAACGCTCATGCTGTTGAGAGATGAAGTCGAAATGCTGCGACGGGTGCCGATCTTTTCCAGGATCGCTCCGGCGAAACTCAAGCTTTTGGCGTTCACCTCCGACCGGATAACCTACAAGGCCGGTCAGAACCTCTTCCACCAGGGCGATCCGGGCGACGCAGCCTATGTGATCCTCTCTGGCACAGCCGATATTCTCGTCCACTCTCCCGCCGGCGACATCAAGGTTGCCGATGTCGAGCTCAATTCCATCGTCGGCGAAATCGCCATTCTCTGCGACGTCTCGCGTACGGCAACCGTGCGCGCCACCTCGGGCCTCGAAGTCCTGCGCATCAGCAAGGAACACTTCCTGAAGCTGCTGAGCGACTTCCCTGAAATGGCCGTCGAGATCATGCGCGTGCTGGCCGACCGCCTTAACCACACGACCGCCGAACTGACCGCCGCCCGCGCCAAGCAGCCGGAAGCCGTCGCTCGCTAACCAGCCTCACTCCTCTTCCGGCGGCCATTGCTGGGCGCCGTGAAGCAGGCGTAGAATGTGTACCTGCTGGGCCTTTTCATCGATGCGATAGATGATGACGTAGGAGCTGTTGGGAACAACGAGCTCCCGCGTGCCTTTCTGGCGACCAATTCGGCCAGCGAGAGGGTAACTGTGCAGGAGCTCGCTCTGGCTGCGTACAAGCGTTTCCAAACGGACTGCTGCCTGAGGGTTTCGCTGGAATATATAGGACACCTGGTTTCGGCGATCGTTCAGAGCACGCGGCAGCCATCTGACGATCACTGCCGATCACCTGGCAAGCGCGACCTCAGGCTAGCCAGCAACTCGTCCATTTCCTTGTTGGCCTCTTCATCGCTGATCCACACCGTATTCGGATCATCCGCTTCGCGAAGGCCGATCTGAACCTGTTCGCGGAACCACCGGTCATGCTCGGCGGCCTCATGTGCCCGCTTCAGAGCGTCGGCGCGATCGGGGCGTTTGGCGGGCTCGGCGGCATAATCGCTGGCGTCGACGTCGAACTGGGAGATGCCGACGTCCCGGAGATAAGACACCAGCGTCTCCATCTTCTTGAAGAGCCTGACCTGACGGCTGCGCTGCGCCGCAAGCGGATGCTCGCTCTTTCCGTAGCGCACGACGATGGACCAGCCGCCTGTCTGGCCGACGACAAGCGTCCTGTCGATGGCACCAGCGCCCGCCAGTTGGGCGAGCGTCGCATGGTCGATCGTGGAACGGGTCATGGCGGCATCTCCTTCGTAGAGAAGGATATGCAATCAATTATAATTTGCAACGCATCGATCAATAAAAAGCCCGGTCGAAACCGGGCTTTTCGAATCGACCTGGCGCGGTCCCTAATCTATTCCCGCTGCTCCAGCGCCCTGCTGAAGGCGAGCGCTGCCAGCGTGCAGATGGCACCTGAGAGCAGGTAGTAGCCAACGAAGGTCAGGCCGAAGCTGCTGGAGAGGCTGAGCGCCACCAACGGCGCAAAGCCGGCGCCGACCAGCCAGGCGAGGTCGGAGGTGAAGGCGGCGCCTGTGTAGCGGTAGCCGCGGCCGAAGCGCGAGGAGATCGAGCCGGTTGCCTGGCCGAAGGACAGGCCGAGCACGCCGAAGCCGATGATGACGAACGCGTCCTGGCCAGCATCGCCCGAAGCGATCAGCATCGGACCGACAAAGGAGAAGATCGCGATCAGCACGGCACAGACGGCCAGCTGGGCACGGCGGCCGATTCGGTCGGCGATCAGGCCCGACGCGATGATCGCGACGATGCCGACAAGCGCGCCGATGATCTGCACCACCATGAAGGTGTCGAGCGGCTGCGTGCCGTAGAGGCTCATCCAGCCGAGCGGGAAGATGGTGACGAGGTGGAACATCGCGAAGCTCGCGAGCGGCACGAAGGCGCCGATCAGGATATCGCGGCCGTGGATTTTCAGAACCTTGCCGATCGGCGCGGCTTCAAGTTCGTGCTGTTCCAGAAGTGTGCCGAACTCCTGCGTCATGACCAGACGCAGGCGCGCAAAGAGCGCCACGACATTGATCGCGAAGGCGACGAAGAACGGATAGCGCCAGCCCCAGGAGAGGAAATCCTCATTGGAGAGATTGGCGATGAAGAAGCCGAAGATAGTGCTCGCCAGCGCAAAGCCGATAGGCGCACCGAGCTGCGGGATCATCGCGTACCAGCCGCGCTTGTTCTGCGGCGCGTTCAGCGCCAGAAGCGAGGCGAGACCATCCCAGGCGCCACCGAGCGCGAAGCCCTGACCGAGCCGGAAGAGCGCCAGAAGCGCGATCGCCCAATAGCCGATCTCGTTATAGCCGGGCAGGAAGGCGATCGACGCGGTCGAGCCGCCGAGCAGGAACAGCGCGATCGTCAGCTTCGTGCCGCGGCCATAGAATCGGTCGATCGTCATGAAGACGACAGAGCCGACCGGACGCGCCAGGAAGGCCAGCGAAAAGATCGCGAACGAATAGAGCGTCCCCGTCAGCCTGTCCGGTGCAAAGGGAAAGATCAGCTGCGGGAAGACCAGGACAGAGGCCAGGCCATAAACAAAGAAATCGAAGAATTCGGACATTCGCCCGATGATGACGCCAAGAGCAATACTTCCAGGCGAAACCTTTTCGCCGGCATGAATCTGTCTTGCGTCACGTTCGAGTGTCGTGGACGATGGTCCATAGTGTGCTGCAGTCATTAAACGCCTCCCTCGTCGAGACGCTTGCGGCAAAGCGCCTCAAGACGATCTTGATCAAACCTGCAAGGTTATCAAGTCTGACGGACGTAAATAGTTCATCATCCATTCTCAAAATTAGATGTGGATGAGAAATTGGGCGTGATCGCCCGATTCGCGGCGTTTCAAGTGGCCGTTTCCGTTTTCGCGGATATATTATGCCGCACAAAAGCATGCGCTGGGGCCAAATCCTTCCGAAACTTATCAGGATTTCAACGCCGTAGCGCCTTACATTCTTTGCCGCGCTGCGGCATGTTTGCTGCAGTGCGACCAAACACCTCATGTTGCCATCAGGTTCAGTGCTTTAGTCGCGGTTTGGACGAAACAACAAGAGCTTAGAGACGTGCAAAAACTCGTGAAGTTTTCCCGCCTTCTATCCGTGTTGCCGCTGATGATGCTGGCAGGATGCAATATGGTCGTGATGTCGCCGTCGGGCGATATCGCAAGTCAGCAGGCAGACCTCATTCTGGTCTCCACCTTCCTGATGCTGCTGATCATCGTGCCGGTCCTGTTCCTGACGTTCTTCTTCGCCTGGCGTTACCGGCGTTCGAATACGGCAGCGACCTATGATCCGGAATGGCATCACTCGACACGGCTGGAAGTGGTTATCTGGTCGGCACCGCTGGCCATCATCATCGCCCTTGGCGCCATCACCTGGATTTCGACTCACAAGCTTGATCCCTACCGTCCGCTAGATCGCATTGATGCCGAGCGCAGCATCCCCGAAAACGTCAAGCCGATGACTGTCGAAGTCGTGGCGCTCGATTGGAAGTGGCTGTTCTTCTATCCGGAGCTCGGCATTGCGACGGTCAACGAGCTGGCAGCGCCGGTCGATGTGCCGATCAATTTCAGGATCACCGCATCCTCGGTCATGAACTCCTTCTACATTCCCGCACTTGCCGGCCAGATCTACGCGATGCCCGGCATGCAGACGCAGCTTCATGCCGTCATCAACAAGGAAGGCGAGTATGAGGGCTTTTCCGCCAATTACAGCGGCGAAGGCTTCTCGCACATGCGCTTCAAGTTCCATGGCCTGAATCAGCAGGGCTTCGACGATTGGGTCGCCAAGGTGAAGAGCCAGGGCACGGCGCTGAACCGTGACGCCTATCTCAAGCTTGAAAAGCCGTCCGAGCGCGAACCGGTCCGCTACTACGCGACCGCCGACAAGGACCTCTACCAGGCGATCCTCAACCTCTGCGCCACGCCGGGCAAGATGTGCATGAGCGATATGATGCATATCGACATGATGGGCGGCGGCGGCAAGGAAAGCGCCGAGAACCGTGAAAAGCTGGAATATGACAACCGACACGTCGGCGAAGGCCATGGCGCAGAAGCCGAAGCAGTCCCCGCGGCCGCTACCCCTGCTTCCAGCGATCAGAAGCCGGCAGATGCTGCAAACGGCAATCAGCAGGACATGCCCGGTATGGACATGAGCGGCAGCGGCCACGACGGCCATTCGATGCCGGGCATGAACGATGGCAGCGGCGATCCGGCACCGGCCCAGCCGAGCAACAATTAAACCTGGCGCTTTGCGTCGCTAAGACACCAATGAACGGGTTATTCCATGTTTTCCAATCCTGACCTCCTGAAGTTCATCTTCGGCCGGTTGACCCTCGATGCGATCCCCTATCACGAGCCGATCCTGATCTTCACCTTCATCGGCGTTGCGATCGGCGGCATCGCCGTCGTGGGGCTCATCACCTATTTCAAGTTCTGGGGACCGCTCTGGCGCGACTGGATCACCAGCGTCGATCACAAGAAGATCGGCATCATGTATGTGATCCTCGCCGTCATCATGCTGCTGCGCGGCTTTTCCGACGCCATCCTGATGCGTATCCAACAGGCGATCGCCTTCAATGGATCCGAAGGCTATCTGCCGCCACATCACTACGACCAGATCTTCACGGCGCATGGCGTCATCATGATCTTCTTCGTGGCGATGCCCTTCGTCACCGGCCTGATGAACTTCGTCGTGCCGCTGCAGATCGGCGCCCGCGACGTCTCGTTCCCGTTCCTCAACAACTTCTCGTTCTGGATGACCACCGCCGGCGCGATCATCATCATGATCTCGCTCTTCATCGGTGAATTCGCACGGACCGGCTGGCTTGCCTATCCGCCGCTTTCGGGCGCGGACTACAGTCCTGGCGTCGGTGTCGACTATTATATCTGGGGCCTGCAAGTCGCCGGTGTCGGCACGACGCTGTCGGGGATCAACCTGATCGCGACGATCGTCAAGATGCGCGCTCCCGGCATGACCTTCATGAAGATGCCGGTCTTCACCTGGACCTCGCTCTGCACCAACGTGCTGATCGTCGCCTCCTTCCCGATCCTGACCGCCACCCTCGTTCTGCTGTCGCTCGACCGCTATGCCGGCACGAACTTCTTCACGAACGATCTCGGCGGCAATCCGATGATGTATGTCAACCTCATCTGGATCTGGGGCCACCCGGAAGTCTACATCCTCGTGCTGCCCGCCTTTGGCATCTTCTCCGAAGTGGTCGCGACCTTCTCCGGCAAGCGCCTCTTCGGCTACGCCTCGATGGTTTACGCCACCTGCGTCATCATGATCCTCTCCTACCTCGTGTGGCTGCACCACTTCTTCACGATGGGTTCGGGCGCCAGCGTCAACTCGTTCTTCGGCATCACCACGATGATCATCTCGATCCCAACAGGGGCGAAGATGTTCAACTGGCTGTTCACGATGTATCGCGGCCGCATCCGCTACGAAGTGCCGATGCTCTGGACCGTCGGCTTCATGGTCACCTTCGTCATCGGCGGCATGACCGGCGTCATGCTCGCCATCCCGCCAGCCGACTTCGTGCTGCACAACTCGCTGTTCCTGATCGCCCACTTCCATAATGTGATCATCGGCGGCGTGCTGTTCGGCCTCTTCGCAGGCGTCAACTACTGGTTCCCGAAGGCCTTCGGCTTCAAGCTTGACCCGTTCTGGGGCAAGATGAGCTTCTGGTTCTGGCAGATCGGCTTCTTCTTTGCCTTCATGCCGCTCTACGTGCTCGGCCTGATGGGTGTCACGCGCCGCGTCTCGCAGTTCGAAGATCCGTCGCTGCAGATCTGGTTCATCATCGCCGCCTTCGGCGCCGGCCTGATCGCCATCGGCATCGCCTCGTTCCTCATCCAGATCTTCGTCAGCTTCCGCAAGCGCGAGGCTCTCAAGGACGAGACCGGCGACCCGTGGGATGGCCGTACGCTGGAATGGGCGACCTCTTCGCCGCCGCCGGACTACAACTTCGCCTTCACGCCGGTCGTCCACGATCACGACAGCTGGTACGACATGAAGAAGCGCGGCTATGTCCGTCCGCTCGAGGGCTTCAAGCCGATCCACATGCCGAAGAACACCGGCACTGGCGCGATCCTCTCGGCACTCAGCATCGGCCTCGCCTTCGGCCTGATCTGGTACATGTGGTGGCTGGCGATCCTGTCCTTCGCCGCGATCGTCCTCGTGTCGATCGTCCACACCTTCAACTACAAGCGTGACTTCTACATTCCCGTGGAAGAAGTCACCGATACGGAAGACAAGCGCACGCAGCAGCTTGCCGCGGCGCAGGGATGACGACCATGACCGATCACACCATCGACACGGCCGAGAAGCCCGTTTTCTACCTCACCGAGGAGCATCATCCGGAGAGCAGCACCAATCTCGGTTTCTGGCTCTACCTGATGAGCGACTGCCTGATGTTCGCAGTGCTCTTCGCCACCTATGGCGTGCTCGGCCGCAACTATGCGGCCGGCCCGTCGCCGAAGGATCTGTTCGATCTGCCGCTGGTGGCAATCAACACCTCCATGCTGCTGCTGTCCTCGATCACCTACGGCTTTGCGATGCTGCAGATGATGCGTGGCTACAAGGCCGGCGTGCTGTTCTGGCTGGCCGTCACCGGCCTGTTCGGCGCAGCCTTCATCGGCCTCGAACTCTATGAGTTCGCGCATCTGATCCACGAGGGCGCAGGCCCGACGCGCAGCGCCTTCCTGTCGGCCTTCTTCACGCTGGTCGGCACCCACGGTCTGCACGTGACCTTCGGCATCATCTGGCTGATCACGCTGATGATCCAGGTCTCGATGCATGGCCTGATCGAAGCCAACAAGCGCCGCCTGATGTGCCTGTCGATGTTCTGGCACTTCCTCGATGTCGTCTGGATCGGCGTCTTTTCCTTGGTCTATCTGCTGGGAGTTCTCGGATGAGCTCGAACACTCACGCCCACGATGCGCATCACGACCACGGCCATGGCGGCCACGGTCACGGCGGTCACGAGGCCGATCACGGCTCGTTCAAGAGCTACATGATCGGGTTCGTCCTGTCGGTCATCCTGACGGCGATCCCCTTCTGGCTCGTCATGGCCGGCGTCTTCGAAAACCCGCTTGTCACGGCAACCGCGGTGATGATCCTCGGCGCGATCCAGATCGTCGTCCACATGATCTACTTCCTGCACATGAACACGCGTTCTGAAGGCGGCTGGACCATCATGGCGCTGATCTTCACGATCGTCATCGTCGCCATCGCGCTCGCCGGCACCTTCTGGGTAATGCATCATCTGAACACCAACATGATGCCGATGAGTCCCGAAATGATGAAGAACATGCCCTGAGCATGACGCGGGCGGCGATGAGCCGCCCGCTCTTTTTGCCATGACCGATCTTTCCGACACCAAGCCCGACAGCCGCCGTTCGCCCGTGAAGCTCTTTGCGCTCTGCGGCCTGATCCTCTTTGCCATGGCCGCATTCGTGGCGCTCGGCATCTGGCAGATCGAGCGGCTTTACTGGAAGCTCGACCTGATCGCCCGCGTCGACCAGCGCATCCACGCCGAACCGGTCGCGGCCCCCGGAGCGCGCAACATCAATCCCGCCGAAGACGAATATCTGCGCGTCAAGGCAACCGGCACGCTGGATAACAGCAAGGAGACCTTCGTCTATACCTCGACGGAGCTCGGCCCCGGCTATTGGGTGATGACGCCGCTGATGCTGGCGGACGGCAATGCCATCCTGATCAACCGCGGCTTCGTACCCTCGGAGAAACGCGACCCCAAAACCCGCGCCGAGGGACAGCTCTCCGGCACGGTGACGATCACCGGCCTGCTGCGGCCGACCGAGCCGAAAGGCTCGCTGCTGCAATCCAACGATCCCGCGACGGGATGGTGGTATTCGCGCGACGTCGCGGCGATCGCCGCCAACAAGGGCATCGAGAAGCCAGAGCCCTATTTCATCGATGCCGATGCGACGCCCAATCCCGGCGGTTCGCCGGTCGGCGGGTTGACCCGCGTCGTCTTTCCAAACAGCCACCTGAGCTACGCGATCACCTGGTTCGCCATGGCGATCATGATGGCCGGGCTGCTTGTGGTCGTCATCCGCAATGAGCTGCGCCGCCGCTAATCACATCGCCCGGCATTGCGGGAAGGCGCGGGCCGCGACCTCTTCCGCCGCGGCATAGGCCTGGCTGACAATCTCCGGCACCAGATCGATATCCGGCAGACTGCCAAGCCCGAGCGGGCCGATCGCAAATATGCCATCCACCGCCGAACCATCCTCAAGATAGGGCTCGCCCCGCTGATTCACGGCAATGCCGAGCCCGAGTTCGTCCGGCATCGCCAATCCGGCAGCAAAGAGGCTCTGCAGCAGGGGCGCCTCAAGATCGGCGGCGCGGCAGCGGCAGTCGATGACCCGCTCTGCATGGATCACTTCCTCAGCGGCCGATCCCGCCGGCGTAAAGAAGATGCCGCTCAGTCCCTGCCGCCCGGCAACGCCGCGGCGAAGCACGGTATTGCCACCGGCGAGCTCGCGCTTCAGACGCAGATACATGGCTTCGGGCAGACGATTGCGGTGGCTGTCATAGATGGCGCGCAGATGCCGGTTGAACTGCTGCTTCTGGCGCGCCGGCAGCGCCCGCCAGAGCGAGCGGGCATGTTTGCGCAATCCGTTCATCACCGACTGCCAGCTGCGCCCCGCCTCCTCCGCCTCACGGCAGGCATTGCGGATAAAGCGCAGGATGTCAGGCAGGTCCTTCGGCAGTTCTTCTGCAGGAAAAACCGGCTCGGCGGAGTTCGGCGTATGGCTCTGCGGCAGGAATCCGTGTTTGGAGACGATGGTGATCTGGCCGCCATAGCCTTCGTCGCGCAGCTGCAGCAATTGGTCGACGACGCGGATGCCGCTGCCGAGAAGAATGGTATGCGGGCGGCCAACGAGACGCTGGGCGCGCACCGGCGCACCTTCGCCGGAGAGCAGATCGGCCTGCGGGAGCCCGTAGCCGGTCGCCAGGAAAACGGTATCGAAGAGCGGATTGGCAGGACCGGCATGTTCGAGAAGGAAGCGGTGGCCGTGGCTCCTGCGGATCGCCACGACGGGTTCGTGGCTGACCTGGACGGTGATGTCCTTGCGGGTGGCGAGCGCTTCGGAAAAGCGCTGGTAAACGTAATCGCTGAAAATTTCCTTGGGCACGAAGATCTGGCGGAATCCCGGGATCGCCGCGGGCACCGCAGCGCGGAACTCCGCGTTGCTACAGAGCCAGTCGTTGAAATCATCGGCATCCCCAATCGAAACCGAGAGATCGCGAACGCGGGTGTTGAGGATCGCCGAGCGCCGGGCCGAAGACAGCGCCTGCCCGCCGCTGACGGAGGAATTGGGATCGAAGAGCTGCAAATGGAACGGTGTGCGAACCGTCTTCATCAGCGCAATCGCCGTCATCATCCCGGAAAAGCCGCGCCCGACAATGGCGATGCGCGGAATGGCGGAAGGCTTCGCCGCCGCCGCGGCCTTCGCAGAGAAAAGTCCTTGAACCGTCATCTCAACTCCTCGCGGTCATCGCCGCATCCGTGTCTCGATCAGGGTATCGACGCAGAAAAATCGCGCTGCGTCGGCCAGGGTTCGCGCCGCCATACAAGCGGTTGTCCGGCACGCGCCGGAGAAAGAACTAGGGGAGCAATCGCTGCCGTCCATAGTCTATCAAACTGGTCGTGTATGAGAGCGGAAAATGATGCAGCTGGCAACCCCCTCGCCCACGAAGCCCTCATGCGACATGCTAACCCGTTGATCTCGATGCGGGCTTTCCCTTTTTCCGGCACACCGCCAAGACAACAGCGATTTCCACCAGAAGGCGAACGGGAAGCCGGCTGTCTTTCACGCGCGCCCGCCGCCGGATTTTCCCCTCACGATAAAATAACCGGTTGGTGAATTCTTTACTTGAACGGCCGGATGGAATCGGCAAAAGTAAGCGTACTATCAATCCCTTCATGGAATTGCCGTCTTTTCGGGCCACCGTCCGGACACACACATCTATTTGGAATCATTACCGTGAGCAGCGATGCGTCTATGAGCGTCACGAAGCCTTCGGCTTCGCTGGCGAAAGCGACCGCGGCGGGCTGGGGTAAGGGCCTCTTTACGCTGGTCCGCATTACCGTCATGGCCTTCCGTCATCCCTGGCAATCAGGTTTTGCGATCGGTGCGACGCTTGTCGCATCGACGTTTCAGCTGCTGATTCCCCGGCTTCTCGGCCAGGCGGTGGACCATACACAGGTTGCATTGAGCGGCGGGACGGCGGGCCAGATGGCGCAGGATGCGCTGTTGACCACGGCGTTGATGCTGCTCGGCGCCAGCGTGTTGCGCGGCATCTTCACGATGATCCAGAACTACTATTCCGAGAGCGTCGGCCACCATATGGGCTACGAGCTGCGGCTCGCCTGCTACGAGAAGATCCAGCGCCTCTCCTTCAGCTTTCACGACACCGTCCATTCCGGCGATCTGATCACTGTCGGCCTTCTCGATCTCGAAGGCGTGCGCATGTATTTCTCGACGGCGCTCGTGCGTGTCTTCCTGCTGTCGATGCTGATTGGCATCGGTGCCTATATGCTGATCTCGACGGATGTGGTGCTCGGGCTTCTGGCGCTGTCCTTCGTGCCCTTCGTCGGCTGGCGGTCCTCGGTGACGCAGCTGAAGCTGCGTGCCACCTGGCTGGAGCTGCAGGAACGGCTCTCGGTCCTGACCCGCATCATGGAAGAAAATCTCGGCGGTATCCGCGTCGTGCGCGCCTTCGCGGCACAGGATCACGAGATGGCGAAGTTCGAGGCTGCCTCGACCAATGCCGTCGAGCTTGCCCATGAGCGCGTCGGCATCCGTGTTGCCAATACCAGCGCCATGACCTTCTCCTTCTTCGCCTCGATGGGCCTGGTGCTCTGGGTCGGCGGCGGCAAGGTCATGTCCGGCGAGATCACCGTCGGGACGCTCGCCTCGTTCCTCACCTTCATGACCATCCTGCAGATGCCGGTGCGCCAGCTCGGTCTGATGGTCAATGCCTTCGCCCGCGCCTCCACCTGCGGAACCCGACTGTTCAACCTGCTCGATCTCGAGATCGCGGTGCGCGACGCGCCTGACGCGAAAGAGCTGAAGGTCACCGAGGGCACGCTGCGGTTCGAGCATGTCGAGTTCGCCTATCCGAGCTCCGAGATGCATCAGGTGCTCTACGATATTAGCTTCGAGGCCAAGCGCGGCGAGACTGTCGGCATCGTCGGCCCGCCCGGCAGCGGCAAGTCGACGATCGCGCATCTGATCCCGCGCTTCTACGACGTGACCCGCGGCAAGATCACCATCGACGGACGGGATATCCGCCAGGCGACGTTGCAGTCGCTGCGCCGTTCGGTCGCCGTCGTCCAGCAGGATTCCTTCCTGTTCACCACCTCGATCGAGAACAACATCGCCTATGGCGACCCATGGGCCAAGGAACAGCGCATCGAGCGCGCCGCCGAAAGCGCCCAGCTGCATAATTACGTGCTGGGCCTGCCGACCGGCTATGACACCGTCGTCGGCGAACGCGGCGTGTCGCTCTCCGGCGGCCAGCGCCAGCGCCTGTCGATCGCCCGCGCCCTGATGCTGCGGCCGGCCGTGATGGTCTTCGACGATTCGACCGCGGCAATCGATGCGGCGACCGAGCAGCGCATTCGCGCCGCCATGCGCAAATATGCCGCCGACCGCGTCACCCTCATCGTCGCTCATCGGCTGAGCTCGCTGATGCATGCCGACCAGATCCTCTTCGTCGAGGAAGGCCGGATCGTCGAGCGCGGCACGCATGCGGAACTGCTCGCCCTCGGAGGGCGCTACAAGGCGCTTTACGACCTGCAGATCCGGCCGGGTGATGAGGCTTTGAGTGCTTAACGATTGAGGGCGTGCCGTGCAGCCCCCTCATCCAGCTGCCGCCACCTTCTCCCCGAGGGGAGAAGGTGGCCCGAAGGGTCGGATGAGGGGGCCACAGGCACCACTGCTTTGGCGGCGGCCAAATAAAACAAATACGGGGCCTAAATGGCCGTGGGAGGAATGACATGGCCGAGGAGATGGAAACCGAGCGTCCGGATCCGCGCGAAGACGGCAGGCGGCCGCCGCGAGCGGTGGTCGGGTCGCATCGTGTCGAGGAGGAGATGTTCGGCAAGGCCTTCGACGGCAATATCGTCAAGCGCATCTGGGCCTTCGTTCATCCCTATCGCGACAAGATCGTCTGGTCTGTCGTCGCCGTGCTCACCTTCACGGCGATGCAGCTGACGATCCCGCTGATTATCCGTTACGCCATCGACCACGGCATGCAGCCGGGCAGCAATTCCTCGGCGCTGACTTGGGCGATCGTCGCCTTCCTCTGCGCCATCCTCGTCAACTATGCCGCAAGCTATGCGCAGGAGACGTTGGTCGGCGGCGTCGCCGAGAACGTGCTTTTCGACATGCGTAAGGCGATGTTCTCGCATCTGCAGCGCGTCTCGCTCTCCTTCATGGACAAGACCGAAGTCGGCCGCCTGATGTCGCGCCTGCAGGGCGACGTCAACTCGATGCAGGAATTCCTGGAAACCTCGGTTCTCTCGGTCGGCGACATCGCCCTGCTCTTCGGCATCGTCTTCGTGATGCTCTATCTCGACTTCAAGCTCGGCCTGCTGACGCTTTCGGTGCTTCCTGTGCTGTTTGTCGTGCGCCTGTTCTGGCTGCCGCTCGCGCGCAAATCCTTCATGGCAGCGCATGAGACGAACTCGGTGGCGGCCGGTGCGCTCGCCGAAGCCATTCATGGTGTCCGCGCCGTCCAGAGCATGGACCGCCAGGGCGTCAACTTCACCCTCTACGACGACAAGGCGCATGCCAACCTGCTGACCCACCTGACGGCAGCGCGCTATGCGCAGGTCATGGTGCCGATCGTCGACAGCCTGACGGGTGTCGCCATGGCGCTGGTCATCGTCGTCGGCGGTGCGCGGGTGCTCAACCAGGCGCTCGATGTCGGCGTGCTCGTCGCCTTCCTCTTCTATATCCAGCGCTTCTTCGACCCGATCCGCTCGCTGACGCTGCAATAT
Source organism: Rhizobium sp. BG4 (assembly GCF_016864575.1). Taxonomy (NCBI): domain Bacteria; kingdom Pseudomonadati; phylum Pseudomonadota; class Alphaproteobacteria; order Hyphomicrobiales; family Rhizobiaceae; genus Rhizobium; species Rhizobium sp. BG4. Next base: position 737,001 of record NZ_CP044126.1, read on the forward strand.
TCCGTCATGCAGCGCGCCATGGCATCCGGCCAGCGGCTGACCGAAGTTCTCGACGTGCCTGTCGATATCAAGGATGCGCCTGACGCCAAGGTGCTGTCGAAGGACATGGACGGTTCGGTCGAGTTCCGCGACGTCGTCTTCGGCTACAATCCGAAGCACCCAGTGCTGAAGCATGTCAGCTTCCGGGTCAATCCGGGGAAACAGTCGCGCTGGTCGGGCCGACCGGCTCCGGCAAATCCAGCTGCATGTCGCTCATCCACCGCTTCTACGATGTGCAGCAAGGCCAGGTCGTCGTCGGCGGCCATGACGTTCGCGAACTGACGCAGGATTCGCTCGGCGACCAGATCGCGATGGTGCTGCAGGAGCCGTTCCTTTTCACCGGCACCGTCTTCGAAAACATCCGCTATCACAAGACCAAGGCCACCCGCGAACAGGTGATCGAGGCGGCCAAGGCCGTCGGCGCGCATGATTTCATCATGCGGCTGCCGCAGGGCTATGACAGCATGCTCGGCGAACGCGGCGGCAACTTGTCGCTTGGGCAGCGCCAACTGCTCTCCTTCGCCCGCGCGCTGGTGGCGGACGCGAAGATCCTGGTTCTCGACGAAGCCACGGCGAATATCGACAGCTATACCGAAATGCTGATCCAGAAGGCGCTGGTAAAACTCCTCGAAAACCGCACCGGCCTCGTCATCGCCCACCGCCTCGCCACCATCCGCGAAGCCGACCGCATCATCGTGCTGCAGAACGGCGAGCTGATCGAGAGCGGCAATCACAATCAGCTGATGAAGAACGGCAAGCTCTATTCACGGCTCTACAATCTCAATTACGCTTCCTTCGACGATATCCCGGAAGAGGTGCTTGAGGAGACCGCCTCGAACAATTCGGCGACCTAGCACATTGCCGATCGCCCCGGTTACGTCAGATTCGAATTAAAGAGGGAAGCGATGCCCGAGCCTGTCGAAAACATGAAGATCACCTTGGCATCACGGCCGTCAGGCGCGCCGGTGCCTGATAACTTCCGCCTCGAGCGGGCCGCCGTGCCTGAACCCGGCGAAGGCGAACTGCTGCTGCAGATCCTCTACCTGTCGCTCGATCCCTATATGCGCGGGCGTATGGACGACGCCAAATCCTATTCGGCGCCGGTAGCGATCGGCGGCGTCATGGAGGGCGGCACGGTCGCCCGCGTTGTCAGCAGCCGTAACAGCAATTTCGCACCCGGCGATATCGTGCTCTCCCACTCGGGATGGCAGCTTTATGCCACGTCCAACGGCGACGGCTTGCGGAAGCTCGATCCCACGCAGGCGCCGGTCACGACGGCGCTCGGCGTGCTCGGCATGCCGGGCTTCACCGCCTATGCCGGACTTCGCAATATCGGCAAGCCGAAGCCGGGCGAGACCGTCGTCGTCGCGGCTGCGAGCGGTGCCGTTGGATCGGTCGTCGGGCAGATTGCCAAACTGAGAGGCGCCAGAGCTGTCGCCATTGCCGGCGGGCCGGAGAAATGTGCCTTCGTCCGTGATGAACTCGGCTTCGATGTGGCGATCGATCACCGGGCCAAAGATTTTGGCGTCCAGCTCGCGGCGGCCTGTCCCGATGGGATCGATGTCTATTTCGAGAATGTCGGCGGCGCGGTTGCCGAAGCGGTCTTTCCGCTCCTCAACGATTTCGCGCGCATACCGGTCTGCGGCCTGATCGCCCACTACAACAACGAACCAGCAGAAGGCCTCGACCGCCTCCCCGGCTTCATGCGCGCCGTGCTGCGCAAGAGCCTGACGGTGCGCGGCTTCATCCAGCGCGAATTCGTAGACCAGAGGCCCGACTTTCTCACGGAGGCGTCGGCATGGATCGCAGACGGCCGCCTGAAATTCCGCGAGGACATCGTCGATGGGCTTGAGAATGCGCCCGAGGCTTTCATCGGCCTGCTGCAGGGCAAGAACTTTGGAAAGCTGATCATCCGCGTCAGCGAATAAGGGATCCTCAGCCGAAATCGCGGAAGCCCAACGCCTCGGCCTGGCGGGCAAATTCAAGCAGCGACTCGTAGGCGACATCGGACAGGATAGCGATATTCGTAAGCCCCAGCGTTTCGCGAACGGCCGCAAGCGATGGATCGGCGATTGCTGCCGATAATGCGTCTCTGAGGAGAGCGAGCTGCTCATCGCTTGCGTCGCCAGCGGTGATGAACGGCAGTCCGGCCCCGCCGGTGTTTTGGCTATGACACGAATCATCTCCAGCCTCGTCGAATCGAACCGCCTGATATTGGCGAAGGTGATGCAGTCGATCGAAGCGCAATCGGCCTGCCCGGCTGCAACCGCGTCGATACTGGCGCCGTGGCTGCCGGTCAGGACTACGCGGGCAAAGAACGGCCGCCCTCCGGCGAGCGGCGCGACAGCCGCCCGGAAGAGATTGGCGCCGGAATTGCTGTCCGGGCTGTTGATGGCGGCGATCTTGCCGCGCAGGTCCTCAAGACCGCCGAACGGCGAGTCGCGCCGGACAATGATGAAGCTGCGCATCAGCGGACCGGAGCAGCCCGGATGGTTGTATTCCGGCGTGGCGACCAGGCGGACTTTGCCTCGCAGCCGCGTCACATAGGGATATCCGCAGGTCTGAGAAAGCAGGAGATCCGGCCGCAGCCACGCCTCGTCATAGGCGATATCCCGGCTGAGTCTCTCCGGTACGCCGGAGAGCCCGGCCTCCAGAAGCGGCTCGCGGAGGAACGACCATAGGGCCTCCGTCGCCTCGGCGAGAGGTGCGGGCGTGACATACATGGCGATACTGGCAAGGCTCATCATTTGTCCAATATTGGCAGCAGCGGTGTCGTGCAATGGCCGTTCTCGTGCCCATGCCATCCCCCGAAAATGCCCGCAAATCCTGGGTTTTGCCGATAAATTGCGAAAGAAACGCAAAAGAGAGCAATTCAGCGCTGTCTAAGCCATTGATATATCAAGGCTCGGACGATAGGGTCTGCCGTCGATTTCAGACCAGCTGACATAAAAGGAACGTCAATGGCTACGGGTACCGTAAAATTCTTCAACGATGACAAGGGCTTTGGATTCATCACGCCGGAAAACGGCGGCCAGGATGTATTCGTCCACGTCTCCGCTCTGCAGCGCGGCAGCTCGCTGCGTGAAGGCGACAAGGTGAGCTACGAAGTCGGCCAGGATCGCAAGACCGGCAAGTCCAAGGCTGAGAACGTTTCGGTTCTCTAATCCCTTGAAAATATCCGGCCCGTACCGATGCGGGCGGGCCGGAGATGACCACAGGCGACGATGGTTCGCCTTAGCGCAGCTAGTTATCCAGCTCCGCAAAATACTTCGCGCCGGCGTCGGTCAGAAGCGGCCGAGCGTCCTTCAGCGGCACACTCAGCATGTCGTAGGTGCAGGCGAAGATCACATGCGGCAGGCCCTGCAGCGTGAAGACCAGGCTATCCTGCGTGAAATAGACGGCGAGGTTCTGCTTGACGAGATCGTCATAGCCGCAATCCTGCTCGCTATCGGCATCCATCTTGTCGCGATGGCTATTCACATAGGCAGCAAGCTCATCATCCGGCCCCCAGGTGATGATCGCATCCTTCGCCGCCGTGGCGGGGTCGATAATGTTGCCGCTATCGTCCTTGGCAACCCAGCCCTTCAACAGCTTTTCCGGCACCAGCGCCTGGCCGGTGCGCGCATCGGCAAGCCGGTGATCGGTGAAATTGTCAGGATGCGCCCCACCGCAATAGAAGCTGCCGCTCTCGGAGATACCGATGAGACGCGGGCTGAGATGCTCGACCGTCACCTGGCCGCCACCATCGAAACCGCTCGTCCCCTCGCCATCGAAACCGGACCAGGCAAAGCCGAGATAGGCGCGCGACAGGCAGGTGAAGGCCGGGATTTCGAACTGCAGCCGCTGCTGGGCGAGATAGGCATTGATCGGCCCGATATCCTCGCCGCCAAGCGAGACGACGGTGGGATAGGCGAGCCCGACGCGGCTATCCTCATCCATGCGATAGCTCAGCTGACCGGCATTGGTGATCGGCCCTTCCTTCAACGGGCGTGAGACCTTGAGGAAATCGTAGGGCAGGTCCTTGGCGGTGAAAACCGGCGGCTCCGGATGTCCGGACGGATAGTAGCCGGGATCCATCGCATCGAAGAGATCATCGGAATCGCGCAAGATACGGCTGCCCTTCCGCTCCAGCTTTATGGGCAACACCTTGCCGCTCTCGCCGTCCTTCCAGGTTCCTGCGAGACCGCCGGCGGCATCGGCCTTCAGGCTCCAGGTGGCGCCGATCGGCGCCTCGTCGACCTGCGTGTCATCCGCCTTCTTGCAGAGCTTCGGCGTGCAGGGCTTTTCCTCCTCAAGGGTCACGCTGCCCTTACCGTTTGCGGAAGCATGCAACGGTATGTCGGCGCCCTTCGCCATGTAGGAGTAACGCCCGGCCTCGTATTGGCCGCTGGCGCCATTGGCGAGCTCGACGATGATCGGCAGTTTGCCGATCGTGCCCGAGAAGGTCACGGCCTCGCCGGCAGCGGCAAGGGGCGCCGTGGCGACGACGGAAAGGAAAGCCAAAGCCGCAAAGCGCATGAAAGCTCCTCGAAAATCACCCGCTGGAAACGGCCCGATCTAGTCATCCCGCGTCGCCTGGCTCAAGCGAAATCGACGAAACCGCAGCCGAATATCGGCGGCGTCAGCCTCGCCGTCTCCTCCCGGCAACAGCCCCGCGTCGAAGCGCAACACTTTGCTAACCATAGGCTTTCGATAGACGGAACGTGCGCCGGGTTCGCTCGTTTGCAGAATAGAAGAGGAGCCTTTCACCATGAGCGAGCGGCTGGAAAATAAGTTCATCACCCAGAAAGAACATCAGGACATCGTCGACTTCTACAAGAAGGTCGTGGCCTTTCAGCACCGCACGATTCGCGACCTGCGCGAGTTGATCGCGGTCAGGGATGGTCCGCGGGAGCCCGAGGAAGAATTCGTGGCGCCGCAGATCGAGACGCAGCCTGACAATGTGATCACCGTCGAGTTCAGACGGCAGCGCTAGCTGACCAGGCGGCAACGGAAGGCGGGGCTGCGGGCGATCTCGGCCCGCTCCTTGCCTATCGGCACGATGTCGATGACATCGGCCAACCTGAAGAGGTGGCGAACACCGCCAGCCTCGATGAGGATATCGCCATGGCCAACGCGAAGATCGGTAGCAACAAAGTTCCGTTCGTCGCCGTCATCTATAATCGACACAACAAACACGACAGCCTCACCAGAGATCGACTTTGAGATTCTGTCTAATTTCGCGTCAATTCGTAAATATTATATGAGAAATTACTGATTAGACTTTGTAGTCGTCCTAAATCTAAGATGTCCTTGCCTTAGTTTTGCCACCGGCACGACATGCCGCCTTTACAGAGCGGTGGTAATCTCCTTCGCAAAGATGGAGATGATCATGCAAGATTTGACGATGTCCGAAGCCCTGAAGGATCCGCTGATCCGGCTGCTGCTGCGCGCCGACAAGGTGAGCCTGGGCGACTTTGCCAAGGTTCTGGAAACCGCTGCCAACGACCGCAATCGTCAGCTCGACAGCAAGGGCAAGCAGCGGGAGCCGCTCGCCGCCTGATTGTTGGAAATCATTTCAGTGGTGGCTGTAGAGGCCCGGCTGGAAATCTTCGTCGGCGCGATCGGGAAACAGGGTTCTGCGCACCTGCTTCAGCCGCTGCACCTCATTCTGCTGCCGCAACAGAAGCTCGGCGGTCACATCCTTGAAAGCACCGCCGTCGGATTGGGCCACGCGTACGGTGCCTCCCTTCGACAGGAAGTCACAAAACGACTGCGCCGAGCGCAGATGGGTCGTTATCTCGACATAGCGATCATCAGTGACTGACACGCTTACCTCCTCGCTTTGACGTCAGCATTAACCATCAGTTTGGCGACTTCATGACTGCCGCCTGTGAATGGTCACCTATCTCTCCTTAGCGTCAGTTCAAGGGTTCCGTTTTCGCCTGCCTATGGTGTAAGACCTTGGATAGCGATGACATATTTGATTGGCTGACAATGCGCGCACCCCGCAGCTTGAACCCATCGAACTTGGTCGAAACCGGCTTGGGCGTCCTCGAATATGAGCTGGCGGCTGAACGCGCGAGTTCGCTTGGCCGCCAGGGATTGTCCGTCGAGCAGGCGCTCTTTTCGCTCAAGACAGCCGAAGAGAAGGGCGTGCCGGTAGCCGAGCGCGAGCAGCTCGTCGATACGGCAGCGCAGGCCGTCTGGGCGCTTTTCGTGCAGCGCGACATTTGCGGATTGCGCAACACCCGCGATGTCATCCAGCGTTACGGCATTCCCAACCACGTGCTTGCGCGTCTCGGCGCAGCCCCGCGGCGATAGCCGACCGCCCCACCAATCCCGAAATATCAATCCCGAGGAACATCGACGATGAGCATGACGAACTGGAAAGCCGACCCATTGGAATGGGGCAACGGAAAGCGGATCTTCGAAGTCTTTCTGGAGCCGACCTGCCCCTATTCCGTCAAGGCGTTCCGCAAGCTCGACGGCCTGCTGAAACTTGCCGGAGAGGATCGCGTCACCATCAAGATCCGCCTGCAGTCCCAGCCCTGGCACATGTTTTCAGGCGTCATCGTCCGCGCCATTCTGGCGGCATCGACGCTTGAGGGCGGCAAGGAAAGCGCCAGGAAAGTGCTCGCCGCCGTCGGCGACCACCGCGAGGAATTCGAGTTCGCCCATCACGCCGGCGGCCCCAATATGGACGCGACGCCGAACGGCATCCTCAAGCGGATCGCCAATTACAGCGGCCTCCAGCTCGCCGAAGCCTTCGCGATCGCCGATCTCGACCGCGAGATCAAATGGCACGCCAAATATGCCCGCCAGAACGGCATCCATGTCTCGCCCACCTTCATGATCGACGGATTGGTACAGCCCGATCTCGGCAGCGGAGACGAGATCGAAGTCTGGGCTAAGAAGCTTGTGGGGTGAGAGCGCCTGACAAGCGCGAACCGATTGACGCATGAAGCAGCCATCGAGAAGTCAGAAAGCGAGAAAGGCGTTCACGGCAAAGCTCATTGCCGGGATCGGCGGCTTTGCGGCCGCAGCGCTTTCGCTCGGCCTGTCGCTCTATCAGGCGCGAACGGCGGGCGAGATTGCGACGGTCGCGCCGGGCACATCGGTCGATAGCGGCCAGTGGAATGTGACGCTCTATTCGGCGCGGGTCTCGAGCGAAATGCCTGACGGTTCGCGCATTCCCGACGGCAAGAAGGCGCTTGTCGTCGAAGCGGCGCTGGAGAATATCACGGAGGAAAGCTCCAACCTCTACAGGAGAACGATCAGGCCGGATCTGGCGGATGCGCCGGAGCCGCAATTCTACCTGATGCGCGATCGGGGCACACTCTGGGATCTGCAGCCCCTGATGCCCGAGAAGATCGCTGTTGTCTGGCAGGTGCCGGCCTCGCAGAAACTGCCGGACAGGCTGAGCCTCACCATTGCCGGAACCACCTACAAGGCGAAGGACAATCTCTATGCGGCGCCCGGCTGGTTTCCGGCGAGCGACGTCGCCAAGGTCGAGCTGCCGCTTTCGCAGCAGGGAGCGGCACAATGATGCGGCTTCTGACATCGCTGTTGCTGGTCGTCGCCGCCTTTGCCGTGCTGGCATTTCTGCATTCGACAACGCCGTCCTATGCCGTGCTGACCGGCCCGCTCGAAACCTTCGGTCCGCAGCACCAGACAGTCGAAAGCGACGCGTTCAGCCTCAAGGCCAACAAGGTCCTGCGGGCGAAAACCCTCGCCTTCAAGCGGTATGGCAGTCCGGTGTCGCTCGATACGCAAGGGATTTTTGTGATCGTCACCGCCGATGCCGAGACGAAGCACGAGACCATGCCGCTTCGCGCCGCGGCGATCGAAGGCGCGTCCGGCCGGCTCTACCGGCAGAGCCACCGCGCCGATGGCGCGCCGCAGCTTTTCAGCGATAAGACGCTGCAGCCCGGCCTTCCGGCCAGCGGCCTCTTCATCTTCGAGATGCCGGAAGAGGAAACCGCCGGCATGACCCTCATCGTCTCGCGCCAACCCGGGCCGCAGCTCGACGCGGAGATCCATATCCGTCTCGATCAGAACGGCATCGAGACGCGCAAGATCGAGGAGATCGGCGAAAATGGCCTCTAGAACCGAACGACGCTACCGTCTGCTGTCTCTTTGCGCGCTTCCGGTCCTGCTGGTTGCCGGCTACGGCATCTTTGCCTGGCGCAATATCGAGGATTATGTGCAGCGCAACGAGCTCAGCATTCGCGAGAATAGCGAGCAGCAGGCTTATGCCGGTGCCCTCTGGCGACTTGAAAAGGTCCGGCTGATCGGCGATGGCCGCGATACCAAGGTGATCTTTCCCGGCGAAAGGCGGCTGCTGATCGTTCGCCTCGCCGCGAAGGCCGAAGGCGACATCGGCGATGCCTGGTTCGATTGCAGGATGTCGCTGACCGACGGCAGCGGCCGGGAATGGGCGCCGCTCGATTTCATCTCCTCCGACACGATCAGCCGCACGCTCGATCCACAGGCAAAGCCGGTCGAGGGATGCGCAGCAGCATCCCGCCAGCCGCCGGCCAGGGATGCCGAGGTCGAGATCGAGGAAAAATTCGTGATCCCCGCCGGTGCGGCGCAGTCGCTTCAGGCAAGGCTGAGCTTTGCGTCGACGCGGCCGGAGGCTCTGGCCCTGCCGCTCGGCTTGCAGCAGAACTAGCTGGCGCTGCGCCGCCACTCGCGGCCCTGCGCGAAGCCGATTTCAAGCGCCGCGGCAAGCAGGCAGATTTTCACCGGGACGACGAGAACGCCGACATCGCCGGGCGCGCTCGGGCTTCCGAGAAACAGCGATATCCCCTGCGAGATGATCTGCCAGGTGTGAAGATCGTGGGGACCGATGAGATTGGCAGTTCCATACCAGGCCCAGGCAGCCGCCCAATCCAGCACCCGGTAAAGCACAATGACGCTGAGGGCCAAGGCGAGACCGGAGCCGATCGCCAGCCCAATGCCTTCCGCCAGCGCCCTGTAGCGCTTCGCCGTACCGGCGATGAAATGGGCGATGAAGTCTCGGACAAAGGACGGAAGCCCGTCCCAGCGCGACACGATGCGGGCAATGCGCCCTTCGCTCATCGGCCGCTCGCCATTGATGTCATAGCCGTAGATGATTGCGGCGAGCGTCAGCCACACTGCCGGATAAACGGCGTAGAAGAACAGGTTGCGGATCTGATCATAGGTGCTGATCGACGCCGCTTCCGCCGTCGGCGGAAAGACTGTCGCGGCGATCGCGTTTCCGATCGGGTCGAGCGCGGCAAACAACTGGCCGATTGCCTCCGGCAGGTGAGCGACCCAGGCCCTGATCTCGTCTTCCCAGCTTGAAATCACATAAAGACCGATAAAGGCCCAGTTGGCGTCGCAGACGACGATCACCAGCGGCCAGACCGGCGACTTCGAGCGCTTGTGCATCGCCTTGGCAAACCGGCGCACCGCCCAGGCGATGGCAACCGAGGCGATGAGCCAGGTGCTTGTCGAAAACTCCAGAATATTGGCGTCCTCGCCAAACATCGTCAGGTCGAAGGAGAGTTTCGAATATTCGCGGATCGTATCGCCGAGCAGGCCCCAGGCGGTGTAGTAGGCAAAGAACGGCAGAAGCGTCAGCGCTAAAGCCGAGGTGAAGCCGGAAGCTCCGGAATCCGAACCCTTCGCCCTCTCCGGCCGCGCCTCGGCAGTGCGCGAAGCGGCATCGAGCGCGGGGAGGCCCGGCCTTACCGTCCGGAACAAGGCGACGATGATCACGAGCTTGAGGAGAACGACGAAGGCGAGCATTGACAGGCCGGCGATGCCATTCAATCGCCCAAGCATCACGGCCATCTCGTTCAATACAGCGTTGCCGATAACGCCGACCAGCCAGAGCGCCATCAGTTGCGGCCAGAACCGCCACAGAAGACGAAGTGTCAGAAAGGGAAGCCGGAAGAGCGGGCGCACCGGCGAAGTGCTGTCCTGAACGAGCGCGGTCATGTCTCTGATACTAACCGGCACACCGGAAAACGCCACCCCGCCTATCGATTTGGCGAGGAGCGGAGGTAGTGGCGCGGCGGGCCGACGGTGCCGCGCTCTATGAGCCTGACGGACATTCCCACGCGCCGCACCCTGGCATCCGGGTTCAGCGCCCTTTCCTTCAGGATTTCCCAGCCAACGCGTCCGAGCTCCTCGCGCTCGATCCTCATCGTCGTCAGCGGCGGGTTGCTGTGCTGGGCAATCGAGATGTCGTCCATGCCGATGACCGAGAAATCGCGCGGGATGCTGTGGCCGCGTCCGCGCAGCGCATCGACCACACCGAGCGCCATGATGTCGTTGCTGCAGACGAAAGCCGTTGCCTTCTCGAAGCGGCCCTTCTGCATGGATTCGATCAACGCCTTCGAGGTGTCCGGCTCGAGAATGCCGGCGGCCGTCAGGTCGAACAGATGCCGTTCGGGATCGATCGCAATGCCCGCTTCCTGCATGGCATCGCGGAAGCCGTCGAAGCGCTCCTTGAGCGAGGTCCTGAACAGACGGCTGACATGGACGATTTCGGTATGCCCCTCCGACAGGAGCCGCGTCGTCGCCAGCCATCCGGCCGAACGGTTATCCGGCAAGACGCAGGAGATCCGCATCGTCCGGTCGATACCATTGACGATGACAGCCGGTGCCCTGCTTCTGACGACCTGCTCGATGAGGACGGGATGATCGAGCCCGACGAGCAGAAGGGACGCGCCTTCGGCCGCAAGCAGGTTCTCGACATTGACGCTTCCGGTCTCGATATCGGGCGTCAGCAGATTGACCTTGGCATCGATGCCAGCCTCGCGCGCCGCATCGAGCGCGCCCTGAATGACGCCTTCGTAGAATTTCGAATTGAGATAGAGCGCCGCCGTCGTCACCACGGCAAGCCCCGAAGGAAAGGCCTCGGCCAGATCATTGTTCCTGTGCCGGTAGTCGAGACGCGCGGCCGCTTCGAGGATGCGCTCGCGGCTTTCGTTGCCGACGCCGGAGCGGTTGTTGAGCGCCTTGGAGACCGACGCAATCGAAACGCCGGCGGCTTCGGCAATATCGGCAATTCTCGATCTGCGTGACATCGGGCTCTCCTCGCATTCCATCTAGCACGAGAAAAGCGCCCTCCACCAGATGAGGAAGAAATTTTCGTTTATTACGAAATTTTTCTTTTCTGCATCACATTTTCGTTTATCGTTGCCCCGTCGCCGCATCAAGCGGGCGGCATTGACCTGGGAGGGGAAGATGCTGAGACGAAGGGAATTTATCGCAAGCGCACTCGCGGCAGCGGTCATCGACATTCCTCGCGCCATGGCGGCGGAAGAATCGCTGCGGGTCTTCTGGTGGGGAAATCCCGACCGTGCGAAACGGACCGGCGAGGTCATCAAGCAGTTCGAAGCCGCCACCCCTGACGCGAAATTCGTCGGGCAGGTCGCCACGTCGGACTATTGGGTGAAGCTCGCGACGATGGTTGCCGGCCGCAACGTGCCCGATGTCTTCGCCCTGGAACCGGTGACCTTCGCCGATTATTCGCGCCGCGGCGCGACGCTCGATCTTTCACCGTTCCGCGACAGTATCATCGCCTCAAAGGATTTCTCGCCCGGCGCCCTCGATCTCGGAACGGTCGACGGCAAGCTGACGGGCATACCGACATCGCTGAACGCCGCCGCGCTCATCGTCGACAAGACTGCCCTGGAGAAGGCGGGCGTCCCCGGGCCCACGGCGGCCACCACCTGGGAGCAATTCAAGACGATCTGCACCGATTTCAAGAAGGCGGCGGGTTCCGGAAATCTCTTCGCCGTCGGCAACGGCGCGCGCTACAGCTTCGTCTTCGAGGTCTGGCTGCGCCAGCGCGGCAAGACGCTGTTCACGCAGGACGGACATCTCGGCTTCGAAGAGGCGGATGCGATCGAATGGTTCGACTATTGGGACCAGATGGCCAAGGCGGGCGCTTGCGTCACCGCCGACATCCAGGCGCTCGACAAGGGCAATATCGAGACGAACCCGATCGCCAGCGGCAATGCCGTCATGGCTTTTGCCTATTCCAACCAGCTTGCCGGCTACGGCGCGCTTGCGAAATCCGAAATGTCGATCGGTTCGCTTCCGGTACAGGATGCCGGCGGCCCTTCGGGGTTGTTTTACCGCCCCTCGACGCTATGGTCGATCTCACCCTGGTCGAAATCGCCGGAGACGGCGGCCAAGTTCATCAACTTCTTCGTCAATGACACCAATGCCGGACATGCGCTTGGAACCGAGCGCGGCGTGCCCGTGAATACCAAGATCCAGGGTGACGTGGCGGCGACCGGCGACAAGATCTCGAAGCAGACGATCGACTATATCGCCTCACTGAAGGACCGGGTCGGGCCCTATCCGCCCGCCATCCCGATCGGAGCTGCGGAGTTTTCGCAGCAGGTTTTGACGGCAACGGCCGACAGCCTGGCCTTCGAGCAGATCTCGCCGTCCGACGCCGGCAAGCAGCTGATGTCGGAAGGCAAGCGCATACTGGGCGGCTAGACCGCAGCGAGACGATCATGGATCAGCGAAACAATCCGAACCCGGCCGTGGATAAAGAGGATGAAGCGCGCCGGCTGCAGTTCCTTCCCTGGGAACGCGTGGCCGGTGACCTGCTTCATCCGGCGCATCTGGCACGCAAGGCGGCACTCCAGAGGGCGTGCGGCGCTGAACTGGCGGAGACGGCCTACATTGCCGAGCATGCCGCCGTCTTCACCGAGAGGCTGAAGATGGGCGAGCGGTCCTGGATTGCCGGCCATGCGCTGGTCAGGGGCGACATCACGCTCGGCGACGATTGCACCGTCAACCCCTATGCCTGCATCTCCGGAAAAGTTGCCTGCGGGAACGGCGTCAGGATCGCATCACACGCATCGATCGTCGGCTTCAACCATGGCTTCGATGACACCAGCCTGCCGATCCACCGCCAGAAAGTGACGACCACGGGCATCACGATTGGCGACGATGTGTGGATCGGCGCCAATGCCGTCATTCTTGACGGCGCAGTCATCGGCAGCGGCGCGGTGATCGCCGCGGGCGCCGTCGTCGCCGGCGAGATCCCGCCGATGTCGATTGCCGGCGGCGTGCCCGCGCGCGTCATCCGCAAGCGCGGCGCCCCTCCCGCCTCTCCGCTTCCGGCGGCATCGAGGACCGGCTTCAGAAGCTGGGCAACAAGGCGCAGGCGCAGTGGCCCGAAATTCTCGGGCGATGGAAAACCGCCGAAATCTATGAATCGCTGGAAGCCGACGGCATCAGCCGCCCGGCCGCCCGGCATCTCAACGATGCGATCGAGATTGCCGCAGGGTTCGGGGCATTTCCGCCGGGCCTCGATACGACGGCGACGATCGAGCTTCTGCAGGACCTGCAGGACGAGGAGACCGGTCTCTTCCCTGAAAAGAATACACCGCGGGATCGTCCGCTCCGGGAAGATCCGAAGGCACTCTATAACGTCCTTTCCGTCGGATATGCGCTCGAAGTGCTCGGATCGCGTCCGCGCCAGGCTATCCAGGCGGTGCAGATCGATGCGGACGAGCTCGACCGGTGGCTTTCAGCTCTGCCCTGGAAGACATCGGCCTGGAGTGCCGGGAGCGTCGTCGACGCGATCGGAACGGCGATGTATTTCAACGCCCGCTATTTCAACGTCGAGCAACCGCGCCAGGCGCTCTTCGATTGGCTCACTCGACATATCAACAAGGCGACCGGCCTTTGGGGCGAGCCCACAACGCTCGAAGGCTGGCTGCAGCCGGTCAACGGCTTCTACCGCCTGACCCGCGGCACCTATGCGCAATTCGGGGTTCCGCTTCCGAACCCGCAGGCATCCTTCGAAACGTTGCTGCTGAACTACCGCAATCACGAGGGTTTCACCGGCGCCAAATACACCGCGTGCAATCTCCTCGACACGATCCACCCACTGCTGCTGATCGCGCGGCAGACCGATTACCGGCGCGGCGATGGCGAAGAGATTGCGCGCAAAATCATCGTAAGAGCGCTTGATCGATGGCAGGATGGCGAGGGTTTTGCCTTTGCCGACGGCAGCCCGGCTAGCCTTCAGGGCACCGAGATGTGGCTCTCGGTCGTTCATCTCGCCGCCGACTATCTCGGGCTTGCTGGCGCCTTTGCCTTCGTTCCCAAAGGTGTCCATCGCACCGAAACCGTCGGTCTCGGGCTTTAGGCGCTACTTACCGGCCACCGGGAGGGAAACGCCCACCGGTACGCGCGGATGCTCGCCCTGCCGGAAGGCAATCCGGCAGCGGACACCCGCGGGATCGAAAATATGCTCCAGCGTGCCGCGAAGCTGGCGCTCGACGAGGCGGGCGAGCAGGCCCGATCCCTCCCCGGTCCGGCCGATATTTCCAACGCGCGGTCCATTCGTCTCGATCCACGAGAGAGAAATGGCCTCGCCATTCCGCGACCATGTGATTTCGACCGTGCCCGATTCGATCGACAGCGCGCCGTGCTTGAGCGCGTTCGTTGCAAGCTCGTTGATAGAGAGCCCCAAGGGCACGGCCCGGGTACTGTCGATCTCCATCGAAGGACCGCTGAGCACGATCCGTCCAGGCGCTGTGTTTCGGTAAGGCTCGACCTCGATTTCGATAAGATCGCGGATGTCGATGCTGGCATCCCGCGACATGCGTTCGTCGAGCAGCGAATGGGCGCGCGAAAGGGCCTGGATACGCCCGACGAGATCATCGGCGGCTTCGCCCTTTATCGAGAGCTTCGCCAGGCTTTGCGCACCCATATAGGCGTTCTTGACCCGGTGGCGCAGCTCATCGCGGGCGAGTTCCGCCTCCTCCAGAGCGCCTGACAGCGCGACGATCAGCCGGACGTTTTCGATCGCCGTCGCCGCCGCACTTGCCAGCGCTTCGAGAATCTCGATCTCCATCCTCGTCGGCTGATAGGGCGCCGCCCAATAGGCGCCGATCGCACCGATCGGATCCTGTGGACGAACCGGCGTCATGGCGATCGCGCGAACGAACGTGTCCTGATAGAGCTCCCGCGGAACGCGGTCCTCGTGGTCGATATCGGGAATGACGATCGTCTTGCGCTCGGCCATCGCCCAGCCGCTGACGCAGGCCGATGCCGGGAATTTCTGTCCCTTCCAGAGCGCGCCGATCGCATCCTCTTCGATATAGTGGCAGAGGTCGTCCTCTTTCCGGATCACGGCGATGCCCTGGCAGCCGATCATGCTGCGCGCGGTGGCGCGGATGATCCCGACGACATGGCTGGCGTCGCGCGCGCCGGCAAGCTGCGCAATCGCGTGCGTCAGGACGGCGAGCGGCGTCGCTTGCTGATCTGTGTAATCCAGGGGTGTCATAGCGGCCTCCTTCCGGGGCCGGCGGCCGTTTCTCGACCACTCAAGGTGGCATCCTACAGGTTTTGATGGGATACGTCTAACAACCGGATCGATTTATATTTTCAAAGATATCGCCTTCCAAAATTGCCGCAACCGGCGCATGCGACGCAACGAAAGTCCGGCCACGGCGTTGGAAAGCTGATTGTGTATGGACCGTCTCGAAGCTTTGCACATCAGGCGTTTGCCGATATCAATCATATCGCCGCAAGGCAGCAGCTATTGCTTCGCTGACACGAAGCTCGAAACAGGACCCCTTCGTTGACATTCCCGCAATTGCGATCCGAAGATCCCGAGCTGGGGCACGAGACCCGAAATGGTCTGCCCGCGCTCGTTCTGGCAGCCTTGGGCGTCGTCTATGGCGATATCGGCACCAGCCCGCTCTATGCTTTCAGAGAGGCGCTGCATGCGACGGCGGGATCAGGATCGCATCGCGATAATGTGCTAGGCATTCTCTCGCTGATCGTCTGGGCGCTGACGATCGTCGTCACCGTCAAATACGTGACCTTCGTTCTGAAGGCGGATAACCGAGGCGAAGGCGGCACGCTGTCCCTGATGACGCTCGCGCGCCAGAGCCTTGTCGGGCGTCCGGTCTGGGTGCTCGTGCTTGGCGTCGCCGGCGCCTCGCTGTTCCTGGGTGACGCGATCATCACGCCAGCGATTTCCGTGCTGTCGGCGGTCGAGGGCATTCAGGTGGTGGCACCGGCGCTGTCCGACTGGATCGTGCCGATCACTCTGACGATCATCGCCGTTCTGTTCTTCGTCCAGCGTTTCGGCACCGGCGGCGTCGCATCCGTTTTCGGCCCGGTCATGGCGCTCTGGTTCGCCGTGCTCGGCATCAGCGGCGGCATTCATATTCTCGACGATCCGGCCGTCCTCGGCGCGATCAACCCCGTTCACGCGGTCACCTATGCCGCAAGCAATGTCGGGCTGACGATCACCGTTCTCGGCGCTGTCTTCCTCGCCGTCACCGGCGCCGAGGCGCTCTATGTCGATCTCGGCCATTTCGGCCGCAAGCCGATCGTCATGGCATGGTTCTGCCTCGTCTTTCCGTGCCTGCTGCTCAACTATTTCGGACAGGGCGCCTTCGTTCTGGCCAATCCGGAGATGGCCGCGCACCCGTTCTTCGGCATGCATCCGCCATGGGCCCGCGTGCCGATGGTCTGCCTTGCGACCGCCGCAACGGTCATTGCCAGCCAGGCGGTGATCTCGGGTGCCTATTCGCTGGTGCGCCAGGCGATGCACCTCAATCTGCTGCCGCGCCTGCAGATCCTGCACACCTCGGAGACCCATTCCGGGCAGATCTTCATGCCGCAGGTGAACTCGTTCCTGTTTATCTTCGTCGTCGCGCTCGTGCTCTATTTCAAGAATTCGAGTGGGCTGTCGGCTGCTTACGGCATTGCCGTGACCGGCGAGATGGTGATCACCAGCGTGCTGCTCTTCGTGGTCATGCGCCGCATCTGGAACTGGAAACCGATAACCGCCGCTGCCGTCGTCGTGCCGCTGTTCCTCATCGACAGCGGCTTCTTCATCGCCAATGTCGCCAAGTTCGCCGATGGCGGCTGGGTGCCGGTGGCCGTCGCCTCGACGATGGGGCTGATCATGTACACCTGGATGGCGGGACGCCGTCTGCTGATTGCCCGCACCAGGGCAGACGAGATCCCACTCGCCTCGATCATCGACCGTCTCGCGCAGAAGCGGCCACCGACCGTTCCCGGCACTGCGATCTTTCTGACCAGCGACGTCGAGGGCGCGCCGACGGCGCTGCTGCACAGCCTCAAGCACTACAAGGTGATCCACGAGCAGAACGTCATCCTCAGCGTCATCACCGCGACAACGCCGTTCGTGCCTGATGACGAGAAGATCTTCCTCGAGAGCTTCAATCCGCTGTTCAGCCGGCTGATTATCACCTTCGGCTATATGGAGACGCCGAACATCCCACGCGCGCTCGTGCTCGTGCGCCAGCTCGGCCTGAAGTTCGACATCATGTCGACCTCGTTCTTCCTGTCGCGCAGGACGCTGCTGCCGTCGAAGAAGGGCGGCATGCCCTTCTGGCAGGACCGCCTCTTCATCGTTCTTGCCCAGAATGCCGGGAATGCGACCGACTATTTCGGCCTGCCATCCGGCCGCGTCGTCGAACTCGGGCTGCAGACGACGATCTGACATCTTCTTAAAATGAAAGAGGCGGAGCTCATGCCCCGCCTCTTGCTCACCGGCAGCCTGGAGCTGTCAGATGTCCGCCCTGACGGCCTGGCGCTGGTTGCCGAGCTTTTCGATGCCGAGTTCGACGACGTCGCCTGCCTTGAGATAGCGCGGCGGCTTCATGCCCATGCCGACGCCGGGCGGCGTGCCCGTCGAGATAATGTCGCCCGGGTGCAGCGACATGAACTGGCTGAGATAGGAGACGAGATAGGCAACGCCATAGACCATGGTCTTGCTGGAGCCGTTCTGCATCGTCTCGCCATTGACCTTCAGCCACATGCCGAGGTTCTGCGGATCGGGAACCTCGTCCTTGGTGACCAGCCACGGACCGGTCGGACCGAACGTGTCGCAGGACTTGCCTTTGGTCCACTGGCCGGAACGCTCGATCTGGAAGGCGCGTTCGGAGACGTCGTGGATCGTGCAATAGCCGGCGACATAATCGAGCGCGTCGGCTTCGCTGACATATTTCGCGGTCTTGCCGATAACGATGCCGAGCTCGACTTCCCAGTCGGTCTTTTCCGAACCGCGCGGGATGAGGAGATCGTCATTGGGACCGACAATGGCGGAGGTCGCCTTCATGAAGATGATCGGCTCCGGCGGCACGGTGGCGCCGGTCTCGGCGGCGTGGTCGGAATAGTTGAGACCGATGCAGATGAACTTGCCGGTTCCGGCCACGCAGGCGCCGAGCCGCGGATTGCAGTCGACGGCAGGCAGCGTGCTCGCATCGATGCGCGACAGTTCTGCGAGGCGATCGGGGTTCAGCGCTGCGCCGGAGAGATCGGTCAGATGGCCCGAGAGATCGCGGATCGTGCCACCGGCATCGAGAAGGCCGGGCTTTTCCTGACCGGCTTCACCGTAACGAAGAAATTTCATGATGCTTCCATTCTGTTGTCTTCCGGAAATCAGATCGTCCAGCCGCCATCGATGGCGTAGGCCTGGCCCGATGTGTAGGTGGCGCCGGCGAGATAAACGGCGAGCTCGGCGATCTCTTCTGGCGACCCCAGGCGGCCCATCGGCTGGCGGGAGATGAAGGCGGCGCGTGCCGTCTCGTAGTCACCCTGTGCCTTCATGCGATCCTGCAGCGACGGGCTCTCGACGGTGCCGGGGCAAATGGCGTTGCAGCGGACGCCCTGGGCGACATAATCGGCGGCGACCGACTTGGTCAGTCCGATGACGGCCGCCTTGGTCACGCCGTAGGCGAAGCGGTTCGGCACGCCCTTGATGCTCGAGGCGACCGAAGCCATGTTGATGATCGAGCCATCCTTGCGCTCCAGCATCCCGGGCAGCACCGCACGGATGGTGCGGATCATCGCCTTGACGTTGAGGTCGAGCGCAAATTCCAGATCGCTGTCCTTCATTTCGAGGATCGATCCGGCATGGACGAACCCAGCGCAATTGAACAGCACGTCGACCCGGCCGATCTCGGAGACCAAGGCGTTCACTGCCGCTTCGTCGAGGACGTTGAGCTTGTGGGTCGAGATCCCGGTCTCGGCGCTAAGCTGCGCCAGCGTCTCGGTGTTGATATCGGTCGCGTGCACTTTGGCACCGGCCTGATGGAAGGCGATCGCCGAGGCCCGGCCGATCCCCTGCCCTGCAGCGGTGATCAGAACGGTCTTGCCGGCCAAATCCTGTGTCATGGTTCTATCCCTGTTTCTGTTTGCGCTCGACGAGCAGGATGTGGTCTGCGGCGAGCACGACTTCATTGCGCTGGTTCAGCACTTCGCAACGCTCGACGACGCGGCCCATATCCGGTCGCTTCGGATCGTCTTCCTTCGAGGAGATCGTCACGCGAGTGCGGATCGTATCGCCGATATGGACGGGGCGGACGAAGCGCAGGCGGTCGTAGCCGTAGGAGAAGGCGACCGGGTTGATGAGCGTCGCCGTCAGCCCGACGCCGATCGAGAACACCATCGTGCCATGGGCGATCCGCTGGCCGCCGGGCATCGTCTTGGCGAATTCGGCATCCATGTGATGCGGAAAGAAATCGCCGGTATGCCCGGCATGGACCACGAAGTCGGTTTCGGTGATCGTGCGTCCCGTCGTCGTGCGAACGGCGTTCAGCGCGTAGTCTTCGTAATGGATGGTCTGTTCGGACACGGGATCACTCCTTCGGCAGCGGGCTCAGCGGCGTCGCCGGGCTCGCGCTCGATTGATAGGCGGCTTCGACAAGCGCCATCGTTTGCCATCCGTCCTCGACGGATCCGATGAGCGCATCGTCTTCGCCGGAGGCAAAGCGCTGCAGGTTTGCCATGCGGTTGGCAAAGGCATCCGGGAACCAGGTTCCGTCGAGCGGCACCGAGACCCAATCATCGGCGCCATTGGCCTTGATCCAGAGTTCGTCCGGCTCGCCGCGCGGATAGTCGAGATTGACGCCGAGCTTCAGATAGGCAGCACCCTTCGTTCCGCAAATACGGAATTCGCAGGCCTGGAACCGGCGCCCGAAATCGTGGTCGTGATTGATCGACAGCGCGCACCGGATCCTGTCGCCATAGTCGAGGATCGCGGCGGTGCGCGTCTGCGCCACCTCATGGTTCGGATGGCCGATGGTCTTGGCGTGGACGCCGAGCGGATTGCCGAGCAGGTCCCTGACGACATCGAGATAATGGATCGAGTGCATGGCGATCTCGATGCGCGGCAGTCCCTTGAGGAACGGCCAGAGACCCCACGGGGTCGCCAGCGCCAGCCATGCGTCGAAATCGACGACCTCGCCGAGATGCCCCCTGGCGATCGCATCCTTCAGCGCCAGCATCATCGGCGCGAAGCGCAGCTGGAAATTGACGGCGGCCTTTATCCTCCGGGAACGGCAGAGCGACAGGATTTCCGTCGCTTCCTGCAGATTGCTGCCCATCGGCTTTTGCAGCAGCGCGAAGGACCCTTCCGGCAGCTTCGACAGGATTGCGGCATGGGCAGCGGGCGGGGTCGCCAGATCGAAGATCGCGCCTTCGGTCTTGAGCGCGTCGTCTTCAGAGGTGAAGGCGACCGTGCCCCATTGCTCGGCGAGTGCGCTCGCCTTGGCATGATTGGGATCGAAGATGCCTGCGACGGGAAACCCGGCCTTCCTGTAAGCCGGAAGGTGCGCGTCGCCGACGATGCTTCCGGCCCCGAAGATCACGATCGGGCGCGGCTTGGCGGGGCGCGGCCATGATTGCCGCAGACGGCTTGGATCGAAGGCCTCAGTCATGATGGAAGACCTCCTCCATCATCGCCCACCATTCGCCGGGCTTGCGGGTTTCGAGCGGCTGCTGCTGCGGCATGCAGACGGCCCACCATTCCTTGTTCTTCGGATGTGCCGCCATCTTCGCCATGTCGGCGTCGAAGTCGTCGCCGGTATATTCCCAGTAGCCGAAGAGCAGGTTTTCAGGCTCTTTCAGGAAGATGGAATAGTTGGTGATGTTGCATTCGGAGATCAGCGCCAGGATCTCCGGCCAGACAGCCGCGTGCAGGGCCTTGTACTCCGCGATCTTCTCGGGTTTCAGCCCGACAACCATTCCCATGCGCCGCATGGCCACTCTCCTCAGCCGCGAAACTCTCGGGTGAATTCCTTGATTGAGCGAGCCTCGACGGCCTGCCAATCCCAGCTGATGCCGAGGCCTGGTTCGGACGGCGCGATCGCGCGGCCGTCGCGGATCTCCATGCCCTTGGTGGTCAGCTGATCGAGCTGCGGAATGTATTCGACATATTTGCCGTTCTGCACGGCGCAGACCAGGCTGACATGCAGCTCCATCAGGAAGTGCGGGCAGACCGGGATATCGAAGGCCTCGGCGGCGTGCGCGACCTTGAGCCAGGGCGTGATGCCACCGATGCGGGCAACATCGACCTGGACGATCGAGCAGGCGCCCTTCTGCATATATTCGCGGAAATGCCGGATCGAATAGATCGACTCGCCGACGGCAATCGGCGTCGCCGTCGAGCGCGACAGACGGATATGCCCATCGAGATCGTCGGCCGGCAGCGGCTCCTCGATCCAGGCAAGGTCGAGTTCCTTCAGGCGCGCGGCGCGGCGGATTACTTCATCGACCATGAAGCCCTGATTGCAATCCGTCATGATCTCGAAGCCGTCGCCGACAGCGGCGCGCACGGCCGAAAGGCGCGCGTAGTCTTCGGCGCCATGCGGCTTTCCGATCTTCACCTTGGAGCCGGAAAAGCCCTTCGACTTCGCCAGCAGCGCGTCTTCAACCAGCGCTTCCTTCTCGATATGCAGCCAGCCGCCCTCGGTGGTGTAGAGCGGGCAGCTATCCTTGGCGCCGCCCGCGAGCTTCCAGAGCGGCAGGCCCTGTTTCTTGCCCGGAGATCCCAGAGAGCGGTATCGACGGCGGCGAGCGCCAGTGCGGTGATCGCACCGATCGTCGTCGCGTGTGTCGCAAATTCCATCTTGTGCCAGATCGCCTCGATGCAATCGGCATCCTCGCCGATCAGCAGCGGAACGAGATGATCCGACAGCAGCCGCATGATCGACGAGCCGCCGGTGCCGATCGTATAGCTGTAACCAATGCCCGTCGCGCCGTCGGAATCGGTGATCGTGACGATCGGGGTTTCCTGGCTGACGAAGCTCTGGATGGCATCCGTGCGCTTGACCTTGGGAGCAAGGTCGACCATGCGGATTTCAATCTTCTCGATGCGGGCCATGTCTCTCTCCTCCCCCTCAGATTGCCAGGCTTTTGCCGGTATCGGCTGCAAACAGATGCGCCTGTGACAGGTCGAAGCTCATCTTGATCTGCTCGCCCGTCGCCAGCGCCCGCGGATTGAGCATGCGCGCCACCCATTCCCGGCCGGCGAATTCGACGAAGACGAGCGTCTCGTTGCCGAGCGGCTCGGTGATGCTGACCGGCAGGCTCGCCTCGTGAACCTCCGAGGCGCTTCCGGTGACCAGGCCGTGACCGGTCGGGAACAGGTCGTCGGGGCGCAGGCCGAAGGTAACCTTCTGGCCCTGCGTCACCGCACTCTTGAACTTTGCCGGCAGCGGCAGGCGATCGCCGTTGGCGAAGACGACGCTGTCGCCATCGACGGTGGCATCGAGAATGTTCATCGGCGGCGAGCCGATGAAGCCGGCGACGAAGCGCGTTGCCGGGCGCTTGAACACTTCATCCGGTGTGCCGACCTGCTCGATGTAGCCATCGCGCATGATGACGATGCGGTCGGCGAGCGTCATGGCCTCGACCTGGTCGTGGGTGACGTAGATGACCGTCGCCTGCACCTTGGCATGCAGCTTCTTGATCTCGGTGCGCATCTGCGTGCGCAGCTTGGCGTCGAGGTTCGACAGCGGCTCGTCGAACAGGAAGACCTCGGGATTGCGCACGATGGCGCGGCCCATGGCGACGCGCTGGCGCTGGCCGCCGGAGAGCTGCGCCGGACGGCGGTCCATCAGCGCCTCAAGGCTGAGGATCGCAGCGGCCTCATTGACACGCTGATCGATCTCGGGCTGCGCCACCTTGGCGATCTTCAGCGAGAAGCCCATGTTCTCGCGCACGCTCATATGCGGATAGAGCGCGTAGGACTGGAAGACCATCGAGATATTGCGGTCGCGGGGCGCCAGATCGTTGACAACGCGGCCGCCGATTTCGATGTCGCCGCCGGAAATCGGCTCCAGACCGGCGACCATGCGCAGCGTCGTCGACTTGCCGCAGCCGGACGGACCGACGAGCGCGATGAACTCCTTGTCGGCAATATCAAGATCGATGCCGTGGACGATTTCGAGCGCGCCGTAGCGCTTGACGAGTTTCTTGAGGGAGACCTGAGCCATGGGAAATCAACCTTTGACCGCGCCGAATGTCAGGCCGGATACGAGATGCTTTTGAATGATGAAGGTGAGCGCCAGCGCCGGAACGATCATGACAACCGCGAGCGCGCACATGCCGCGCCAGTCGATAGTGAACTCCGCCGTGTAATCGAGGAGGCCTACCGGCAACGTCTTCGAATTGACCGAACGCGTCAGCTGCGAGGCGAGTGCGTACTCGTTCCAGCAGGTGAGGAAGGCGAAGATGCCTGCCGAGGCGATGCCTGGACCGGCCAGCGGAAACTCGACCTTCCAGAAGGCCTGCCAGCGGGTGCAGCCGTCGATCTGTGCGGCTTCCGCCAGATCCTTTGGCACCTGGCGGAAGAAGCCGTCGATCAGCCAGATCGTGAAGGGCACGTTGAGCGCCACATAGGTCAGGATCAGGCCGAAATGCGTATCGATGATGCCGATGCGCGAATAGACGATGAAGAGCGGCAGCGACAGCGCGATGCCCGGGACCGAGCGCGTCAGCATCAGGCCGAGGAAGGTCGCGGACTTGCCGGCAAACCGGAAGCGCGCGAAAGCGTAACCGCCTGACATGCCGATCGCCAGCGCGATCACCGTCGAGGTGATCGAGATGATCAGCGAGTTGCGGAAGTAGTCCCAGATCGGAATGCCACCCTTGCCGATACCGGAGAACATCGCGCGGTAGGCATCGAGCGACAGCTCGTTCGGAATCCAGACCGGCGGCTTCGCCATGATTTCGACCGGCGGGCGCAGCGAACTGAGCACGATCCAGAAGCCTGGAAGGCAGATGATGAGCATCGCCAGGAACAGGCCGATCAGATAGAAGACACGACCGATACGGCGGCGCAGGCGTTGTTGTGCATTGAGATCCATGGCTTACCACTCCGCGCCGATTTGGGTGCGGGCGAGCGCCAGCTTCCGGAAGAAATAGACGGTGAAGGCGATCGACAGGATGATCGAGACATAGGCCATGGCATTGGCAAGGCCCATCTGCGCATCCGCATAGGCGGTGCGGCCGACCAGCGTCCAGAGCAGCTCGGTGCGCCGCGCCGGCCCGCCATCCGTCATGATCTTGACGATGTCATAGGCGCGCGCGACGTCGAGCGAGCGGATCGTCATGGCGATGAAGGCGAAGGGCATCAGGAACGGCCAGATGACATAGCGGAAGGTCTGCCAGGGCGTGCAGCCATCGACGCGGGCGGCCTCGACCGGCTCCTGCGGCATGGCGAGCAGTCCTGACAAGATCAGGATCGCGAAGACCGCCGTTGACGACCAGACCTCGGCGACGACGATCGAAAACAGCGCCAGATTGCCGTCGATCAGCCACGGGATCGCGTTGTCGGTCAGGCTAAGCGCCTGCAGGGCATTGTTGATCAGGCCGACATTGTCATTGAACATAAACTTGAACTGGAAGCCGACGAGCACCGGCGAGAACATCATCGGGAACATCATCATGGTGCGCAGCACGCGCTGGCCCATGGTCGCCTTGTTGACGAGCAGCGCCAGGCCGAGACCGAGCAGCATTTCGAGATTGAGCGCTATCGTCAGCAGTACGACGGTGCGCACGAAAGCGGCGAGAAACACCGGATCGGTGAGGATGCGCATGTAGTTGCGCAGGCCGACGAAGACATAGAGCGTCTGCGGCCGGGTCAGCCGGAACGGCGTGAAACTGGAATAAAGCGAAAGCAGCAGGGGAACCAAGACGACTGCCGCCAGCACGATGATGGCCGGCAGGAGCAGAAGAATGGGTGTCGGAATTTTTTTGAACATCGAGCGACCTGTCCACGCCATATCCGGCGCCTGGACTGCAGGAGGGAGCCTGCAAGAAGCTCCGGTCTTCCAAAAATGAAGCCCCGCACCCGTTTCCGGATGCGGGACCTGTTATGACAGGATCAGAGAGCGCCAGCGTCCTTGAGGATGTTGGTCGCCTTGTCGGCTGCAGCGTCGAGCGCTTCCTTGGAAGTCTTGTCGCCCAGGATGGCCGACTGCAGTTCCGGATAGACCGCGTTGGAAATCTCGATCCATTCAGGCGTGCGCGGAACCGGGAAGGCATGCTTCATGGCTTCCTGGAAGGCGCCGAGAGCTTCCTTCTTGTAAGGGTCGCTCGCAGCCTGCTGGATATCCCAATCCCAGACCGCCTTGCGGGTCGGCAGCGTGCCGTTCGCAGCTTCGATCTTCTGCGAATCCTCATTGGTGAGGAACCAGACGAGCGAGGCCGCCGCATCCTTGTGTTCGCAGGCTTCGGTGACCGAGAAGCCGTGGTGACCGGACCAGCCGGTCCGCTTGCCGGAAGAACCGGCAGGCTGGACGATCACGCCGACATTGCCGGCAATCTTCGAGTTCTTCGGGTCGTTGAAGTAAGCAGCCCAACCAGGCCAGTCGAGATCGAGCGCCACGGTGCCCGAGGCGAAGCCGGCGCCGAGGTCATCCCAGAGGTAGTTGGTCGTGCCGGCCGGAACAGCCTTCGCCTTGTACATGTTCACGAACCAGTCGAGCGCGCGAACACCGGCATCCGAGTTGAAGGCCGGCTTGCCGTCCTTGTCGAGATATTCGCCGCCCTCGGCGACCAGCATTTCGAAGAAGCGGCCGTTGATCGCCTCTTCCTTACCGGGGAACTGTGTGCCGAAGAAATTCGGCGGATTGGAGAAGAAGATCGCCTGGTCGGAAACCTGCTTCCAGGTGTCCGGCGGCGTCAGGTCGTAGCCGTACTTTTCCTTGAAGGCCTTCTTTTTGGCTTCGTCGGTATAGAGGCTCTTCTGGTAATACATGGCCGACACGTCGAACTGGGCGCGCGGCAGCATGACCAGCTTGTCGTCGATCGTCGAAGCGGAGATCGTCGAGTCAACGAACTTGGCGATTTCATCGGCCGGCAGAAGCGGCTTCAGGTCGGTATAGAGGCCTTCGTAGATCGGCGCGAAGGACGAATGGTTGGAACCGACGCACCACTTGATGTCGCCCGAAGCCAAATCCGACTTCATTTCCTTGTCGAGCTCGAAATAGTTCTTCTTCGAGAGAACGTTGACCTTGGCGCCGGTCTCCTTCTCCCACTCGGCGATGCGCGCATAGAGCGGCTCGTACTGCTGGCCGCCGATCAGCTTGGCATCGATGGTCACACCTTCGAACTTGCCCGGCAGATCGGCCGCATTGGCCACGGATGCAAATAGCGAAATCCCAGCCGCGAGGCTGGCTATCAATCTTTTCATATTCCTCTCCTCCACAACGGCGACCTTGTTCAAGTTCGCCGAATCTCCTCACATATGAGTTTTATGTTTATATACAAACGACAAGAAAGTTCCTGCGTCAAGCGGAACTTTCCCTTCTCGAATGGTCCGTCTGCGTATATGCAACTATCATTCATGGGAGATCGCACATGGACATGGATGACGCAGACCGCTACCGCGCCCCGGCGCTCGACAAGGGTCTCGACATTTTGGAACTGCTGGCCAGCGTCGAGGACGGCCTGACGCAGGCGGAAATATCGAAGCGGCTCGACCGCAGCCCGAACGAGTTCTACCGCATGCTCGACCGCCTGGTGCGCCGCGGCTATGTGACGAAGCTCGAAGGCGATCGCTTTGCGCTGACGCTGAAGCTCTTCGGCCTGTCGCAGCTGCATGCGCCGACCCGCCGCCTGGCATCCTTCGCGACGCCGCTGATGCGCGATCTGGCGCAGAAGAGCCGGCAGGCAAACCATCTTGCTGTCTTCGACCGCGGCTATGCCGTTGTCATCGCTCAGCAGGAAGCGCCGGATTATTGGGGCATTTCGATCCGCGTCGGCTCGCATGTGAACCTGTTCGACACCGGCTCCGGTCACGTCCTGCTGGCCTTCCGGGATGCCGAAGAGCGCGAATTGATGATCGCGGAGCATGTGCGCAGCAAGGACGATCCGCGGCTAACGCCCGAATTCTACGAGCGGCTCGACCAGATCCGCGAGCGGGGCTACGAGATGATGGCGAGCGCCCAGACGGCCGGCGTCTACAACCTCTCGGCACCGATCTTGGGACCGGACGGACGCGGCATCGCCGCTCTCACCTGCCCCTATATCGCGCTGGTCAACGCACCAAGCGCGCCTGACATCACCCGCACGATCACCCACCTGCAGAAGACGGCGGAACAGCTGTCGCTGCTCGTCGGATCCGATGTCAACGTGAAGTTCTAGGCCTATTTCTTATCTGAATGATCTCTGCATAAGCCGCAAAACGGGGAGGACGCTTTGCTTATCGACACCCACCTGCACCTGATCAACAAGTCGAAACTGAACTATCCCTGGCTCTCCGCAGTCCCGGCGCTCAATCAGGACTTCCTCTACAGCACCTATGCGACGGAAGCTCGGCGCTGCGGCATCGATGCGGCGCTGCATATGGAAGTCGACGTCTATCCCGGCGAAATCCAGCGGGAGACGGATGTCGTCCGGGAGCTTTCGCAGGGTGACGGCAATCTGATCCGCGGCGTCATCGCCTCCTGCCGCCCCGAGGAGGAAGGCTTTGCAGCCTATCTTGAGTGTCAAGTGGCCGATCCCTTCGTGAAGGGCTTCCGGCGCGTTCTCCACGTCGTTCCGGATGATCTCTCCGAAGGCGCCCTGTTTCGCGAAAACATCAAGCGCATGTCGGGCACCGGCCTGACCTTCGACCTCTGCGTTTTGCCGCATCAGATGACGCGGGCGATGGCGCTCGTCGATCTGGCGCCGGATGTGCAATTCATCCTCGATCACTGCGGCGTTCCGGCGATCAGCAGCGGCGCGTACGACGCCTGGAACGATGGCATCCGGGACATGGCCAAGCGGCCGAACGTCATATGCAAGGTCTCGGGCATCGTCGCCTATGCGGATGCCGGGACCTGGGACGTCGAAACGCTGCGGCCCTATGTCGAGCATGTCACGTCAAGCTTTGGCTGGGATCGCCTCGTCTGGGGCAGCGACTGGCCGGTCTGCACGCTGGGCGGCGGCCTCTCGACCTGGGTGGCGACGACCCATGCTTTGTTCTCGGGCAATAGCGATAGCGAGCGGACGAAGGTCTTCTCGGGCAATGCCAGGAAGCTCTGGAATCTCGCTTGACCGGAAGACGTGGCGCGCGCTCCCTGACAGGGAAACGGGCGCCACGACAGCAGGGCTTCAGAAGCTCTCTGCAAAGAGCCTGTTCAGATCGGCGGCGATCACGGCTGAGCTCTCTTTCCCGTTCAGCCCTTCGTTCAGCCTGTCGGATCCCCGCTGCTGGAAGGCCATGTAACCGTCGTGGCGGGGCCGGACCCAAGCGCCCTCGAGAGTGGCGCGGGTACCGCGGTAGAAGTCGGCTGTCGCCGCATTCGCAGCGTCGTCTTCCCATGCAGCGGCATGCCCGGCCTGACCGCC
This sequence comes from Rhizobium sp. BG4, assembly GCF_016864575.1. Taxonomy (NCBI): domain Bacteria; kingdom Pseudomonadati; phylum Pseudomonadota; class Alphaproteobacteria; order Hyphomicrobiales; family Rhizobiaceae; genus Rhizobium; species Rhizobium sp. BG4. The sequence continues at coordinate 765,645 of NZ_CP044126.1, forward strand.
CGAGCTCGTATAGAGACTGCGCTGGATGTCCGCGCCGGAGATCCAGTAGGCGAAGTCGAGCGCCTGCTGCGGATGGCTTGAGAAGGCCGAAACCGCAATGCCGGTGCCACCCAGCGCCGAACCGACCGGACCGAGATTTCCGGCGACCGGAATGTCGGCGAACTTGATCAGCCTCTCGCGGAAACCGTCGATCGAATAGTTGATGTAGCCGTAGATCAACGGCACGCAGGCAATCGGGCTATCGGCAAGCGCCATGCGCTCGAAGACAGCGATCGGATCCATCTCGAAACATTCGGGGTCGATGAGGTCAGCTATCTCCCGCATCATTTCAACCGTCTCCGCACCAGCGGCGGGATCGATCAATTGACCGGCCTCGGTCCGGCATGGATGCCCGCGATTGGCCGACAGCGTATAGAAGGTCATCAGCGTATGCGGCGGGCGGAGCGGCAGCAGCACCTGCCCTTTTCGGGCGAGCTCGAGAACTTCCTGCCAGGTCGCGGCGGGCTTTTCGATCCGGTCCGGACGGTAGGCCTGCACCTGCGTTGCGGCATCGATCGGGAAGCCCCATTGGCGCCCGTCCCAGAGATAACTCGGATAGGAGGCGCCGACGCTGCCTTTCTTCAAGGCTTCGCGCTCGGCCTCGCGGCCGGACACATCGAGCGGCAACAGGCACTTCTCGCCAGTGATCTGGCCCACATGCGGGTGGTCGATGACGATCAGGTCATAGGCGCGCGCCAGCTCCTCGACCGGATAGGTCTCGAAGTCCTGCAGCGACCGCTTTTCCCAATGGATTGCAGTGCCCGTCTGTTCCTCGAACAGCCGCGAGCATGCAACCATCGGGTCGTAGCCGCGCGGATGGTTCCAGGTCATTCCCTTCAGCGTGATCTTGCTCATAGCCCGAACTCCTCGCGGATGGCCGCGCTATGCTCTCCGATGCGCGGCGCAGCGCGATGAAAGACCGGCCGGGCGCCATCGACGCGGAGCGGCGAGCGGGTGGTCAGAATGGAAACGTTGTCCTCGCGGGTCACCGTCTGCAGCATATCGAGCGACTTGAAACCGTCGCTCTCCATCAGTTCGTTCCAGTTCAGCACCTTGGCGCACCAGATATCGGCGGGCTCCAGGATCGCCAGCCACTCGTCGATGGTCTTCGTGGCAATCCGCCTGGCGATCAGCTCCTTGATCAGGTCACGCTGCTGGAACCAGCTTGAGGGATCGTCGCGATAGGGATCGAGCTCCGGCATTTCCAGAAGATCGGCGAGCTTCGGGATCGGCGTCATGGCGATCGCCAGATAGCCGTCCGCAGCGGCGTAGACGCCATAGGGAGCCGCGAGATAGGCATGGGCGCTGCGGAAATTCGACCGCTTCGGCAGCCGCTTGCCATCGTTCAGATGCGTGGTCAGCACCTCGAACTGGAAGTCGACGAGCGCTTCGAGCAGGCTGGTCTCGACATGCGCGCCCTTGCCGGTGATGCCCCGGCGAACGAGGGCCGCAAGGATACCCTGACAGGTGGCGGCACCGGCGAGCATATCGCCGATCGCCAGACCGAAGGGCACCGGTCCCTGGTCCTCATCGCCATTCAGCCACATCACACCGGAGCGCGATTGCGCCAAGAGATCCTGGCCGGGACGCTTCACCCAGGGGCCTTCTTCCCCATAGCCGCTGATCGACGCGTAGACGAGGCGCGGGTTGATCTCTTTCACCGCATCATAGTGCAGGCCGAGCCGCTCGATGACACCCGGCCGGAAGTTCTGGATCAGCACATCGGCCTTCAGAAGCAGCGTGCGCAGCGCCTTCAGGTCGGCCTCGTTCTTCAGGTCGATCGCCAGGCTTTCCTTGGCGCGGTTGATGGCGTGGAAGATCGTCGAGTCACCGCCGATTTCGGTGTCGCTGAGATAGAGCCGGCGCGAGAGATCGCCGCCGTCGGGCCGCTCGATCTTGATGACCCGCGCACCGAGATCCATCAGGCGCAGCGAACAATAGGGGCCGGAGAGGAACTGGCTCATGTCGACGACGACAAGGCCGCTCAGGGGAAGATCGCTGGATTGCGTCATTGCATCTTACTTTTCTGTCTGGCCGGCAAAATCGGCCGGGTTCCTGTATTTCACCGTTTGCAGGTGCTCGCAGTAGAGCACCAGTTCGCCCTCGCCCTTGAAGACCTCGTAGCTCGCCCTGATCAGGCCGAGCTCCTTGTAGCGGGGGCGTTTGTCGAGGTTGGTGCGGATCGTGTAGATCGTGTCGCCGATGAAGACCGGCTTGATGAAGCGCAGCTTGTCGTAGCCGTAGGAAAAGGCGTTGACGCAGTTGGTGGCGACGAGCCCGAGCCCGGCCGAGAAGACGAAGGCACCGGCAACGAGCCGGCGTCCGAAGGCGCCTTCCTTCTCCGCAAACATCTGATCCTGCACATAGGGATGGATGTCGGTCACCAGCACATTGAAGAGGTGGCTGTCGCTCTCGCCCATCGTGCGGCGCAGCGAGCGGATCTTCTGGCCCTCCGGCCAGTCCTCATAGAACCAGTTTTCGGCATTCCAGACCGGCAGATCGGCATGCGCCTGCGGCATGTCGGACGGATGCGTGGACGAAATCCCGACTGTCGGCTCCTGGCCCACGATCATGCCTCCTCCCGGCAATGAGTTTTCTTATGTGAAGATCATTTTCACATATGAGTGATCTTTGCAAGTCCCGTAAGTTTGTGCCAAGACAGAAGGCGCGGCGTGAATGCCGCGAGCGCTGGGAGGCAGAGAGAGAATGAGAGCCGCAGATTCATCAACCGCGCCGCATCGATGTGTATAAAGGCGGTAGCGGCCTTGATATCTTCAGCCGCGCCGCGCCAAACTCTTAAAATAGGGGAGCGCGCTCCATCCATAATGGGATGCGCCGCCGATCAATCCCAAGCAAGCAGAGCCCTGCGACAACGAGATTCTGGTCCAAAACATGCGCCTTACGGATTGCCATAACTTCCACGACTTCCGCCGCCTCGCGAAGCGCCGCCTTCCGGGCCCGATCTTCAACTACATCGATGGCGCGGCTGACGACGAGGTGACCTACCGGCGCAACACATCCTCCTTCGAAAGCTGCGATCTGCTGCCGAGCGTTCTGCGCGGCGTGAGCAATGTCGATATGTCGGTCACGGTTATGGGCCAGCGGCTGGCGATGCCGGTCTATTGCTCGCCGACGGCGCTGCAGCGGCTGTTCCATCACGAGGGCGAGCGCGCCGTGGCGCGTGCCGCCGGCAAGTTCGGCACGATGTTCGGCGTCTCCTCGCTGGGCACGGTGAGCCTCGAAGAGGCGCGGCGGATCAGCGGCGCGCCGCAGGTCTACCAGTTCTATTTCCACAAGGACCGCGGCCTCAATCGCGAGATGATGGCGCGCGCCAAGGAAGCGGGCGTCCAGGTGATGATGCTGACCGTCGACAGCATCACCGGCGGCAACCGCGAGCGCGACAAGCGCACCGGCTTCTCCATCCCCTTCCGGCTGAACCTCGCGGGCATCGCGCAATTCGCCGTCAAGCCGGGCTGGGCACTCAATTTCTTCACGCATGAGAAGTTCAAGCTGCCGCAGCTCGACAGCCATGTCGACATGGGCAGCGGCACCATGTCGATCAGCCGCTACTTCACCGAGATGCTCGATCCCGCCATGAACTGGGACGACGTCGCCGAGATGGTGAAGACCTGGGGCGGCCAGTTCTGCCTCAAGGGCATCATGACAGTCGAGGACGCCAAGCGCGCCATCGATATCGGCTGCACCGGCATCGTGCTGTCGAACCACGGCGGCCGCCAGCTCGACGGCTCGCGAAGCGGCTTCGACCAGCTGGCCGAAATCGTCGATGCTGTCGGCGACAAGATCGACGTGATGATCGATGGCGGCGTGCAACGCGGCACGCATGTGCTGAAGGCGCTGTCCCTCGGCGCAAAAGCCGTCGGCCTCGGCCGCTACTACCTCTTCCCGCTGGCCGGTGCCGGCCAGGCCGGGGTGGAGCGGGCGCTGACGCTGATGCAGGCCGAGCTCGAGCGCGGCATGAAGCTGATGGGCTGCTCGTCGATCGACCAGCTAACCCGCGCGAACGTTCGTTTCCGCTAATCCGGCCCTCGATCCGTTCACGATTGAGAGAGCAAGCGTTGTGTGTGACGGCACGGCGCGGTAGCTTGCCATGTCTTTTGAAATGGAGGATTTTCAATGGATTATCGCAAGCTCGGCCCGAGCGGCACGATCGTGACCGCCTATTGCCTCGGGACCATGACATTCGGCGCGGAGTCGGATGAGGCCACTTCGCACAAGCTGCTCGACGACTATTTCGCCTGGGGCGGCAATTTCATCGATACCGCCGACGTCTATAGCGCCGGCGTCTCCGAAGAGATCACCGGCCGCTGGCTGAAGGTCCGACCTACTGAGGCCAAGCAGGCCGTGATCGCCACCAAGGGCCGCTTCCCGATGGGCGACGGACCTAACGACATCGGCCTGTCGCGCAAGCATCTGCATGCTGCGCTCAACGCCTCGCTGAAACGCCTCGGCGTCGATCACATCGATCTCTACCAGATGCATGCCTGGGACGCGCTGACGCCGATTGAGGAGACGCTGCGCTTCCTCGACGACGCCGTTTCGGCCGGCAAGATCGGCTATTACGGCTTCTCGAACTATGTCGGCTGGCACATCGCCAAGGCCTCCGAGATCGCCAAGGCGCAGGGCTATACCCGCCCGGTCACGCTGCAGCCGCAGTACAATCTGCTGATGCGCGACATCGAACTCGAGATCGTCGCCGCCTGCCAGGATGCCGGCATGGGCCTGCTTCCCTGGTCGCCGCTCGGCGGCGGCTGGCTGACGGGCAAGTACAAGCGCGACCAGATGCCGACCGGTGCCACCCGTCTCGGCGAAAATCCGAAGCGCGGCGGCGAGGCCTATGAGGCCCGCAATGCGCAAGAGCGCACCTGGGATATCATCGCCACTGTCGAGGAAATCGCCAGGGCACGGGGTGTCAGCATGGCGCAGGTTGCACTCGCCTGGGTCGCGGCGCGTCCGGCCGTCACCTCGGTCATTCTCGGCGCCCGCACCACCGAGCAGCTTGCCGACAATCTCGGCGCCGCCAAGCTGACGCTCTCGGATGAGGAAACGCAGCGCCTGACCGACATCAGCGCGCCGACGCCCGGCCAGTATCCCTACGGCGTCAACGGCACCAACCAGCGCCACCGCAAGATGGAAGGCGGGCGCTGAAGCCCGGTTCACTGAAGATCTAGGGCGGCGTCAGATCCTGACGCCGCTCGTTTCGTCGAAGAGGTGAAGATGGGCGGGATCGATGGTGACGCCGATGGTTTCACCGGCATGCGCGCCGCTGCGGCCCGTCTGGACGATCGTCAGTTCCGGCGTGGTTGCGGTCGCGACGAAGGTCGACGAGCCCGTCGATTCCACGAAGGCGACCGGCACGTCGAAAGTGCCCTGCCCCTGGCCGGTAATGCCGAGATGTTCGGGCCGCAGTCCTGCCGTCACCTTGAGGCCCGCCTGCAGCTGATGGCCGGAGGCGATTGTTTGCTTCACCGTGCCGAAATCCAGGGTCAGGCTCCGTCCGTCTTCACCGACGATTGCAGGGACGAAATTCATCGCCGGTGAACCGATGAAACCGCCGACGAACTTGTTAGCCGGCCTGTCATAGAGATCGAGCGGCTTGCCCTGCTGCTCGATGATGCCGTCGCGCATGACGACGACATGGTCGGCCATGGTCATGGCCTCGATCTGGTCATGCGTGACGTAAACCGATGTCGCATGCAGCCGGTCGTGCAAGGCGCGGATTTCCTTGCGCATCGAGACGCGCAATGCAGCATCGAGATTGGAGAGCGGCTCGTCGAACAGGAAGGCCTTGGGATTGCGGATGATGGCGCGGCCCATGGCGACACGCTGGCGCTGGCCGCCCGACAGTTGACGCGGATAGCGATCCAGGAGACCGCTCAAGCCGGCGATGGTCGCGACTTCCTCGGCCTTGCGCTTTGCCTCAGGCTTCGGGACCTTCCGCATCCGCAGCGAGTAAGTGAGGTTCTGCTCCACGGTCATATGCGGATAGAGCGCGTAAGACTGGAACACCATGGCAATATCGCGCATGCGCGGCGGCACGTCGTTCATCACGTCGCCGGCGATCTTCATCGTGCCGCCGGTGATCCGTTCCAGCCCCGCGAGCGAGCGCAGCAACGTCGACTTTCCGCAGCCGGAAGGCCCGACCAGCGCCACGAACTGCCCCTTCGGGATCGTCAGGTTGATATTCTTGAGGGCGTGGTAGGCGCCGTAATGCTTCTCGATTCCGGAGAGCTCGATCTGGATATCCTGGTTCATGCGCGGCGACCTGTGATTGGAACGAAGAGCGGATTTGTCATTGCCATCATTTAACGGCCCCCACCGCGATGCCGCGCGTCAGGGTGCGCTGGAAGATCAGGAAGAAGATCAATGTCGGCGCAATGCCCAGCAGGGCGGCGGCGGCCGTCGTCGTCGGCGTCTGCACGAATTGCCCGTTGAGCACGCCCATGGAGACCGAGACCGTCTGGTTGAAGTTCGAGACCAAGAGCACCAGCGGCAGCAGGAATTCGTTCCAGGTCCAGATAAAGAAGAAGGTCGCGAGCACGGCGAGCGTCGGCATCAGCATCGGCACGACGATGGTCCAGAGGATCTTCCACGGCGTCGCGCCGTCCATCTCGGCTGCCTCGATGATCTCGCGGGGAAAGGCGGTCATCACCGAGGAGAGAAGATAGGTGCCGAAGGCGCTCTGCAGCACCGAGAAGACGATGATGACGGACCAGATCGTGTCGAAAAGCCCGACGGCCTTCGAGAGATAATAGATCGGATAGACCAGCGATTCATGCGGGATCATGATGCCGACCAGCAGGATGGTCAGCATATACTTGCTGCCCTTCACCCGGCCGACCCCGAAGGCATAGGCATTGAGCAGGCTCAGCAGCACCGCGATGACGGCGGTCGATGCGCTGATGATTGTGCTGTTGATCAGCTTCTGCGTGAAATCGACATTGTTCCAGAAGGTCTTCAGCGCTGTCAGATCGAAGCTGCGCGGGAAAGCCAGCGGCCCCCAGGTGCCGTAGTCCTCAGGCGTCCTGATCGCGTTGGTGAAGGCCAGCACGAAGGGGCAGAGGAACAGGATGAGCGCGAAGGAGATGGCAGCCAGCACCCACCAGCGCGACGATCCGTACATGGATCCTGCCGATGTCACGTGTGCAGCCTTGCTGGAGGTATCGAGCGCGATCGCCGCTTCACTCATCGGTCATTCTCCGTATGGCGTGCCTGGATGCGGATGAAGATGAAGCAGATGACGAGGGTCATCAGCATCTGCGCCGTGGTGATGGCCGCACCATATCCGACGCGGTTGGTCGCGAAGAACTCGTGGTAGGACATCTGCGACGGCACCATCGTGGCGTTGTCGGGCCCGCCCGAAGTCAGCACGAAGATCGGCGCGAAGACCTTGAGCGCGGCAATGGTCGTCGTCAGGCCGACCACGAAGATCTCCGGCTTCAGAAGCGGAACGGTGATCGTCCAGAAGCGCGGCAGCCAGGCGGCGCCATCGAGCTCGGCGGCTTCCTGCAGCGAGGGATCGACGCGGGCGAGGCCCGACATGAAGACGACGAGGCAATAGCCGAGCTGCAGCCAGACCATGACGACCATGATCGCCCATAGCGCCAGCTGCGGTTCGCCGAGCCAGTTCTGCTTCAGGCTTCCGAGACCGGTGGCATCGAGCATGGCGTTGACGATGCCGAACGGGTTCAGCATCCAGCCCCAGAGGATACCCGCGGCCGAGACCGGCAGGATCTGCGGCAGATAGAAGCCCGCCCGGAAGAAGCTGGCGAGCGCATTGGAAAAGCGCGAGCTGATATAGTCGAAGAGCAGTGCCGCAAGCAGCACCCCGATCGCCGTCGGGATGATCGCCATGGCGAAGACGAAGGCGGCCGTGTTGACCAGCGAATGCCAGAACGTGTCATCCGTCAGCAGCCGCTCGTAATTGCGCAGACCGGCGAATTTCGGGATGCCGATGCCCTTCCACGTCGTGAAGCTGATCATCAGGTTCATGACGAAGGGGACGAGGATGATGGTGACGAAGCCAAGCATTCCGGGAATGAGGTAGAACCAATAGACCCTGCCCGGCTGTGCGTCCGAGGATGCGCCCGACATATTTCCTCCAGCGTCATTCGAGAATTGGCAGGGCGCCGCAGCGCCCTGCCGGTCGCGGCATATCTGTTACTGGTCGCCCTGGACTTCGTCGTAGGGCTCCTTCAGGCGCTCGGCGAATTCTTCGGGAGTGACCGAACCGCCGATGACCGCCTGCGTCGCCTTCAGCATGACGTCGTAATAGCCGGGGACCGGCCAGTCGGGATAGAAGCCGAGGCCGTTCTGCGCGACCAGCTTGTTGAAGAGCTCGACCTCGATCTTGCCGACGGGATCGGTGACCATGGCCGGATCGGCAGCGATAGGCAGACCGCCGGAATTGCCGAACAGGGCCTGGTTGTCCTTCGACAGCGTGATGTCGATGAAGTCGTAGGCGAGGTCCTTGTTCTTGGCGTTCTTCGGAACGACCCAGATGTTACCCGTCGAGGCCGGCGAGATGACATTGCCCGGGAACAGGAACTGGCTGGCCTTGAAGTTCTTGATTGCGCCGAACTGGGCGCCATACCACGTGCCGGTCACCACCATCGGCGACTTGCCGGTTTCGAACAGGTTGGCCATGTCAGGCGCCTTCAGGCCGGTCGAGTCCTTGGAAATATAGCCCTTCTTGACCCATTCCTGCAGCTTCTGGCCGGCATAGACGAAGGGCGCGGAGTCGAGCGGCGCACGGATCGCCTGGAAATCGTTGACCCACTTCGCATCGGCCTTCGACAGCGCGAAGAGATACATCAGGTGCTGCGCCGGATAGTCGTTGGCAGCTTCGGCAATGGGGGTGATGCCCTTCTTGACGAAGACATCCATCACCTTTTCCATGTCTTCCAGCGTCTTCGGCACTTCGACGCCGGCTTCCTTGAACATGTTCTCGTTGTAGAAAACCGAGACGAATTCGCCGTAATTGGCAACGCCGATCAGCGGCCCGTTGCCATAGATGCCCTTCTCGTCATAGCGGCTCAGCTGGTTGCTGGCATCGGAGAGAACCTTGTCCCAGCCGCGCTGCTTGGCAACGTCGCCGAGATCGGTCAGCAGGCCCTGCGATGCGGCGAGACCGGCAACGGCGTTGCCCTTGTTATATTCCATCAGATCCGGCGCTTCGGCCGAATTGAGGATCATGGTGCCGGACTTGGTGATTTGGTCGAAGGTCTTCAGTTCGAACTGAACTTTGACGTCGGGGTGCTTTTGCTGAAAAGTTTCGAGCGCCTTCTTCCAGGTGATGCCGGCAGCACTCGCCGCATCTTCATACCACCAGATCTTGAAGGTCTTGTCCTCGGCATGAACGGTGCCGGACATCAGCACCGAGACGCCGAGAGCGAACGCAAGTCTTGATATCGCTTTCATACTTTCCTCCCAAAAAGCGGCTGTGCCGCGAAAGCTGTCACGTTAGCGTCGCGCCTGGCCTCCCCGCCGGCACACCGCACGATAGGTCACTCAGCCGGGATCGGCAACAAAATCGCCGCCCCGGGCATGCTTCAGATGGTTCAGCGCATGGACCTGACCGGTCATTTCGAGCGCATCGCGATAAACAGGGTCGTGCCAGCCTTCGATATCGATCGATCCCGACCAACCGGCGAGGCGAAGCTCGGAAATGATGTCGGTCCAGTTGCTGTCGCCGAAGCCCGGCGTGCGCATGAAGACGAATTTTTCCTTGCCGAAGATGCCGTGTTCCTTGATGACGTCCCAGCGAATCGTCGCGTCCTTGCCGTGGACGTGGAAGATCTTCGAGGCCCATTTGCGGATCTGCGGCAGCGGCTCGATGAGATAGACCATCTGGTGGCAGGGTTCCCATTCAAGGCCGATATTGTCATCCGGCGTCTCGTTGAAGATCAACTCCCAGGCATCCGGGTTATGGGCGATGTTCCAGTCGCCGGTCGCCCAGTTGCCGTCCATGGCGCAGTTCTCGAAGGCGATCCTGACGCCCTTGTCGGCGGCGCGCTTCGCAAGTTCGCTCCAGATCTCTCTGTAGCGCGGCAGGCTGTCGGTCAGCACCTTGCCGCGGATGCGGCCGGTAAAGCCGGCAACGCAGGTGGCGCCGAAGTGATGGGCGTTTTCGATGCAATCCTTCCAGCCCTGCAGCGTCTGCAGGTCGATCTCGGTTTCCTCGAGCGGATTGCCGAACATGCCGAGCGTCGAAATCGTGATGTCGCGGTCGCCGATCGCATCCTTGCAGCGCTTGCCGAGCTCGGCGAGATCCTGCCCATTCGTCGTCTGCCAGAAGAAGGGCTCGAAGCTTTCGAAACCCATGCCGGCGATCTGGCCGATGCGCTCGGCGGCGCCGCCACTCGAGGCGCTGATCATGGTGCCGATGCGGATGGACTTTGCGGGGTTACTCACGTTCTCATTCCTTATGCTGAAATTTCGACGCGCTTGCCCGTCCTGGCGCTCTCGATGGCGCCGAAGACCATGGCAAGGCTTCTGATGTTGTCGGAACTGGCCGTCTCCGGCCGCTTGCCCGAGCGGATCGCCTCGATGAAGCTGGCGATCACGCTGGCATGGCCGTGCGTCTCTTCGTCATGCTCCGGTCCGGGGACCTCGACGGGCGCAAACCCGTGCAGCAGGCCGGGTTCGGCGCCGGAGGTGGCGGCGCTGAAATTCTCCGCGCCATCCCAGGTGAGCATCCCCTTCGAGCCGACGAGGCGCCATTCGCTTTCCCAGCTGGTGCGCTCGCCTTCGGCGCACCAGGAGCCGCGATAGGTGAAGACCACGTCATCGGCGAATTCGAACGTGGCATTGGCCGAGGCGCCGTGGCGGTACCAGGAGCCCTTGGGGTTCTTCTCGACGCAATAGACGGCGAGCGGCTTCTTGCCGGCGACGTAGCGCGCCGCATCGAAGGTGTGGATCGCCATGTCGAGCAGCAGGACATTGTCCATCTCCTCGCGGAAGCCGCCGAAATGCGGGGCGATGAAGAAGTCGCAATGGATGCCGGTGAGATCGCCGATCGCTCCGCTTTCGACGAAGCGGCGCATGCGGCGCACGCCTGAAATGAAGCGGCGGTTCTGGATGATCGCGTGGACCTTGCCGGCATCGGCGGCGAGATCGATCAGGGCGGCCCCCTCTGCAAGCGAAGTCGCCATCGGCTTTTCGCTGAGCACATGGCAGCCGGCCTTCAGCGCCGCGGAGACGACGGCAAAGCGGGCCGCGGGAATGACGACGTCGAAGACGATATCGGCCCTGGTCTGCGCGATGACGTCGTTGAGATCGGTGCCGATCACCGCATCAACGAGACCGAACTCGGCGGCAAGCGCCTGCGCGACCTCGGGGTTCAAATCCACGAGGCCCCTGATCGCGATCGCATCGGCCAGCGCCGGCGTTTCCTTGATCGCGCGCAGCCAGCCTTTGGACATAGCTCCGCACCCGCAGAGAACGGCATTCAGTTTCACTGATTTCCTCCCGTGGCGCGTCTTCAACCATCCTCCGAAAACGCATCCCGTAAACGTTTACGATAGTATTCAGAAACGTTTCCTGCTGTCAAGACAGGCTTAATTTAGAGAAAATGCTGCGGAAAACATGAGCATAAACGAGGCCTTAGCCGGCTTTGCATTGCGCTGCAGCACAAAAAAATCCGCCATGTCATCTGGCTGTTAAACAAACATTCTACTAAGCTCGGGATCGGGTTGCACAGCCGTGCAATGGGAGGAGACACGATGAACCAGGACGCGTTTCTGGAACTGAATTCTGTTGCCTGCAGATATGGCAACACCAAGGTTCTGAACGATATCAACCTCAGCATCCAGCGCGGCGAGTTCGTGGCGCTGCTCGGCTCTTCCGGCTGCGGAAAGACGACGCTGCTGCGCGTTCTGGCAGGCTTCATCGCCCCCTCCTCCGGCACCGTCTCGGTGCGCCAGCGCGACGTAACCTACATGCCGCCGGACAAGCGCGGCATGGCGCTGGTCTTCCAGTCCTATGCGCTGTGGCCGCACATGACGGTGGCGCAGAACATCGGCTACGGCCTGAAGCTCAAGGGTGTCGCCAAGGCAGCGATCGCCGAGCGGGTCAATGCCATGCAGAAACTTCTCGGTCTCGATGGGCTCGGAGCGCGCAAACCGGCAGCGCTCTCCGGCGGCCAGCGCCAGCGTGTCGCCCTCGGGCGCGCGCTGGCGGTCGATCCTGAGATCCTGCTGCTCGACGAACCGCTCTCCAATCTCGACGCTCGCATCCGCCTGACGGTGCGCCACGAATTGCGCGCGCTGCAGAAGCGCCTCGGCATCACCGCCGTCCACGTCACGCACGACCGCGAAGAGGCGATGGTCATGGCCGACCGGATCGTCATCTTGAATACCGGCGAGATCGCCCAGCAGGGTACGCCCGAGGACGTCTACAATCGTCCGGCTTCGGCTTTCGTCGCCGCCTTCATGGGCGCCGAGAACGTGCTCTTCCTGGAAGGCAGCCCGCAGGGCGACAGTTTCCACATCGCCGCCGGGCCCGCGAATGCCGCAGGCAGCGTGGCGCTTCTCGGCCGTCAGCTGCAGGCGGGCGCGGTCGAGGCCCGTTTTCGCCCGGAAGCGGCGCAGCTCCTGCCGATGGATACGCCGATCGCGGCGCCCGGCATGACCTTCACCGGCGAAGTCACCGCCGTCAGCTATCCCGGCGGCCACTGGCGCCATTCCGTGCGGCTTGGCGATCGCGAGATCATGGCCGATGCGCCGCGCGCCTTCGAGCCCGGCGACCGCGTGCAGGTCCATGTCGGGCCTGACGCGCTTTTCCTCTTCAATTCGCCGGAGTCCAACCCGGCCATTTCCATTTCCCGGTCCGCGGCCGGGAAAGCCCACGCATGACTTTATTCCTTTGAACCCTGGAGAGCACTCATGAAAAGACTGACCTATGCAGCTTTCGCCGTCGCCCTCGCCGCCCTGCCGGTCAAGGCCGATGAGCTGACCGTCGCAACCGCCGGCGACCAGAACATGGTCGATTACATCAACCAGTATCTCGGACCGCTCTTTGAAAAGACCTATCCGGGCAACACTGTCCGTGCCGTCGGCACCGGCCCCGGCGATGCCGGCTCGCAGAAGATCCTCGAGCGCTTCGACGCCCAGCAGGCCGCCAACACCGCCAACTGGGATATCGACGTCGCCGTCGTCCACGAGAAGTTCGCCGGCCCGATGGTCCAGAAGGGCTATCTCGAAAAGTATCGCAGCGCGATCGACACCGGCAAGCTCGTCTCGCGCGACAACGCCAAGAACGCCCTCGGCTCCGACGTCGACGGCTACGTCATGCCGATGTTCAACAGCCAGACGGCGATCGCCTATAACCCGACGCTCGTTCCGAACCCGCCCAAGAGCTACACCGAGCTCGCCGCATGGGCCAAGGAACATCCGAAGCAGTTCGGCTATAACGGCATCAAGGGCGGCGCTTCCGGCGTCAGCTTCGTCATGGGCTGGATCTACGCTTTCGGCGGCGGCGATGCCAACAACCTGATGACCGGTCCGTTCAAGCAGGACGAAACCGCCAAGTGGGGCGATGCCTTCAAGAGCCTCGCCGACTTCACCAAGAACGCGACGCTGACGCCGGGAAATGCCGGCACGCTCGACCTCCTGTCGCGCGGCGAAATCGCCATGGGCCCGGTCTGGGTCGACATGTTCTACTCCTGGCAGGCCAACGGCCAGCTGCCGCCCGAGCTGAAGCTCGTCCTGCCGGCTCCGGGCATGCCGGGCCAGCCGATGCACTATGTCGTTCCGGCCAAGGCATCGCATAAGGATCTCGCGGAGAAGTTCATCGCGCTCGCCACCAGCCCGGAAGTCCAGGCCGACGGCATCGTCAAGAAGTTCAACTGGTATCCGGGCATCGACGCGCAGTTCGTCAAGCCGAAGCTCGACGACGCCACCTGGAACAAGCTCTTCGTCGACATCACGCCTGAAGATCTCGCCACCAAGGGCAAGCCCTTCCCGATCGCCCAGTACAACACGGCGATCCTCGAAGCCTACGAGCAGTCTGTGAAGTAAGCGATTTGGCTCCCCGCCGTCAGCGGCGGGGAGTTTCTTTCCGAAGCGAGGTCGAACGATGTCCAGACGCCTGCTCGGTCTCCTGCTCGTGCTCCCGGCACTGGCGGTGATCGCCTTCCTCTTCATCCTGCCGCTTGTCATGTCGGCGGTCGGCGCCTTCAGGATCGAAGGCGGCGGGTTCGGCTGGGACAATTTCTACAAGACCTTCGATCTCTACACGAAAGACATCGTCTTCTCGGTGGTGATCATCACCATTTCCACGATCCTCATCGGCCTCGCCTCAATCGCCATCGGCGGCTATCTGACGCTTGGCGAGCACCCGGTCGCGGTCGCCATCCTGCGCTGGCTCTATCGCTGGCCGATGTTCATTCCATTCATCGTCGTCGGCCAGATCCTGCGCACCTTCCTTGCCAAGAGCGGCCTGATGAACAGCACGCTGATCAGTCTCGGCCTGCTGACGCCGCTCGATGCGCAGAGCTATCTCGACTGGCGCGGCATCGTCATCGCCTTCGTCTGGAAGCAGACGCCCTTCGTGGCGCTACTCGTCGCCGGCGCCATGGCATCCGTCAACCGCGACACGATCGAGGCCGCACGCAATCTCGGCGCCTCGAAACTGCGCGTCCTCTTTGAAATCCTCGTACCGCAGGTGTCGGTGACGCTGACCGTCGGCCTCATCCTCTCCTTCGTGACGATGATGTCTGTTCTGTCTGTGCCGCTGATGATCAACGCCCAGTCGCCGACGATGCTGACGGCCGATATCGCTTTCCGCGTCAACGCCTATGGCGATTACGGCGTGGCCAATGCGCTCGGCCTCGTGTCGCTGGTGCTCGCCTCGTCGGTCGCCTGGATCTACCTGCGCCAGAGCCTGAAGGAGCGCGCATGAGCACCGCAACGCTGTCCGCCACGCAATCCCATCCGCTCTCGGCGCTCTGGTGGATCCCGCGCGCCATCATCTTCGGGCTGATGGCCTTCTTCATCTTCGGGCCACTCGCCAATCTGCTGCTCTGGACTGTCGCGGAGAAATGGTACTTCCCGCATAGCCTGCCGCTGCAATATGGCTTCAGCAGCTGGGCGAAGGTGTTTGCGCCGCGCGGCGGCGCGGTCGAGTCGCTCACCAATTCGCTGGTTGTCGCGGTGCTGACCGTCGTCGTTTCGCTGTTGCTCGCGATCCCGGCAGGCTATGCACTGGCGCGGCTGAAGCTGCCGTTCCGGGCGCTGATCCTGCTCGCTTTCCTCATTCCACAGGCTTTTCCAAATCTAACCGTCTACGTGAACGTGGCCCGAATTTTCTACGAGATCCGCCTCAACGGCACGATCCTCGGCGTCGTTCTCGTCCATGCCTCGCACGGTCTCGTCTATGCGGTCTGGATCGCGACAGCGGCCTTCTCGGCGATCGACGAGGAGCTGGAACAGGCGGCGCGCTCGGCCGGTGCCAGCGCCATGCGCGCCTTCATGGACATCACGCTGCCGCTCGCGGCACCCGGCCTGATGGCGAGCGCCATCTTCGTTTTCCTCGAGAGCCTCGACGAATTTACCGGCAGCTATTTTGTGGGCGCTCCTGACGTGAACATGCTGCCGCTTCTGCTGTATACTGCGGGTTCGGGCGGCAATTATCAGATCGCGTCGATCACCGCCCTCTTGCTGCTCATTCCATCCTTGGTTTTTATGCTTATCGTTGAGCGATTCCTGAAGGCAGACGTCCTATCGCGTGTGGGGCACTGAGAGATTGCCATGAATGACGGCCCAACCAACGACCTCAAGAACCAGCGCAAGGAGCGCATGCGCTTCGTCAGCGCCGAACAGGTGGCGCAGCTTGCTGGTGTCTCGCGCTCGGCGGTGTCGCGCACCTTTACGCCCGGCGCCAGCGTTGCCCCTGCCACCCGCGAGCGGGTGCTGAAGGCGGCCGAAGAGCTCGGCTATCACGTCAACGACCTTGCGCGCGGCGTGCTCGCCAATCAGAGCCGGCTGGTCGGCATCGTCGCGACGCGGCCGGAAGTCGGCTTCCGCGCCCATCTGGCGGCAGCGCTTTCCAAGGCGCTGATCCAGCGCGGCAGCATCCCGATCCTGATCAATACCGGCCAGACCGAAGAGGAAATGCTGGCCGCCCAGAAGATGCTGATCGGCCACCGCGCCGAGGCGACGATCATCCTCTCCGGCTCGCCGCCGGCGAATTTCTTCGAGCTTGCGCATCGCAACGGCCAGCCGCTCGTCGTCATCGGCCGCTCCGAGCCGGATGCCGACCATGTCCGTGCCGGCAATTCAGAGGCATCGCGCAAGGCCGCCAACGCCTTTTTCGAGAAGGGCCGCCGCAAGCTTGCCGTTGCCACCTCTTTCTCGGCGACATCGAGCATCGCCGAGCGCGAGACCGCCTTCAAGACCGCAGCCGAGGCGCTCGGCGCCAGCGTCGCGATCGGCCGCGGTAAGGACTCCGACTATGACAGCGGCATCGCCGCCGCAAAGCAGCTTTTCGCCAGCGCCGCCGATTATCCGGATGCCGTCTATTGCGCCAACGACCAGATCGCCTTCGGCCTGATGGACTATGTCCGCACCACGCTCGGCCTCAGCGTTCCCGATGATGTCGCCGTCATCGGTTTCGACGACGTGCCGGAGGCCGCCTGGCTGAGCTACAGGCTCACCACCTTCCGCCAGGATCCGATCGTCATGGCGCAGCGCGCCGTCGAGCTGGTGGAAAAGCGCCTCGCCAATCCCGATTTGCCCCCCGCCTACGAACGGGTCATCCCCGAGCTTGTCGTGCGCGACAGCTTCGTGCCCTGATCCAGAAAGATACCGATGCCCTGCGAATTCCCCGACGATCCGCGCTTCGTGCTGGCGCGCGAGGTGATCCTTGAAGCTGCGGAAAAGGCACTCGCCTATTTCCGCGACCTCTCCTCTCTGGAAACCAGCCAGAAGCTCAATGGCCAGGACGTGGTCAGCGAGGCCGACAAATCGGTCGAGGCATTGATCCGCGAAAGGATCGCCGCCGCCTTCCCGGATGATGGCGTACTCGGCGAAGAAGAGGGTCTCAGCGAAGGTCCTTCCGGCTATCTCTGGGTGGTCGATCCGATCGACGGCACCAGCTGCTTCCTGCACGGCATCGACCAGTGGTGCATCTCCATTGCCGTGATGCGCGGCAGCGAGACGGTGCTCGGGCTGATCTGCCAGCCCTCGACCGGCGATCTCTTCGTCGCCAGGCAGGGTGCCGGCGCACAGCTCAACGGCCGCCCGATGGAAGTCAGCCAAACCGGCCGCATTTCGACCGGGTTGCTCGGCGTCGGCGCCAATTTCCGCATTCCGCTGCGCCAGGTGTCCTGCTTCGTGCAGCGGCTGCTCGAAGCCGGTGGCATGTTCATCCGCAACGGCTCCGGTGCCCTGATGCTGGCGCAGGTCGCCTGCGGCCGCCTTGCCGGCTACTATGAGCCGCATATCAACGCCTGGGATTGCGCCGCGGGCCTGCTGATGATCCGCGAAGCCGGCGGCTGGACCGCCGATTTCCCTGGCGAAGGCGGGACTCTCCTGACCGGCGGCCCGGTCATCGCCGCCGCGCCGCAGATGCGGGATGAATTGCTGGCGCTTGTCGAGCGCTCCCTCGAAGACGCGGAAGCCCGGTCATGAAGCTCATCCACATTTCCGATTTCCACCTCGTTCAGGCAGGTGGAACCTTGCTGGGCCTCGATCCGGCCGCGCGCATGGATGCCTGCCTCGCCGACGTCGAAGCCCATCATGCGGATGCCGATCTCGTCGTCGTCTCAGGCGATCTCTCCGAGACTGGCGGCGAGGATACCTACCGGATCCTCGAAGAACGCATTTCCCGGTCGAAGCTGCCGATCCGGCTGATGCTCGGCAATCACGATATCCGCGAAAACTTCGCCACCGTCTTTCCCGGCCAAATGGCGGAAAACGGCTTCGCACAAGCGGCGATCGATCTGCCCGAGGGACGGGTGATCACGCTGGACACGCTGGACGACGGCAAGGTGACCGGCAGGCTCTGCGACAGCAGGCTCGCCTGGCTGAAGGAGAAGCTCGAGGAGGCGAAGGACCGCCCGGTCTATCTCTTCATGCACCACCCGGCAGACAAGGTGCATCTACCGGCCCTCGACGTCTTCGGCCTTCTCGATCCCGAGCCGCTCTTTGCACTGCTGAAGGCGCATGGCGATGTCAGGCATATCTTCGCCGGGCATCTGCACCGGCTCGTGACGGGGAACTGGCAGGGCATCCCCTTCACCATCCTGCGCAGCACCAATCACCAGACGGCATTGGACTTCGTTTCGCCGACCACCACCAACTGCTTCGAACCGCCGATGTATTCGATCATTCTCGCCGATCGCGACAGCCTGATCGTCCACATTCACCAGTTCGCCGATTGAGACCGCCTCCGCTTTCCGAAAACGTTTTCCTATGGCAAGAAGAAGCCTCACGTTTTCGATCGCGGAGGAAGATCGGCTGACATGAAGGGCATCCGGCAGCTTGCCAAACATCTCGATATCTCGATCGGGACCGTCTCGCGCGCGCTGAACGGCAAGCCCGATGTCAACGAGGAGACCCGCAAGCGGGTCCTCGCCGCCGCCGAGGAACTCGGCTACGTCGCCAACCAGTCCGGCCGCAGCCTGCGCCAGGGAACGACCAACGTCATCGGCCTGATGATCGAATCCAGCAAGGAAACGGTCGAAAACAGCGACAACTTCTTCCTTGGCCTGACCGGCGGCCTGCAGAGCGTGCTTGCCCGCCATAAGCTCGACCTCGTCATGCTGCCCTGCCCGAATGACGAGGACCCGCACGAATATCTGAAACGCATGGTGGCGCGGCGCGTCGTCGACGCGATGATCATCTCGGCGACGCAGCGGATCGACAAGCGCATCGACCTGCTGGTCAAGGCCAAGATTCCCTTCGTGACGCTGGGGCGCAGCTCCTCTGGCGAGAACTATCCTTGGATCGACCTGGACTTCGAGGGCGTGGCGGCATCCGCCGTCGACCGGCTGGTGGCCAAGGGCCATCGCACCATCGCCATCGCCGCCCCCTCCAACGATATCAATCTCGGCTATATCTTCGTCGATTCCTATCGCCAGGCGCTGGAGCGGCACGGGATAAAGTATGATCCGAAGCTGGTGATCCGGGTCAAATCCAGCGAACAGGGCGGCTATCAGGCGGGCCACGAACTGCTGCTGCTCGACGGCAAGCCGACGGCGATCATCCTGATCTACGAACTGATGGCGATCGGCCTCTACCGCCGCCTTGTCGAGGCCGGCGTCATGCCCGGGCGCGACCTTGCCATCATCGGTTTCCGCGAGGAACCGCGAGGCCGCTTCCTGCAGCCGTCGCTTACCTGCTTCCGCATGTCGCTGCGCGATCTCGGCATCGAGCTCGCCGAGACCCTGCTGGCGACCATGCCCGCCTATGCCGAGACCTACCCGCGCGGCGCCCGCAACACGATCTGGCCGCTGGAGCTGGTGCCCGGCGAGAGCGACGCCTTCACGCTCACGTCCTGAGCGCGCCGTCCGTATGGGCGTGATCCTTGCGGGCGATCAGCTGCGTCACCACGAAGACCAGCAGGGCACCGGCCGCCAGGCAGACGGCCAGGAAGATCATCGGCGCGATCGTGCTGCCTGTCGCATCCTTGATCCAGGGCACGACATTCTGCGCCACGAAGCCACCGAGATTGCCGACCGAATTGATGGCAGCGAGACCCGCAGCCGCACCGGCACCTTTGAGGAAGCGCGAGGGCAGGCTCCAGAATACCGGCTGCGGCGCGAAAATGCCGGCAGCGGCAATGCAGAGGAAGGCGAACTGCAGCGTGTTGTTGGGGATGAGCGCCGAGAGCAGCAGGCAGGCCGCCCCGATGAAGGCCGGGATGACGATATAGGGTGTCTTCGACGCCGCCTTGTCGGCCATGGCGGGCACGGCATAGAGCGCGATCGCCACGAGGATCCAGGGGATGATGTTGAGGAAACCGTTGACGGTATTGGTGACGCCGAAGCCGTGGACGATGGTCGGCAGCCAATAGCTGAGACCATAGGCCGCCAGCGGAAAGGCCACATAGCAAAGCGCCATCAGAAGCACCCGCGGGTCGACGAGCGCCTTGAACCCGTTCTCGGCATTCTTGTCCATCCCGGCATTTTCGCTCTCCAGCCGGTTATGCAGCCAGCTGCGCTCGTCGGTGGAGAGGAACGACGCCTTGTCGGGATTATCAGGCAGATAGAAGAAGGTGACGATACCGGCGAGAACCGCCGGAACGCCAGTAGCCAGGAACACCCATTCCCAGCCGGCATAGCCATAGAGCCCATCGAGATCGAGCAGCATGCCGCCGAGCGGCGCGCCGACGGCATTGGCAAGGGCACTGAAGATCATGAACAGGCCGACCATGCGGCCGCGATAATCGGCCGGGAACCACAGTGTCAGCAGGTAGAGGACGCCGGGAAAGAAGCCCGCTTCGCAGACGCCGAGCAGCAAGCGCAGGATGTAGAACATCGTCGCATTCTGCGTATAGGCGAGCGCGATCGTGACGATGCCCCAGGAGACCAGGATGCGGGCGAACCAGATGCGCGCGCCGAGGCGGTTGAGAAACAGGTTGCTTGGAACCTCGAACAGGAAGTAGCCGATGAAGAACAGCGAAGCCCCAAGGCCATAGGCATATTCGCTCATCCCGAGGTCGCCAACCATCTGCAACTTGGCGAAGCTGACATTCTGCCTGTCGATGTAAGCGATGAGATAGAGGATGCCGAGAAAGGGCATCAGGCGCCAGGTGATCTTGGAAATCAGTTCCCGTTCGCTGACCATGCTATGTCTCCAAATGCTATGTCTCAGCAGGTACTTATGGCCCGGCCGGGGATTATCAATCGGGCGTTGAACGAATGGAGACATGGCAAGCACACCGGATAGGAATTCCGGCGGCTTCGAGCGCGATAGCGGCGCTGCGGTCAGCCCTTATGCAAGAAACTGGTCATCGACCGGTATCTGCATCGCCGTCACCAGATGATTGGTCTGGCCGGCCAGTCCGATCACGGCCATCAACTCGGCATGCTGGGCTTGGGTCATCCCCCGCGCCTTGGCCGCGGCGGTGTGAGAATGGACGCAGTAGGAACATCCGTTGGCGGTCGAGACGGCAATGTAGATCATTTCGCGCACCAATGGGTCCAAAGCACCTTCCACCGCCATAACGGCCTTGAGCCCTTCCCAGGTGCGTTTAAGCAGCGGCGGATCATTCGCCAGACCACGCCAGAAATTGTTTATGAAGTCGGATTTCCTGGTCGCTCTGATGTCATCAAAAACTTCCTTGGCGGCGGGAATATCCGCGACCTCGGTATCCGTGAGAAGTTTGACGGTGGCCATCGTGATCGCCTTTCAGATCAGTGCACAGCGGCATACATTATTTTGGCTTCGGTGGATTCAGCCGGTGAGAACTCCTCGACGATACGCCCTTGGCGGCAGACCAGGATGCGGTCCGAGAGGTTCATGATCTCCGGAAGGTAGGACGAGATGACAACGACCGCCAAACCCCGGTCGGCAAGCTCGTTGATGATCTGATGGATTTCGGCGATCGCGCCGACATCCACGCCACGCGTGGGCTCGTCGAAAATCACGATGCGCGGCTCCTGGACCAGGCCCTTGCCGATCACCACCTTCTGCTGATTGCCGCCGGAGAGCTCGACAACCCGCGCGTTGTCGTTGATTGCCCGGATATTGAGCTTGCTCGTCCATTCCGCCGCCAGGTCGTGCATTTCGCGCATGCTGATGACCTTGCTCTTTTCGCGGCCGGCGGAAAGAAGCCCGCCGAAGACATTCTCGGCTATCGACATCGTCTCGAAAAAGCCTTCGCTCTTGCGGTCTTCGGTCACGTAGACGATCCCGTCTCTGACGGCCTCACGCGGAACGTAATATCGCACCGGCTTGTCATCCAGCTCGACCGAGCCGCCACGCTTGAAGTCGCGCTTGTAGATTCCCGAGATGACTTTGAACGTCTCCGTTCGGCCCGAACCAATCAGGCCGAAGACGCCGGTGATCTGGCCTTCGAAGACGGAGAAGGAATTGTTCCGGACGACGTTGCTCATCGAGAGGTCCTGGACGGACAGGACCTTCTTTCCCGCCTTCCTGATGGTCGACGCATCGCGCTTCTTATAGAGTTCACCGGTGAGCGTTCTGCCCACCATGGCCGCGATGATCTTCTCCCGGTCGAATTCCGAGGTATCGCCGGAAGCAACCAGCTCACCGTCACGAAGGATCGTGATGCGGTCGGCGATCATCAAGGCTTCTTCGAGCGCGTGGCTGATGAAGACGATCGACACGCCTCTCGCTTTCAGCCGTCTCACCAAGGCGAAGAAATGCCTTTTCTCCTCGGGCGTGAGTGTCGCGGTAGGCTCGTCAAAGATGATCACTTCGGCATTGTGGTGAACCGCACGCGCGATCTCCACCATCTGCTTCTTGGCCGCCCCGAGCGTCTCGACCATCGCCGTCGGATCGACAGGGAAGTTCAGCGACTGGAGAAACTGCTGGGCGGAGATATAGATCCCCCGAAGGCGATTGAGAAACGCTTCCGTCCCGAGATAGAGATTCTGCGCCACAGTCATGGACGGCACCAGGCTCGTTTCCTGGAACACCATTGCGATACCGGCA
This sequence comes from Rhizobium sp. BG4, assembly GCF_016864575.1. Taxonomy (NCBI): domain Bacteria; kingdom Pseudomonadati; phylum Pseudomonadota; class Alphaproteobacteria; order Hyphomicrobiales; family Rhizobiaceae; genus Rhizobium; species Rhizobium sp. BG4. Next base: position 788,324 of record NZ_CP044126.1, read on the forward strand.
TCCAACGCAGCGTTCGGCGAACCGTAGCTCACCTCCTTGCCGCGATGGATCATGACGCCGGCGGTACGCTCCACCACGCCGGCGATGATCTTGGTCAGCGTCGATTTTCCCGCACCGTTCTCGCCGAGCAAGGCGTGGATTTCACCGCGGCGAAGGTCGAAACTGACATTCCTGACCGCAGGAACGCCGCGATATTCCTTGGTGACGTTTTCAAGATGGACGATGATGTCTTCGGCTGTACTCATCTCATCCGATCTCCGTTGCATCCACGGAGACAAGCACGCCGCCGCCCTTTGACGCGACCAGCAGCCTCCCCTCGTGTTCGACAGCGCTTGTCGTCCCATGCCGTACGCCGTTTGCCCGGCTATGAAAGCTCCCGACGGGGCGAAGAGCGGTGTCGAGTTTGGCGACCAGGCCATACGACCGGCTGGGCGACCACGGCTTGTGGATCCCCATCGTCTTGATGCCACCGCACTGCAGCGGCTCGAGAAAACTCTCGCCGGACGCAAGCGATGGGGCGATCCAGAACTCCGGCGGAACGGTCGCGATCATGTCCTCGCGATACCTCTTCTCTTGCAGAACGAACTCGATCAGGCGATTGCGCGGAGCAAATATCGACAGCCACGCGCCGTCGCGCGCTGCAGAAAGCCGCGCCGGATAGCCCGGCAGATTGTCGATGACGGTTGCCGTGTCGCCATGCTTGGAGACGCGAAGGATCCTGTGGTTCCATGCTTCCGAGACGGCGACGCCGCCGGATACCGGCAGCAGGCCAAACGGGAATGCCAGACCGGCCACCAGTTTGCGCGCCTTGTTGTTGCCGGGCTCGATGGTCCAGATGCTTCCCGAACTGCCTTTCGCCATGAGATCCCGAACCCATTCGGTGGGCGCGATCCCTGCGGCTCCATTGGCAATCCAGAGCGAACCGTCGGGCGCAAAGACGAGTGCCGTGATACAAGAAATCTCGCCCGGCAGCGGCAGCTGCTTGCCGTCGAGGATCAGCTTGCCGGATGCGAGGGCGACGGCGAGACCGGCCTCGGGGGACACGGCGGTGGCGGTGATCTCGGAGTCATACTCGTGAACCCGTTGCGGCTCTCGTCCATGGCCGACCGAGAAGAGTGAGCGCCCGGAAGAGACGATGATCTCTCCATTGTGGACGGCAACATTATCCGCTGAGGGCAAGGTGGCGACCACCTGAGCTTCGTCGAGAACCTGGTTCGGCCGGAAGGCGCCGTCCAGCGGCGGAATTGTCACCGCCTTGCCGCGAAACCAGTCGAGGATGGGATCGAACATCATGGCTCTCTCCCCCAATAGGACGACGGTCCGGTCCAGTCGGAATTGGCCTGGGCAAGCTTGTAGCGGCCGACGCGATTATTGAGGATGCCGCCGACATAGAGGTAGCCCTTGTGCTCCCTCATCGACGTGACCATCGGGTGGGAGACGCCGGAAAGGTCTGCCATCGCATCCCTGATCTGACCGGTTTCATCGAACTTGACGATGCCGCCGGTGTTGATGTTCGGAAACAACCAGTCGTCCTGGGGGAGCCGTCGGGTCATTCGCTTGCGCATGCCGGGGTGGCGAAGCGCAAGATCAAAGCTCGGCGTTCGCATCCCGAGCCAGGCCATCCAGTAGGTACCGTCGGACGCACGGTTGATATTGTCGGGATAGCCGGGCATGTCTGCGATAACGCACTCCGCTGTCCCCGCTTTGGGGCCCTCCAGCCAGTAGCGATGAACGCGGCAGGCCCAACTTTCGGCAAAGAAGATCGATTTGCCGTCATGGGCGACGCAAACGCCGTTGGTGTAGCGATACCCATCGAGCAGGGTCTTGGTCGTGCCGTTCTTCGGATCGTAGACAAGCAGGCGCCCCGTGGCGCGGTTCTCGATCGAGTCCAGTGCCCAGTCGTGCGCGTCGTACCGCTTGGTCGAGTCGGTAAAGTAGATGCGGCCATCCGGAGCAATGTCGCAGTCGTTGGGGTCTCTCAGACGGGCGTCGTCGACGACAGAAGTCCAGGACCGCGATGTCTCCGCGGTCAATTTGCGCACGGTCCGGTCCGGAGCGATGGAGTAAAGACCCATCGCGCCCACGCAGCTGATGAGGTTGCGATCCTTGTCGAAGGCGAGCCCGAGCGGGAAGCCGCCGACGTGAGCGAAGACTTCCGATCGTTCGTAGTCCGGCGCCAGGAAGCGGACGATCTCGCCATGGCGCGTTCCGCAATAGAGGTTGTCGTCGTCGTCGAGGATGACGTCTTCCGGCCCCTCCAGCTCGCCGAGGCCGATATATTGCGTCTGCGCCAGCCGATTATCCATTTCATAGGGCGTGCCTGATCCGGGAACCGCCGATTGAGCCTCGCCCATGCGCAGGTAGACAGGCGCGACATAGACCTCATTGAGGACCTTGTGACGGTTCTTCAGCCATCGGATATCGATCGTCACCGCAACGGCGAGCATCAGGCCCAGCACCATCTGGTTCGTACCCGTCCCGTATCCGAGGCGGATCAGGCCGTTCGTCATGACGAGCACGATAATCGCGCCCATCAGTCCCTTTATGACGGACCCTCGCCCGCCGCCGAGGCTATTACCGCCGACGACCGCCGCCGTGAGCGCAAGGATTTCGAGGTTGAGTCCGGTGCCCGGTCCTGCACCGCTCAGCCGGCAGGCAATCAGGAAGCCGGCCAGCGACGAGCATAAGCCAGAGAAGACGTAGGTGAGGAACACCGTCCGCTTGACCTTGATACCGGCATTATGCGCCGAGCGGCGCGAGCCGCCGACAGCCAGGATATGCCATCCCGGCCTGGACCGGGTCAGCGCAATGTGGGTGATCGCGATGAAGATTATCGCCGTCAGCACCGATACGGAAATCCCGAGCACAGTCCCATCGCCGACGAAATCCCAAACGTCGGACATCGCCATCGACATTTGAATCTGGGCTGCGAAATTGACGACGAGGATATCGTAGACCGCTCGACCGATGATGAAGGTGACGAGTGTCGTGAGGAATGCACGCAATCTGAGGAAGCCGACGAGATATCCATTTATCGCACCGAAAGCGACGCCGGTTGCGAGCGACGCCAGCAAGGCGACCCAAACGGGCTGCTCGAAGATGAAGAACGCGGAGACCGCGGCGAAGCACGACAGCGCGAAGATCGAGCCCACCGAGAGATCGATGCCGCCCCCGAGCATCACCACCGTCAGGCCGGTGACGACAATCGAGAACTCGCCGAGCTGGCGGGTGGAATCCTGAAGCGAATTAATCTTGAAGAAGCCCGGAATCGCAGAGCCGAAACCTGCGACGACGATAACCAGCGCGATGAAAGGTATCGCATTGTCGGTCCATCGTTTGCTGAGAATTTCGCCGGCGAGATGATCCGGGATCAGGTTGTAGCGCCACGCCTGCAGGCGTTCTCTGAATGTCATGATGTGACCGGGATGTCAGGGAGAGATGATGCGAAGCCCGGGCTGGGGCCTCGCCGCGTCATTGGAAGGAGTTTAGTTCGCAGCCGCCTTGAGGGCTTTGAGATCCCAACAACTGTCGGGCTTCAGATCGGCTTTGGTTGTCGCCTTCTCGAGCGTGTAGATGTAGGCCTTCGAGGTTCCGGCCGGCTGACCGCTCTGCAACAGGAACTTGATGATCGCGTTGATATCGCGCGACTGATTGTGCAGCTCGGTCATGACCACCGCGCCATAGGTACCGTTTTCGAGGTTGTCGCAATCGGCCGCCTTTTCGCCGCCACCGGTCGTGACGAGGAAGACCTTGTCCTGAAGCTTGGCATCGCGGATCGCGGCTGCAGCACCCGTCGCGTCGCCGTCCCAGAAATCAACGATGCCGCAAATGTCCGGATGCTGCTGCAGCATCGTCGTGGTCACGTTGCGCGAAGTCGTCGCGTCCCAATTCGAGTCCGGTTTTGCGACCACCTGGAAGTCGGGGTTCTTTTCCAGAACCTTCATGATGCCTGCGTACTGGTAGAGGCTGGAGGCATTCACCTGATCACCTTGCACCAGACCGATTTTCTTCGATGAATTCGGACCGCAACCCTTGATGACGGCCTCAGCCTCCAGCTGTCCGAGACGATCCCAATCGCTTCCGACGAAGGCATCCGCCGCGAAGTTGGCAGGGTTATCGATCAGTACGACATAGGTTCCGGCAGCCTGCGCCTTCTTCAGCAGCCTGGCATAGGAATTGAGATCGGGCGAATGCACGATGAGGACGTCCGGCCGGGTGTCGGAGGAGATGGCCTCGGTGATCGCCTGAGCTCCGGCTTCGACGCTCCAGTTGGGATCGCGTGTCTCGAACACGCCGCCGAAGGCTTCAACTTCCTTCTGGATGTAGTGCGACCATCCTTGTGCGAGATCGAAACCCATTGCCATCGGGACCAGCATGACGCGCTTGCCTTTGAGCGCCTGCGAATAGGCGGCTGGGCCTGGATCTTCCTGCGCAGGTGCTGCCGTGGCGAAAACGGATAGCGAGATGGTCGCGGCCGCAAAAAGTGCCTTCATGTACCTCATGGGTGTCCCCCGATGTGTTGACGGAAAATTCGAAACTTCCTCGAGACGTCAGATATCTCCCTGTTGGGCTGTTTGTTCGTCTCTCGGATTGAGGAGCCCGTCGATAAGGATGGCGACGAGCAGGATCGTGGACTTGATCAGATTCTGGTAGATCAGCGGGATGTCGATGATGGTCATCGCGTTCAACATGATGCCGATAAGGGCTGCCCCGAACAGCACGTTGCGGACGCTTCCCTTCCCTCCCGACAGTCCGATGCCGCCGATCACCGCGACCAGGACGATGTCGTAGAGCAGGGTCGAGTTGACGACGCGCGTATTGATCGAATGGAGGCTCGCGGCTGTCAGCAGCCCTGCGACAAACGCGATGAGCGCGGAAAGCACATATCGGAAGACCAGCATCGGCCTGACCGGCATGCCGGCGTTACGCGCGGCAATCGGGTTGTCGCCGGCGTAGTAAACGTACCGCCCCCACTTGGTGTAGCGCAGAATAAGAAAGATAAGGAAAGCCAGCGCCGCAAAAATGAAAACCTCGATCGGCACATCGAAGAAGCGAAGCCCGCCGAAAAGCTGCAGCCAGTTCTCCGCCGGCACAGGAACCGCATCCTGGGCGATCAACTGCGAGCGCACGAAGCCGAAGACGAACGAGCCGCTGGCCAGCGTCACGAAGATTGCGGGAACATCCGCATAGGCGACCAGAAAACCGTTGATCAAGCCGATGCCGATCACGCCACCCAAGACGATGACGAAGGCCAGCCACCCGGAGGTTCCGTCGTTGAGCATCTGCAGATACCACGCCACCGACATCGCCATGACCGCAACGGCCGACAGATCGATCCCGCGGCCGATGATGACCACGGCCATGCCGAGCGCCAATATGCCGAGGACGGAGATCGAGCGGATGATCGAAACGACGTTCTCGGTCGTGAAGAAACCCGGGAGAGCGACGGAAGCGACAGCGAAGATCACCACGGCAATAACCGCCACGATAATCTCTTGGCTCAAGGCCCATTTCCGCGATGCGCGCTGCTTCATATGCAATCCCTCAGAACGCCATTAGCCTGCAGAAGCGAGGGAACTTCGTCAAAACGCGCTATCGCTAAATCAGCCGGAAGCTGAGAAGGATTTTCGGCGGCAACATCTGCCGTGCGAAATCTAATTCCCGGCGAAAGACCCGCAATCGACGCGGACCTACAGCTGGCAAGCGATTGAAGTACGATGCGTTCCCATGCAGTCTTTGCTGCGTTGCGAGAACGTTAGGCCGCGGCGGGCGGCTATGTCAATACGCTTTCATTGACCAAAGAAGGGATGAACCGTGAAAGGTATCCTACACCCTCTCCAGCTGTGGGATTGATGCAATTTATCTTTCACATATAAAGATATTGGTGTATTTCGCAGAATGAAATGCATAGGGGAAGGTCACGTGACGGACGTCAGGACATTATTGCTCGATCAAAAACTGACCCTCACGCCGTCGGAAGAGAAGATCGTCCAGATCCTGCTTGCAGACTATCCGACGTCAGGACTGAGCACCGCAAGCAATCTGGCGAAAAAGGCGGGCGTCAGCGATGCGACCGTCGTTCGGCTCGCTGTCAAACTTGGGTTCGAAGGCTTTCCCGACCTCCAGAAACGGCTCCTGTCGGAAGTAGAGGCAAGACTTCACTCGCCTCTTTTGATGATGGAGACAAAGCGATCGAGCGACGCGGCCCAGGGAATTGCGGAAGCCTATCTGCACGCGGTCTCGGAAACGATAGACAAGACCGTCGGCGCAACGCCGGCCAACACCTATGACAAAGTCGCCAAGCTGATCATGGAATCCAAAGGCCGCGTCGGCCTCGTTGGCGGCCGCTTCAGCCGGCATATCGCTGGGATGCTGGCGGGCTACCTGTCGCAACTCCGCCCCGGGGTTCACGACATCGGCACACTGGCAGCGCCGTCGTTCGACATATTGGTCGATTACGGCAAGCGGGATGTGCTGATTGCCTTCGACTACAGACGCTACCAGAATGACGTCGTCGCCTTTGCCTCGCAGGCTGCCGATCGCGGCGCGACAGTCGTCCTGTTCACCGACCAGTGGCTCTCGCCGATCGCCGAGCATGCCGAGGTGACGATCATCTGTCCGCTGGACGTTCCATCCCCCTACGACACGCTCGCTCCGGCAGTCGCGCAGATCGAAGCGCTCGTGGCCCAGATCCTGTCGACCCTCGACGATTCCACACGCCGCCGCATCGAGAATCTCGAAGCTGTCCGGGCGCGCAATGGCGTGACTGTCGACGGCGATGAAAGCGAAACCAAGTCACAACCCGGCCCCAAGCGCACGAAAGGGACAACCAGCCATGCCTAGCAAACTCCTGAGCCGCGACGCACCCTATGTTGCCGGTGAAACGGCCCTGTTGCTGGTCGATATGCAGCGCATCTGGCTGGAGCCCGGGCTGGACCCCGATCACCCCGAGCGCGGTCCCGAGCACTATTTCTACCGCCAGACCGCCTCGGTCACGGTCCCCAACAACGAGCGGCTGCTTGCCGCAGCAAGAGCGAACGGGATCGAAGTTCTCCACACGATCATCCAAAGCCTGACGGAAGATGGCCGCGATCGCTCGCTGGACCACAAACTCACGCCGATCCACATTCCGCCGACCAGCCCCGAAGGCTTTCCGCCGGAAAATCTCGGCCCGAAGAATGACGAGATCCTGATCCCGAAGACGTCCTCCGGCGTCTTCAACTCGACCAATATCGACTACGTCCTGAAGAACCTCGGCATCCGCTACCTGATCATCACCGGCATCATGACTGACCAATGCGTTGACATGGCGGTGCGGGATGCAGCCGACCGCGGATATTACGTCACCTGCGTTTCCGACGCATGCGCAGCCGCCTCGCAGGAGCGCCACGATACCGCGCTCAAGGCTTTCGGTGGCTATTGCTGGGTTGCGGACACCGATACCGTGGTCAAGCGCCTGTCAGTGAGGGCGGCGGCATGAGCACCGATGTCGACCTGACCGGGATCGTCACGACAGACATTGCCGCGGTTACGCGTGGGCGGTTTATCGCGAGCGACACGTTCGAGAAGACGATCGCCACCGGCGTCGGCTGGCTGCAGGCCAACCTTTCCCTCACGCCTTTCAACGTGATTGCGCATCCGAACCCATGGGGTTCATCCGGTGACTTGCGATTGCTGCCTGATCCGAATGCAAGATACCGGACCTCCAAGACGGGGTCCCAAACACCGTTCGATATGGTGCCGGGAAATCTCGTGGAGCTGGACGGCTCCCCGTGGTCCTGCTGCACAAGAACTATGCTTGCAGATGCTCTCGCCGAGTTGAAAGCCAAGACCGGCCTTACGCTGGTGGCGGCATTCGAGCACGAGTTCAAACTGCTGGACGCGGGACTGCCCAAAGAACATGTGATGTCATTCGCGGGATTGCGCCGCGCCGACGGCTTCGCTTCGCAGGTGATGGCTGCTCTCGAGGAAGCAGGGCTGAACCCGGAGGTTATCATCTCCGAGTATGGCGAGGATCAGTTCGAAGTAACGAACGCGCCGTCCGACGGGCTTGCCGCTGCGGACCGGGCAGTGGTCCTCAGGGAAATTGTACGCGAAATTGCGCGCACGCGCGGCTGGAAGGCATCCTTCGCACCGAAGACATCGCCGTCGTCGGTGGGCAACGGTGTGCATATCCATTTCAGCCTCGTCGGGGCCGATCGTCAGCCGGCGACTTACGACCCGTCCGGTCCGGCTGGTCTCTCCCGGGCAGCGGGATCCTTCTGTGCAGGCGTGCTGCGCCATCTGCCGGCGATCACCGCACTGACTGCCTCCAGTGTGTCATCATACTATCGCCTGAAGCCGCACAACTGGAGCTCGTCCTACACCTGGCTCGGCGACAAGGATCGCGAGGCTACCTTGCGGATCTGCCCTATCGTGACGTTTGGTGGAAAGGACCCTGCGAAGAGCTTCAACATCGAATATCGGGCGGCCGATGCCACCTCAAATCCATACCTCGCACTCGCCGCCATCGTGCGCGCCGGCCTCGAGGGATTGATCGCCGGCCTTCCGTGCCCGCAGGTCCATTCAGGCGACCCGGAGGAACTCTCGGAAGAACAGCGCGTCGAGAAAGGTCTGCGCCGGCTGCCGGAGACGCTTGCCGGTGCATTGGACGCTCTCAAGTCCGATCCGGTGGTGACATCGTGGTTCTCCGAGGTCTTCCTGGAGACCTTCGTCGGGATGAAGGCGTTTGAAATGGCATCGCTCGACGGGCTCGACGAGGAGGCGATCTGCGCAAGCTACCGGGCGGCCTATTGACGATGGGAACCGCAGACCAATCCGGCTGGCCCGATCCTGTTGAAATCCTGAATATCGACGGGACGTCGGAAATCGTCCTGATCTGCGAGCATGCCTCGAACTTTATTCCGGAAGCTTTCGACGATCTCGGACTGCCAGCCGAAGAGCTGGTTCGGCATATCGCCTGGGACATTGGCGCTGAAGGCGTGAGCCGCGCGCTCTCGCAGCTATTGGACGCGCCATGCTTTCTCGGAAAATACTCCCGTCTTCTCATCGACCTGAACCGGCCAACCGACAGCCCTACGAGCATCCCGGAACTTTCGGAGGCGACTGCCATTCCCGGAAATATCGGCCTCGCTGTCGAAGCGCGCCAGGAAAGGATCGACAGGATATTTACGCCTTTCCAACAGGCTGTTTCCGCGCACCTGGACGCGCGGCAGAAGCGGGGGCTGCCAACGAAGATCGTCGCGATCCATTCGTTCACTCCGGTTTTCCTCGGTGAGGAACGCCCCTGGCACGCAGGCATCCTGTTCAACAAGTCATTCAGGTTCGGCCGGCAGATTATCGATCATCTGAGCCGGTCGACGGCGTTGAAGATCGGCGCAAATGTGCCCTACGTCATCGAACGAGCAAGCGACTACGCCATCCCGGTGCATGGTGAAGACCGGAGGCTCGACGCGGTATTGATCGAAATCAGGCATGACCTGATCGGATCCGCCGACCGGCAGGCCCGCTGGGCAAATTATCTGGCAGATTCTTTGAGGGCTTGACCACTCGACGCGACGCTATGCCGTAAGGCTACAGCCTTTGGCCCAGCGAATCCCATTCCTCTACGCCGATACCGCCATCGGCAGCGAGGCCCGTGCATACGAAATGGGAAAGCTCGTCATTGCGGATAACGGCCGCGGTCAACCGCCCGGTCCGGTAGGCCGCCGTGTCCAGCGCGATGCGATTTTGATATATTTCGGGTCGCAGAGAGCCGGTAACGGTATGACCGTGCACGACGATATGCTCGAACTGTTCGCCATGATCGAGAAAACCGGCCCGTATCCATCGCAAGTCGTATTCGGTCTGTTCGGCGAGCGGAACTCCGGGTCGCAGGCCGGCATGGACAAAGCAGAAGCGGCCGGCAACGTGATGCGTCACGGCATCGTTCAAGAGCTCGACATGATGCGGAAAGGCCTCGCGTATGTCGGCAGCGATCCCAGCGAAATTCGGCACCGGGTGGCGGGAGTAAGCGCTGACGGTCGCAACGCCACCCCAGTCCATCCAGTTCACCGCGTCTTCGTCAGCAAGCTCTTCGCGCAGAAGCGAGCGGAGGTAGTGATCATGATTTCCCAAGACGAGGCGCGAACCCGGATAGCGCTTGAGAGTGGAACCCACGAGATCGAGCACTTCAGGGCTATGCGGCCCCCGGTCGATCAGATCGCCGAGGAAAATGATGACTGGCTGTGCGCCTTCGCGAGCGGCGATATGGCCGAGGAGCGCCTTGAGAAGATCGGCACGTCCGTGGATGTCGGCAATTGCATAGATGTCGGACAATGAAGGCTGGCTCCTGACTGCGATTTTCTCGCGGCGCTTGCAGCCGATTGTGCTGGAAACGTATGTCTGCGCCGGAGGGACTTCATCCCGGTTACCTCGCGGACGGGCATCAGCGCAAGGGGTTCTTGAGTCGCGGGATTATACGTAAGTCAATGCTTACATTATAATCAGACGCAATGGATGCGTTCAGATTCGGGGTGGTCTTAAGCAGTCGTTGTGGCTAGCTTGCATTGCCTATCTCGCCTTCGCCACCGCCCGCCATCCGTCAAATCGCGAGTTCCCTATGACCCCGACAGCAGATCTTCTGATTCTCAATGCGCGCGTACTGACACTCGATCCCGGGCGGCCCAAGGCCACGGAAATTGCGATCATTGATGGCAAGATTGCCGCGGTCGGTGCCAAGGGCGAGCTTGCTTCGCTGCGCGGCCCCGGTACCGAGGTTATCGATGCGGGCGGCGGGTCGGTCGTGCCCGGCTTTTCTGAAAATCACATGCATCTGTTCTCCGGTTCGGCCGAGCTCGTGCATCTGCAGCTCAGCGGTGTCCACGGCCTTCCGGCACTGACGGAAGCGATCCGGAATTATGGAAAGGATCGCCTCGAGCAGGTGATGCTTTTTGCCCAGGGCGCCGATTATACGATCCTCGGTGGCGAAGAGCGGCTGACGAGGCACCATCTCGATGCGATCTGGCCGGACCAGCCGCTGGCCCTCTTCGCGCCCGACCATCATACCGCCTGGGCTAACACCAAGGCCTTGGAACTCGCCAATCTTCTCCATGGCGCCGAATTGCGTCCGGGCAACGAGATCGTCATGGGCGACGACGGGCTGGCGACCGGGGAGCTTCGCGAGATGGAAGCGTTCAGCCCTGTGCAGGCTGCCGGCGGCTTTGCGCGCTACCGACTTGGCCTTGCGACCGGTGGCGAACCCGATCCGCGGCCGACCGATCTCGAGTGGCGCACCGACATGGAAGTCATGCGCCGCGGGCTCGAATACTGCGCCCGCCACGGCATCACCACGATCCAGAACATGGATGGCAATCTCTATCAGCTGGAGCTGTTGGCGGCGATCGAGAAGGAGGACGGTGGGCTGCCCTGCCGGGTCGCCATCCCGTTTCACTTCAAGAACTTCATGTCGCTCGACATGCTGGAGAAGGCCTCCGCCATGTCGAAGGCCTATGACAGCGATTTCCTGCGCTCGGGCATGGTGAAGGTCTTCTACGACGGCGTGCTGGACAGCTGGACGGCTGTCATGGTCGAACCCTATGCCGACCGGCCTGATTATGTTGGCGAGGGCCTGTTCACGCCGGAGCGTTTCCGCGAGATCGCCATCGAAGCGGATAGACGCGGCCTGCAGATCGCCGTCCACGCGATCGGCGACGGCGCGGTCAGGGCCGTGCTCGATGGCTACGAAGCGGCCCGCAAGGAGAACGGCGCCCGCGACAGCCGCCATCGCATCGAGCATATCGAGGTCGTCCATCCGGACGACCTGCCGCGGTTTGCCGAGCTCGGCGTCATCGCCTCGATGCAGCCCCCTCACCCGCCAGGCTGTATGGGCGTGCCGCTCGAGCCGACCGTATCGCGCATCGGACGTTCGCGCTGGCCGCTGAGCTATGCCTGGCGCACCATCAAGAATGCGGGTGCGAGAATCTGCTTCGCGTCGGATTGGCCGGTCTCGCCGATCAGCCCCATTCGCGGCATCCAGGCAGCGATGATCCGCGAGCCCTGGCAGGCGACCGATCCGGATCAGAGCTTCACCTTGATGGAAGCGCTGGAAGGCTACACGACGGAAGGCGCCTACGCCGAGTTTCGTGAGGACCGCAAGGGCCGCATCAAGCCCGGCTTCCTCGCCGACATCACCATTCTCAACGCTGATATCGAGAGCGTCGCGCCTGATAAGCTCGGGGAGGTCGAGCCCGCGATAACAATCTGCGGCGGAAAAATCACCTACAAGGCGAACTAGATTGGGCGCTTGAGCGAATCCGGGTTGTCAATCGTCCGGCGCTGTGCTCACCTGACGGCCGTGGGAACTACATAATAATAGCGCGGTAAATGGCCTTTGCATGGCTCAGACGAATGCTGTCGAGATTAAGGGTGTATCCAAAATTTTCGGCTTCGGCGAATACGCCGTAGCTGCCGTCAACGAAACCTCACTATCGATCAGGCAGAACGAATTCTTCACGCTGCTTGGCCCGTCCGGTTGCGGCAAGACGACTTTGCTCCGGCTGATCGCCGGCTTCGAATTCCCGACGCATGGAGCGATCCTGCTCAACGGCGAGAACATCGCCGCGATGCCGCCCTTCAAGCGGCCGATCAATACCGTCTTCCAGAATTACGCGCTCTTTCCGCACATGACGGTGAGCGAGAACATCGCCTTCGGGCTGCAGATGCTCGGCCGTCCGAAGGCAGAGATCAGCGCCCGGGTTTCGGCCATGTTGAAACTGGTGCGGATGGAAGCGCTCGCCAACCGCCGGACCAGCCAGATTTCAGGCGGACAGCAGCAGCGCGTGGCGCTCGCCAGAGCCCTTGCCCCGCAGCCGAAGGTCCTGCTTCTCGACGAGCCGCTGTCTGCCCTCGACTACAAGCTCCGCAAGGAAATGCAGATCGAGCTGAAGCGACTCCAGGCGGCAACCGGCATCACCTTCATTTTCGTCACCCACGACCAGGAAGAAGCGCTGACCATGTCGGACCGGATCGCGGTCATGTCGGCGGGCAAGGTCCTTCAGGTCGGCAACCCGCGCGCGATCTACGATGCGCCCACCGATCGCTTCGTGGCTGATTTCATCGGCGAGACGAATTTCCTGCAGGGACGCGTCTCCGCGCTGAACGCCGGGCGGGCGGAGGTCGAGCTTGCGGTCGCTGCGCGCATCTCGGCGAGCGTGCCTGATGGCTTCGTTCCCGATGGCGACGTCACCGTCGTACTGCGCCCCGAACACGCCATGCTCTGCACGCCGGCGGAGGGCCAGATCGGCGGGACGCTGACCGACATCATCTACTGCGGCACCGATACCCATTATCATGTGCGCCTTTCCGATGGCGACACGCGCTTCATGGTGCGCCAGCAGAACCGGCCGAACCACGTTGCCGGCTTTTCCCAGGGCGACGCGGTCGGCATTTCGATCGTCGCCGACGCAGCCCGCGTACTCAGGAGCTAGCCCGGAGATGACAGCGGAGATCGTCAGCGCGGAAAGGAAACGGGCCGTCCGGAACCGCTGGCTGCTCTCCCTCCCCGCGCTGCTGATCATCCTGTTTGCCGCCTGCGGCCCGCTGCTGATCGTCCTCGTTTACTCTTTCCTGACGCCCGGACCCTACGGCGACGTGCAGTGGCAGCCTTCCAGCGACGGCTGGATCAGCGTCTTTCTTCAACGGGATATCTTCGACGATACGCTGTCGCTCGCCGACGCTCATATCTCGATCTTGCTACGGTCGCTGTCGCTCTCTTTCTTCACGACCATGCTGACGCTGATCGTCGGCTTCCCGACCGCCTATTTCATCGCCACCCGGCCTGAACGCACGCGCGAGCTCTGGCTGTTCCTGATCACCATCCCCTTCTGGACGAACCTGCTGATCCGCACTTTTGCCGTGCTCGAGATCATCCGCAACGAAGGGCTGATCAATACCGTGCTCATCCGTCTCGGGCTGATTGAGCGCCCCGTCCAGATTCTCTTCACCGACACGGCGATCCTGATCGGAATGGTCTATGTCTACCTGCCGCTGATGGTGCTCCCGATCTATGCGAGCCTCGAAAAGCTCGACTTCCGGCTGCTTGAAGCCGCCTATGACCTCTATGCGACGCCGGCAAAGGTCCTTCGCCGGATCATCCTTCCCCTGTCGACCCCCGGCATCGTGGCCGGGTCCATCCTGGTCTTCATCCCGTCGCTCGGCGCCTATGTGACGCCCACCATCCTGGGCGGCGGCAAGAACCTGATGATCGGCAACCTGATCGAACTGCAGTTCGGACAGGGGCGTAACTGGCCGCTCGGCTCGGCGCTTTCGATAACCCTGATGATCTTCGTGATGGCGGCGCTTCTGGTCTATGTCCGCAATGCCGGCTCAAAGGGGGCGCAGCATGGCTAGACGCTTCTCGGTGCAGCGCCAGACCGGCTTCACGACGATCGCGATCATCTCCCTCTTCCTTCTTTATCTCCCGATCGCTGTTCTCGTCGTCTACGCTTTCAATGCGGGGGAATCGCTCGCATCCTGGCAGGGTTTCTCGCTGCGCTGGTTTGCGCAGGCCTACCAGAACCAGCAGGTGATCGACGCCTCGTTGCGTTCGCTGCAGATCGCCGTCATCGCCGCCGTCATTGCCACCATCGCCGCAACCATGGCGGCGATCGCCACGACGCGAACCGAAGCCTATCGCGGCCTGACGATGAAATATGCCTTCATCAACACCCCGCTGATGGTGCCGGAAATCGTCACCGCAGTGGCGCTTCTGATCCTGTTTTCGCGGATCAAGATCTGGACCGGCTATACCGGGCTTGGCTATCTCATCGCCGCCCATACCGCCTTTTGCGTACCCTTCGCCTATCTGCCCATTCGCGCTCGGCTGGAAAATATGGACCTGACGCTGGAACGCGCCGCCGCCGATCTCTACGCCACGCCGCTCAAGACCTTCCGCTATATCACTCTGCCGCTTCTGTGGCCGGGCGTCCTTGCCGGTTTCATGCTGGCTTTCGTCATCTCGCTCGATGATGTCGTCATCACCGAGTTCGTCAAGTCAGCCGGCCAGGACACGCTGCCGACCTACATGCTCGGCCAGATCCGCCGTGTCATTACCCCTGAAATGAATGCGATTTCGACGGTCTTCCTCGTTCTTTCGATCGCGGCGGTCACCGTCTTCTTTTTCGTCAGCAAGAAACGCGAATAACAAGAAAGGGAACAGCATGAAGATCATCAATTGCGGCCTCGTCGCCTTGGCCACGCTTTTTGCAACGACCTCGCTCGCTTCGGCGGAAGGGGTGCTGAACATCTACAACTGGGGCAACTATACGAGCCCCGACATGATCAAGAAATTCGAAGACAAGTACAAGGTGAAGGTCACCATCACCGATTACGATTCGAACGACACGGCGCTCGCCAAGGTTCGCCAGGGCGGATCCGGCTTCGACATGGCCGTGCCCTCGCAGAACTACCTGCCGATCTGGATCCAGGAAGGGCTGCTGCTCGAAACCGATCCGGGCAAGATGGAAAACTTCAAGAATGTCGCCCCGGAATGGGCAAACCCCGACTTCGATCCCGGCCGCAAATATTCGGTTCCGTGGGCGATGGGCATCGTCGGCACCGTCGTCAATACCGATGTCTATAACGGCGACATCAACACCTGGGCGATCATCTTCAATCCGCCGGAGGAGCTGAAGGGCAAGATCAACGTCGTGCCCGAGATGACCGACGTCATGGACGCCGCCATCCTCTATAACGGCGGCAAGAAGTGCACCGGCGACCTGACAGTGCTGAAGAAGGTGCGCGATACGCTGCTCGCCGCCAAGCCCTACTGGGTGGCGATGGAATACGGCACGATCCAGAAGATGGGCTCGGGCGACTTTGCCGCCTCGAGCGACTGGAACGGCTCGGCCTTCCGCCAGCGGCTCGCCAATCCGAAGATCCATTTCGGCTACCCGAAGGAAGGCTTCGTCAACTGGAGCGACAATCTCGTCGTGCTGAAAGAAGCCAAGAATGTCGAGAACGCCAAGCTCTTCCAGAACTTCATGATGGATCCGGAAAATGCCGGCATGAACTCGGGCTTCCACCGTTACGCCAACGGCATTGCCGGCTCGGAGAAATTCATGCCAGCCGACATGAAGGACGCGCCTGAAATCAAGGTACCGGACGAGTTCAAGTCGGTCGGCGTGCCCTCGCAGACCTGCCCGCCGGATGTTCAGGCACTTTACACCAAGATCTGGACGGAACTGCAGAAGTAAGATCGCCGGCAGCGCCATTCCCGCCGGAATGGCGCTGCATTTTTGTTCTCGCAGGTGTTTTCATGAAGACCGTCTTTTCTCCCCGCCATCTCGGCCATTCGAGCCAGCTGGAGCTTGTCGCCGGTGCGATCGTGCCGGGATTCGAACTGCCGTCACGGCCGAAATTCGTCGCCGAACGGATCGCGGCCGTCGGACTGGGGCCGATCCTTGGGCCTGATGACCATGACCTGTCGACTGCGGCCAAGATCCATCGTCGGGATTATCTCGATTTCCTGCCGACCGTCTGGGATCGCTGGACGGCGGAGGGACGCAGCGGCACCGCCCTCCCCTTCACCTGGCCGACGCGCGGCCTGCGCGGCGATGTCCCGCCGCGCTTTATCGACGGCTTGCTCGGCTACTACTCCTTCGATGCCGGTGCCGGTTTCGTCGAAGGCAGCTGGGATGCAATCAAGTCGTCGCATGACGTGGCGCTGAGCGCGGCCGCGATCGTGCAGGGTGGTGAGCGTGCCGCCTTCGCGCTCTGCCGCCCGCCCGGCCATCACGCCGGATCGGCTTTCGCCGGTGGCTATTGCTACATCAACAACGCCGCGGTCGCCGCCCAATGGCTGCGCGACAACGGCGCCAAGCGCGTTTCGATCCTCGATGTCGATTACCATCACGGCAACGGCACCCAGGAAATCTTCTATGCGCGTGCCGACGTTCAGGTGCTGAACCTCCACGCCGATCCGATGCAGGAATATCCCTACTTCCTCGGCCATGCCGACGAAAAAGGCGCAGGCGATGGCGAGGGCTTCAATCTCAATTATCCCATGCCCTTCGGAACCAGCTGGGCCGAGTGGAACGCCTCGCTCAAAGACGCCTGCAGCCGTCTCGCGGCCTATGCGCCGGATGTGGTGGTCGTGTCTCTCGGCGTCGATACCTTCGAGCGGGATCCGATCAGCAAGTTCAAGCTGACGACAGAAGACTTTCCGAAGATCGGTGCACGCATCGCCGCCTTGGGATTGCCGACGCTGTTCGTCATGGAAGGCGGCTATGCCGTCGAAGAGATCGGCGTCAATGCTGTTGGCGTCTTGACGGGCTTCGAGGGCGTGTAAGGCAGCTGCGGCATGCCAAAAGCTAGGGCCTCAGTGTTCCCAGTTTGCGACGGCTTGCGACCGCGACCAGCAACGTCGCGCAGACCATCAGTCCGGTCGTCGCAACGAGCGCCGTCGTGATCGAACTCATCGTCATCATCGCGCTCGCGAAGATGACGCCCATGGCGTTTGCAGTTCGTAGCAACGCAAATATCTCCGCCCTCTTCGAGGGTGGAGCGAGCTTGT
Organism: Rhizobium sp. BG4; assembly: GCF_016864575.1. Classification (NCBI taxonomy): domain Bacteria; kingdom Pseudomonadati; phylum Pseudomonadota; class Alphaproteobacteria; order Hyphomicrobiales; family Rhizobiaceae; genus Rhizobium; species Rhizobium sp. BG4. Next base: position 805,875 of record NZ_CP044126.1, read on the forward strand.
CGAGCTCGAGAGAATAATGCGTGCTGAGCGGCGCCAGCACGAAGCCCATGAGGATGGCGCCGCCGATCGTCGTCGCGACCGAGATGGAGGTCGCAACAAGCGCCGAGCCGACCGACATCAACAGCAGCTTCAGGATGACCTCGGCGCGCGAGGCGCCCCGGTTTCGTACGCTTACCCAGACCCCGCCCGCGACCGAAGCCAGGCATAGTGGCACGGTGAACATGATCGCCAGGGCGGGCGCATGGCCGAATTCGAGTGCCAGCGCGACGGCGCCGATCTCGATAGCAGCGACGGCAGCGCCACCGGCCGTGGAACAGAGGAGCCAGATCATGATCTCAGGCGTGATCGTCGGCTCTGAGGATCGTGCCCCGGTTTTCTGAACCTTCGCCCCAACCGAAGGAACGAGCAGCGCCGGCAACGTGCCAAGCACCGCCATCGCGCAGACTGCAAAGAGCGGCGAGACGCTGCCGAGCGCGGAGGCAAGCACCGGTGAAAGAACGAACGTGGCTTCGCCGAGCGTCGCGGCGATCCCGAGCGCGCGCGGCAGCTTGGCGGCGGGCGTGAGCTCATTCAGGACCGTGCGCAGATAGCCGAAGGCCGCACCGTTCACCAGGCCCGCAGCCGCCGCAAGACCAACCAGGACTTCCAGCGGCATCTTCCAAAACGCCGACAGCGTCATCAGCGCCAGCGCGATCGCCCGGAAGATCAGCAGGAAACGCAGTGCGGTTGCCGGCGTCACCGAAGACCCAAGCCGCGTCAGCGGAACGGCACCGGCCACCTGTGCAATGGTCATAGCCAGGATCATCGCCGCCCCGCCGCTTGTCGCGCCTTCAAGCTGCAGCGCAAGCAGCGAAAAAGCCACCGGCCCTGCCGCCTGCGGGACGGACAGCGTTGCCGACGATATGAACCAGCGAAGCAAGCGCCCGCGAGCCGCTACCGGTGTGACGGCCTGGACGTCCAGATGATCTGTCATTCTCATTCCGATTTCGACCGCCCCTGGAGGAGCGGCGCGGATCCTGGTGGAGGTGGGGAAATGAACCTGCCCTCCTCTAGAGCAAAGCTAGCGGAAGGTCCATCGGGCGCTTGGCGATCGGAAAAATAGCGGAGTGGCAAACGATCTGCCTAGGACCGCGGCCTCCTCACCGCGCGCACCACAGAGCGCGTGCCGCCGCCGGCGAAGAAGCGGTCCTTGCCATCGGATTCCAGGCCGGAGACGCCGACGCCCTCGGGCATGTCGAGGCGCACCAGAACCTCGCCGGTTGCCGGATCGATGCGGCGGACGTCGCTTTCGTCGCCATCCCAGGTTCCATGCCAGAGTTCGCCATCGACCCAGGTCACGCCTGTCACGACGCGGTCGGATTCGATCGTGCGCCGGAGCGCGCCGGTTTCCGGATCGATCTCGAGGATCTTGCGGCCGCGATGCTGGCCGACCCAGAGGCTGCCTTCGCACCAGGCAAGGCCGGAATCGCCGCCGTTTCCGGGCGCCGGAATGGTCGAGAGAACAGTGCCGTCCTGAGGGTCGATCTTCATGATCCGGTCCTCGGCGATCTGGTAGAGGTAGCGGCCGTCGAAGGCGGTTCCCGCATGCGAGGCGACATCGATCGTGCGCAGCTCGCTGCCGGTTTCCGGATCCAGCGCGTGCAGCTTCTCGCCGGAGGCAAACCAGACATGCTGCCCGTCGAAGGTGACGCCGTTGACCCGCGGGGCGGTCTCGAAGGGGCCGTATTCGCGGATGATTTCAGCTGCGGATCGCTTCATGTCTTTCCTCCATCGTCATTTCATGACGCTAGTCGCTCGGGAGCGGTCCCGGGAGTAACAATGTTGTCGGGAAGCCGATTGCCGGCGTGATTATCCAGCGTCTCGCCCGGCCATTGCCGACGCTCTCGACCTTGCCCGATGCCAAGAGTGTTTCGAGCGCCCGCTGCACCGTTCGCGCGCTGATGCCGAGCGCGATCGACAGAGCCGAGCTCGACCAGCTTTCGCCATCGGCGAGCAGAGCGAGCACGGCACCGTTCTCATCCTCGATCGGTGGCGCCAGCACCGCGACAACGGCGCCATTGGCGGGCACGAGCACGAAACCCTCCTTCGTAGCCTCGATGGCCGCAAGCCCTTCGAGTTCGGCGCGCAGCCGGCCGATCTCGACCCGCAGCCGGGCGCGGTGAGAGTCGTCGGCATGGCGCGCGCCGAAGGCGCGGGCGAGCAGCAGGCCGCGCGGCACGTCGTCGGGCGCGGCCTCGGCAAGCGCCCGGGCAAGCGAAAACAAGACCGGCCGGTTTGCCAGATGCACGATCCGCGACCCGCGCCGGACGGCAAAACGGCAGGCATCGACAATGAGTGCATCGGAGGACAGCAGCGCATCGACATCCTCCAGGTGGAGCGCGCGTTCCCGGCCCGGACGACCTCCCTCCCCGCCGGAGCATCGAGGATGCCGGCTGCGTTGCGCACTTCTGCAATCAAAGCCGGGATACCCGCATTGTCCGCCGGTTTTGCCGCGCGCGCCAAAGCGTCGCGAGCGGGCTTGGTCTTCAAGCGGCGGATCGCGATCCCGGCCACTGTCAGTTCCAGGCTTGCGCGTGCGGCGGGCGGCAATGGCGATGGGTCGAGCATGGCAAGCAGCGTCTCCGCCTCATCGAGCCGGCCGACCAGCAGCAGGCGGCGGATTTGGAGATTGCGGGCGTGGGCGGCATTCAGCCCGTCCCCATGCCGCTCGAGCGTCTGGCGCGCCACCTCCAGAGCTTTCTCGGGCCAGCCGAGGTCGCGGCTGACAAGGGCGATCTCCGCTTCCGCCAGGGTGCAGCGGGCGCGAGCCAGCGTTTCACGGGATGTGAAGGCGCGGTGAGCGCTTTTCAGAAGCGCCTTGGCGCGTTCGAAGTCGCCGAGCTGGGCAAGCGCGATGCCTCTGAGGGCAAGGGCCGGAGCGTCGTCGCGCAGCGCGACGCGCTTCATGGCGCCGAGCACATCGCCGGCGGCAAGCGCCTGTGCGGCAGCCGTGATCATCGAGTCCATCGAAATCCCGTCACACTTGTAACTCCCACCCTCCGCTCAATCACACCTAGGGTAATGCCTACAGGCCGGCAACGTGAAGCGCCTGTTGAATGTCGATGAGGAGATGGATGATGACAACCCCGATGACAGGTACGCGTGAAGACTGGCTTTCGGCCCGGCTTGCCCTTCTGGAAGAAGAAAAGGAGTTGACGCGGCGCAGCGACGAAATCGCCGAGCACCGCCGCCAGCTTCCCTGGGTAAAGATCAGCAAACAGTACCAGCTGCAGACGGATCAAGGTACGGTGCCACTCTCGGCGCTCTTTCGCGGGCGCTCGCAGCTCCTGGTCTATCATTTCATGTTCGGCACGGATTATACGGCGGGCTGCCCCTCCTGCTCGTCGATCGCCGACGGCTTCAACGGCATTTTCGTCCATCTGGAAAACCACGACGTCGCCTTCTGGGCGGTGTCGCGCGGACCGCTCGCCAAGCTGCAGCAGTTCAAGAAGCGGATGGGATGGAGCTTCGACTGGGCGTCCTCGGCGGAGAGCGATTTCAACCACGACTTCAATGTCTGGTTCACGCCAAAAGAGCAGATCAATGGCGGCATCGAGTACAATTATCGCCGCGAGCCGCCGATGCCCGAGCCGCTCTCCGGCAAGACGGTGCAGCAATGGGAACTGAAGGGCAGCGAGGGGCCTGTCGCGCAGATCGCCTCGATGACCGGCACCGATGTGGCGACCTATACGCGCGACCGCCCAGGCGTCAGCGCCTTTGCGATGCGGGATGGCGAGATCTACCACACCTACTCCTCCTACGCCCGCGGGCTCGATGGTCTCTGGGGCATGTATCAGTGGCTGGACCGCGCACCGCTCGGGCGCAATGAGGAAGGGGTCTGGTGGCGCCATCACGATCGCTACGGGGTCTAGCGCCATGCGCGGTTCGCCCACCCCCGACGGCATGGCCGGCGTTTTCGCCGGCCATTACAGGACAACGGTGATCAGCCGCCTTCTGCACCTTGCCGCCGCGCCGACCTTCGGCATCATGGCCCTCCTCAACGCTGGCAACCAATCGGCGATGATGATCTGCGCCGGCGAAGGCGGCCCTATGCTGAGCGGGATGCCGGTGATGTATCTGCTGATGGCGATTGTCCATCTTGGGCCGTGGCTGGATCTGCTCGGTGGGCGGAGCCAGTCGTTCACTCGATGACACCTGGTCCGTTGTTACCTTGAAGCTGCGGGCTCCCGGGCATTTCGCCAGCTCTCCCAGCGGCGGCGCAGCTCGCCTTTCCGTAGGCCGATACGCTCGTCAAGCACCTCGGCAGCGATCATCCTGTCGGTGCGAAAATGGCGGAAATCGCTCCGTGTCTCGCACCATGCGATCAGCATGCGATAGGCCTCTGCGTAGCCGAGAATGATCGGCCAAACGATCCGCTCGGTCTCCTCGCCATGTTCGCTGCGATAGCGGAGCCTGATCTTCATGCCGGTGCGGATGGCGTTGCGAAGCTGCAATGCGTCGATGGTCTCCTGGGGATCGCCCGCGACCGGCTTGGTGCCAATGCTCGGTTCGGCAATATAGGGCCGCAGCCTCTCCGGTATGGCGACGGCGATCTTTGCAATCAGATCGCGGGCCGCGCCGGCAAGCGATGGGTCGGAATGCTGGGAAACCCATTGGGCGCCGAGCACGGCGGCCTCGATCTCATCGGGCGTCAGCATCAGCGGCGGCATGTCGTAGTCTGAATCGAGAATATAGCCCAAGCCTGCTTCGCCGGCGATCGGCACGCGCTGGCCGACCAGATCGGCCATATCCCGATAGACCGTGCGGATCGAGATCTCCAGCTCGCCGGCGAGCATCGCTGCCGTCACCGGACGGGAAGACCGGCGAAGGATCTGGATGATCTGGAAAAGACGGTCGGCTCGGCGCATGGGGTCACTCCTGCTGCCACCATGCTGTCAGGAGCCTCCGTTTACAAGGCCCGGATGCCGCACAAGCGGCAAAGCGTTTTGAACGGAGAGACGACATCATGAAACTTGCATCCACCCGCCTGATCGTCCGCGACATCAAGGCCACTGTCGCATTCTACGAACTGGTCACGGAAACCGCCGCCGACTGGCTGGCGCCGTTCTTCGCCGAGATCGTCACGCCCGGCGCGACACTGGCGATCGGCGCAGCCGAAACCGTTGCGCTCTTCAAAAAGGGAACCGCCGAACCGGGCGCCAACCGCTCCGCCATACTTGAATTCATGGTCGAGGATATCGACGCCGAATTCTCCCGCCTGAAGGACAAGGCCGACGTGGTCCACGAACCAAAACTGCTGCCCTGGGGCAACCGCACCTTCCAGCTTCGCGACACCGAAGGCACGCTCGTGTCGCTCTTCATGCCTGCGACGGAGGCCGCGAGAGAACGGTTTGGTGGCCGGTGACGTCTTGGCCCAGCCAAGAAAGCATGTGAACATCAGACGCAGAGAGCATCGCTTGTGCATAGAAACGCCCTGTGCACTCGACGTATCGACCTGGATCGACTAGCGACATCGACAGGTTCGCGGGCCGCAACAGGCGATGTTCGGCAGCTGGCAAGCCACGTTCGAGTTTTGCGATGGGAAGATCAGATGGGCAGATTTGAGGACACCGAAGCTGCGATTGCGCAGCGGCTTCGTGCGATGAAAGCCAAGCCCGAGATGACCATCAACCTTGTTGAGTTCAGCACTCCCCTCACCGCATCAGGATACACACAGGATGAGATCACCACTGTGCTCAACGCTTTGGCGCAGGATCGCATCATTGAGATCGCGCCCGGCAACAAGCTTCGCTTGATCAAGCCTTTGCCGTGACCGGGTTTGACCACGCCCGGCAACAATGCCATCTTCCGTGACCAGAGAGCGGGAAACGCATTCCGCCGCATCACTTGCCGCCGCACTGCCATTGATTTCCTAGCATCGCAGAGAAACTGATAACGACGGAGTGCCTTGTATGCCGGGCTCGCAGCGTTCCGCCCTCGGATCCCTCGTGCTGATTGCCGCCGTGGTCGGCTTCAGCGTCGGGGCTTTCGCCTATACGGCCGGATGGCTCACGCCTGGCCGCCTGACCTCCACCGAACTTGTCAGCGCTCTCGCGCCTCCTGGCGGAGCCGCCCTTGGACATCGGCGCAATCATGCGAAGGGCGTGTGTTTTACGGGCAGCTTCGAAGCGAATGGAAACGCTGTGGCGCTTTCGAAGGCGCCGTTGTTCATCGCGGGGCAATATCCGGTTCTCGGGCGCTTCAATCTGGCAACGCCCGATCCTGATGCCGCCGATCCGACAGTCAGGGTGCGCGGCATCGGCGTGCAGATCACAGCGCCCGGCGGCGTCTGGCGCATGGCGCTGATCGACCCGCCCGTCTTCGCGGTCTCGACGCCGCAAGGGTTTTACGAATTGCTCGAAGCTTCGAAGAGCAAGAACCCCGACGCGATGAAGGGCTTCGTCGGCGCACATCCGGAATTCGCGGCATTCGGCGAATGGGCGACCAAGGCACCCTGGACGGCGAGCTATGCCGAAGTGACCTTCAACAGTCTCAATGCCTTCATCTTCACCGACGCCGCCGGCAGCAGGAATGCGGTGCGATGGTCGCTCCGCCCGGAGGCGCAGGCCGTGACGATCTCAGCCGAGGATTTCGCGAAACTCGGCCCCAATCATCTCGAAGAGGACATAACGGAGCGCGTCTCCAAGGCGCCGCAGCGCTGGACGCTGGTGCTGACGGTCGCCGATCCCTCCGATCCGACATCCGATCCGACAAAGGCCTGGCCGGCCGAGCGCCGCACGGTCGAGGCCGGAACGCTTGTGGTGGAGAAGATCGAGCCGGAGGCCGACGGTCCCTGCCGGGATATCAATTTCGACCCGACGATCCTGCCGGATGGCATCGCGGTATCCGACGATCCGTTCCCGGCAGCCCGCTCGGCGGCCTATGCCAAGTCCTACGATCTCAGAACCAGCGAGGCGAGCCACTATCCTCGAACAGCAGCGAGCGCAAAGCCATGACAGAGATGAAAACACGCTTCTCCGCCGCCCAGCGTCTGTTGCACTGGCTGATGGCGATCGCGATTATCGCCATGCTGTTCATCGGCGTCGGGATGGTCTCGACCATCGGCAGGCAGTACGTGCCCTTGCTGATAACCCACAAGACTCTGGGTATCGCCATTCTGGCACTTGCCCTGGTTCGTCTCGTGGTTCGCTTCATCTCGGGCGCCCCGGCGCTGCCGCCGGATCTTCCGGGGCCGATGAAGCTCGCCGCGCATCTATCGCATGTCGCGCTCTACGCGCTGATGATCGGTATGCCGCTCATCGGCTGGGCGATGATGTCCGCGGCCGCCTATCCGATCGTGCTTTATGGCGGAATCCACCTTCCGCCGATCCTGCCTCAGAGCGCGAGCCTGCACGCTCTCCTCTGGAGCGCGCATTTCTATCTCGCCTTCGCGTTCTTTGGGCTGGTGGTGATGCATCTCGCGGCGGCGCTGTTTCATGGGCTCGTTCGCCGCGACGGCGTGCTCCAGACGATGCTGCCGGGCAAGTAACGCTCCGGCGCGCTTCATCCTGATCTTCGCCGGCTCCTCGCTGAGGAGCCATGTGAAGACCCGCCGGCTGCGACAGCATTGCGTGTAGCATTGATGCCGAAACCGACGGGCTTTGAGGCGTGTGACTAGAACTCGCTCCACTGGGCGCTTCGCGTATCCAGTGCCGCATTGCCGAAGGACGCCGCGACCTTGCGGCCGATGGCACGCGCCGGAGAAGCGTGTGCGACATCCGTGGACTGGGCAGGACGCAGCGTTCTCGACGCGGCCGATGGGGTCTCGGCAAGGCTGAAGCGGTTGACCAGTTCGCGCAGGCGCACGGCCTCGTTCGCGAGCGTATTGGATGCCGCGTTCGATTGCTCGACCATTGCAGCATTCTGCTGCGTCGTCTGGTCCATCGCGTTGACGGCGGTGTTGACCTCGGCAAGGCCGACCGACTGTTCCTTTGCCGATGTCGCAATCGATTCCATATGGGTGTTGATCTCGACGATGAAGCCGCTGATCGTCTTCAAGGCAGAGCCGGTGTCACGCACCAGCTTGACGCCGTTCTCGACCTCGCTCGAGGAATTCTGGATCAGCCCCTTGATCTCCTTGGCGGCCTGGGCAGAGCGCTGCGCCAGTTCGCGGACTTCCTGGGCAACGACCGCAAATCCCTTGCCTGCCTCTCCGGCACGCGCCGCTTCGACACCGGCATTGAGCGCCAGCAGATTGGTCTGGAACGCAATCTCGTCGATGACGCCGATGATGTTGGAGATCTGCTGCGAGCTCTCCTCGATCTTGCGCATAGCCTCCTCGGCATGGGAGACGACCTGAGCCGATTCCGCAGCCGACTGATCGGCCTGTCCGGCAACGCTTCTGGCTTCTTCCGTCCGCTTCGAGGAGTTCGTGACGTTGACGGTGATCTCGTCGAGTGCTGCTGCAGTCTGCTCGAGGGAGGCCGCCTGCTGCTCGGTCCGTCTCGAAAGATCGTCGGTTCCTGCGGCGATTTCGCGAGTGCCGGTGTCGACGGTCGAAATCGAATTCGAAATCTCCGAGAGAGTCGCGCCGAGTTTGCTGACGGAGCCGTTGAAATCGTGGCGCAGGGCCTCGAAGTCGGGTGCGAAGACCTCATTGATCTGGAAGGCGAGATCGCCACTAGCCAGGCGTTTCAGGCCTGCTGCCAGACCTGACGTTGCGAGACGCAACCGCTCTGCAGCATCCCGCTCGGCGCGTTCCTGAACGGTGAGACGCTCGGCTTCTGCGCGTTTGCGGTTGTCGTCGGCTTCCTGTTCGAGGCGCCGGTTCGAAATTGCCGCCTGACGGAAGACTTCGAGGGCCTTTGCCATCTCGCCGATCTCGTCGTCGTTGCGGGCGAGGCTGATGTCGGTATCGAGGCGGCCATCGGCGACTTGCGCCATGGAACTGCTCAGCTTGTACATCCCGCCGATAATGCGCTTGAAGGTGACAAACCCGACGAGAGCCAGCATCAGGACCAGCACCGACAGGGCGCTCAACGTCAGCGTCCAGTAGAAGCTCGCCCGTGCGGCCGCTCCGTCGATGGCGCTTTGCGTGCGCTGCTCGAGTTTCACGAAGAACGCATCGACCGGCTTCATGATCTCGGCCTTGGCCTTGTGATATTCCGGCGAATTCAACATCGCCGCCGCCTTCTGCCGCGCCTGCGGGCCAAGCGTTGCGGCATTGTCGACGAGATCCATGTCCTCGGTTTCGAGCTTGACGAGCGCATCCGAGCGCTTGGCGGCTTCGTCCAGAAGCGCAAACTCCTCATCGGTAAAGCCGGCAGCCTTCATCTCGTCGCGCGAAGAGATGGTCGGGCCGTCCGGGCGAGGTTTGGCATCGCCGCCGGCCACGAAATCCCAGTAAATTCGCTGGTATTCCTCGGGGCGAGGACGCGTGCCGTTGCGGATCTCGATGACGGCGTTCTACTGATCCTTGAAGGACTTGTCGCCGGTCTCCGCATAGGTGCGGACCATGCGCGTCAGATCATCGGACGACTGCCGGAAATTGTCGGCAAGAATGTAGGATTTATACTTTTGATTATAGGCGCCGCTGATGTCCTCGGCGGCCTTGTCATAACTCCAGAGACTGGCCATCAGGCCAGCCATGGCGAGGCCGGTGACGGCGGCCAGGCCAATAAATTGCGTCTTGATTTTCATGATGACGATTTCCTGGCGTAGATGTGCCTTTGCGCCGCAATCATCGCGGACGCGGGAAGTCATTCTGCGCTGACGTTGTGTCTCGACCTCATTGTCGGGGGCAGCGAAAACGTAAGTTAATGATGGTTAGCGAATGGATAATTACGAATATAAGAAATGATCTTCTATTAATGCTAACGACACCGGCAATAGTATTACTGATTGAACTTTAAATATATATCCAATCTAATTCAGTTGTTATTAATATGCTGGGAAGCACTTCTGAATAATCAATCTTAAGTAGAATTTGCGCAGAATTTTCCGGACAAGAAACTCTCTGCGATAACTTTTCCGAACCTTCAGCCTTGGCTCACCGGGTGCTGGCCGCAGTCAGAGAGGACTCGTCGCGGATCGCGCTCGGGTGTAGATTCTCGCGATCGGTGTCGTAGCGCGCCGGAGAGCGTGCAGCACCGTTGAATCGTAAACAGATTTATGGAGATGCTCTCTTCACCGAGAGCATTTCAGCGCGCGCGCCTGCTTCATTTCTGGGGCGCACCCAATCCACCTCACAACCGCACAAGGCCGCAGCTCGCGGCCCGCGGCTATGTCAGCTCACGCAAACACCATCATCTGCGGCGGAACAGCCGCGAGCATGCCGGCGCGGCGCGCGACGGCGTATTTGAGGGACTGCTCGACGACGGCGGGCATGACGGGTTTGCTGACGACGCCGAGGGCGCCCTTGACGCCGTCGGCGACGGTTTCGGGGTTGCCGGTCATGAAGACCACGGTGATGCCGTGCTCTTCAGCAAGGCGGCGGCCGATCTCGGGGCCGGTTGCGCCATCGGACAGGTTGACATCGACGAAGGCAACATCGGCAAGCGGCGCAAGCTGCAGCGCCTGCTCCTTGTTGGTCGCGAGGCCCGCGACTTCCATACCCATGTTTTCGACCGTCGCTTCCAGATCGAGCGCGATCAGGAACTCGTCTTCTACAATCAATACTCTCTGGTTCATAACGTTATCCCGCAGCCATTTACGCACAACATTGATGGCCATGACGCCCTCTTCCGTTAACCCAAGCACGCGAAAGAACTTCGTTTCAAAGGGTTGTGGCCCGCGAAACTTGACGAGATAACGAGGTCGAAAAGGATATGTTCCGGCCCGGGACGTATTTTTTGAACTTAACCCATTGTTAACGTTGATAAAACACTAACATCGCTTAAGTCTTTGAAATAAAAGGCGGCTCGAGCGGCCGCCTCTATGCTTATCCACAGGCCGGCGTTACTCAGCCCTTGGCCTTCAGCACCAGCACGGGATCTTCCCTGTATGCTGCCGGAAAGACCTGCTTCAGATTTTCGATCTTCGACAGATCGTTATAGACGATATAGGGATAGGTCGGGTTCAGCGTCAGGAAATCCTGGTGATAGCGCTCGGCCGGGTAGAAGCCGTTGAACTCCGAAACCTTGGTGACGATCAGGTGCGGGAAGACCTTCGCCTGATTGAGCTGCGAGATATAGCTCTCGGCGACCTTGCGCTGTTCCGGGCTCTCGACGAACAGTGCCGAGCGGTATTGCGTGCCGCGATCCGGCCCCTGGAAATTCAGCTGCGTCGGGTTGTGCGCCACGGAGAAGAAGATCTGCAGCAGCTGGCCGTAGCTGACCTGCTTGGGATCGAAGGTGACCTCGACGGATTCGGCATGGCCGGTCGAGCCGGTGCTGACGGTCTCATAGTCGGCCGTCGCCTTGTCGCCGCCGGAATAGCCCGAGACCGCGCTCTTCACGCCCTTCACATGCTGGAAGACACCCTGCACACCCCAGAAGCAGCCGCCGGCAAAGACCGCCTTCTCGGTGGCGGGTGCGGCCGTCTCGTCGACGGTCGGTTTTGGAATGACGACGGCATCTTCCGCGGCGATTGCCGAGCCACAGGCAAAGAGCGAAATGGCCGCCAGTGCAGCGAGCCTTCCTGTCGAAAATACGCTCATGAGAACACCTCTACGAATGGGCTGTTCCCATCGTGTCGAAAGCTGCAAAAAGGCGCAATTCAAAAGGACTTATCTCACGCGGAAGTGACAATGGGATGGCGGCCTCTGTACGAAAGCGGGACACCGCATAAGTTGTGTTGACAATGGCGGCGGCCCGGCCAAAAGTGCACGCCGATCAGCGCCAGCCGACCGGGGGGACTTGATGTCTGTACGCTCGTTTTTCGCCTTCGCCGCCATCGCCTTGTCTGCATTTGCAATCAGCATTCCGGCCACGGCCGCAGACAAGAAGCGCGATATCCAGACGATCAAGGACGCCGATTTCTTCGGCTTCGATCTGAGGACCGAGCAGAATGTCTCGCTCGACCAGTGCAAGGCTTCCTGCATCGGCGACAAGAGCTGCAAGGCCTTCACCTATAATCCGAAGGTCCAGTGGTGCTTTCTGAAATCCGACTTCAAGACGATGAACGCCTTCCCGGGTGCGATCGCCGGGCGCATCGTCGAGACGACGGCCGCAGCCATTCCGCAGGAGCCGGATCTCGGCGCTGCCCCGCGCCTCAATTTCCTCTCCGCTGACGTCATCCAGCAGGCCCGCGACTACAAGACCAACAACGAGCTGACCGAGGCCCAGGAGGGCCAGTCGGTCGACAACCTGACGGCAACCGCCCGTCTCGACCTGACCGCCAACAATCTCGCGGCTGCGCTGGAATCCTTCCACGGCGCGCTGGCGCTCACCCCTGACGATGGCGATCTCTGGCTGGAGACGGCGCGCGCCGCGAATTCGCTCGGCGGCACGGACAGCCAGGTCTTCGGCCAGGCGCAGCTCGATGCGCTGAACGCCTATAATCTGACGCGCACCGCGACCAAGCGCGCCGATGCGCTGGCAGTGCTCGCGACCTCGCTCGCCAAGAACTCCAACTATCGCGCAGCCCTCAACGCCTACAAGGCAAGCCTGGCGCTCGTCAGCGCCAAGGATGTCAACGACGCCTATCTGAAGCTGAAGGCCGAGCAGGGTTTCCGCATCACCGAGCATAATGTCGATGCCGACAGCGCCACGCCGCGCGCCTGCGTCACCTTCTCGGAATCGCTGGTGAAGACCACCGACTATACGCCCTTCGTGACGCTGAACGGCCAGGCGCCGAAGGCGCTCGAAGCCAAGGACAAGCAGATCTGCGTCGAAGGCCTCGTCCACGGCGAGAATTACAAGCTGGTCTTCCGCTCCGGCCTGCCGTCCTCGGTCGACGAGGTGCTGGAAGCGCCTGTCAGCCTCGACATCTATGTCAAGGATCGCAGCCAGACCGTGCGCTTCACCGGCGACAGCTTCGTGCTGCCGTCGACGGCGCGCCGCGGCATTCCGCTGGTCTCCGTCAACATCCAGTCGGCGGCCCTGAAGCTTTACCGCATCGGCGATCGCGGCATCGCACCGCTGCTGACCAGCTCGCAGTTCCTGACCCAGCTCGACGGCTACAGCGCCCAGCGCATCGAGGATGAAAGCGGCGAACTCGTCTGGCAGGGTTCGATTGATATCGCCAACGACCTCAACAAGGATGTGGTGACAAGCTTCCCGGTCGATGAAGCGCTACCGCAGCGGAAGCCGGGCGTCTACGTGCTGATCGCTTCGCCGGCCAATGCGCCCGCGAACGAGTGGGACAGCAAGGCGACGCAGTGGTTCGTCGTCTCCGATGTCGGCATCACCACCTATGCCGGAACCGACGGCCTCAACGTCTTCACCCGCTCGCTGGCATCGGCCAAGCCGATCGCGGGCGTCGAACTGACGCTGCTTGCCAAGAACAACGAGGTGCTCGGCACCGCGAAGACTGACGATAACGGCCGCGCCACCTTCACCGCCGGCCTGATGCGCGGCACGGCGGCGCTGACGCCCGCCGTCATTACCGCCAAGAACGGCGATTCCGATTACGTCTTCCTCGACATGACGCGTGCAGGCTTCGATCTCTCGGATCGCGGCGTCACCGGCCGCGCCTCGCCGGGCGCAATCGACATCATGACCTTCACCGAGCGCGGCATCTATCGCGCCGGCGAGACCGTGCATGCCTCGGCGCTGGCCCGCGATACCGACGGCAAGGCGATCGAAAACCTGCCGCTCACCTTCGTCTTCCTGCGTCCTGACGGCGTCGAGGATCGCCGGATCATCAAGGAGACCAGCGATCTCGGCGGCTATACCGTCGATCTGCCGGTGCAGCAGAACGCCATGCGCGGCACCTGGACGATGAACATCTATACCGATCCCAAGGGCGAGGCGATCGGCACCAAGAGCTTCCTGGTGGATGATTTCGTGCCTGACCGGACCGACATGGAGCTGAAGACAGAGGCCAAGGAGATCGGCCCGGATACGCCGGCGACGATCGAGATCAACGGCAAATATCTCTATGGCGCACCGGCCGCAGGCCTGACGCTCGAAGGCGATGTCGTCATCAAGCCGACCCGCGAGAGCGCCGCCTTCCCCGGCTATTTCTTCGGCCTTGCCGATGAGGAAGCCTCGGAAGAGAACCGCCAGACGATCGAGGGCCTGCCTGAGCTCGACGAGAACGGGCAAGCATCGACGGATCTGACCGTCGGCGATCTACCGGCCACGACGCAGCTTTTGAATGCCACCGTCTATATCCGCATGCAGGAACAGGGCGGTCGGGCGCTGGAGCGTTCGCTGGTCATCCCGGTCAAGAACCAGGGACCGATGATCGGCATCAAGCCGGAATTCTCCGGTGACGTCGCCGAGAATTCGACCGCCTCCTTCAACATCATCGGCACCACTGCCGAGGGCCAGAAGCAGGACATGAAGGGCCTGCGCTGGAAATTCTACAATCTCGAGCGCGAGTACCAGTGGTACCGCGACGGCACCGCCTGGAAATACGAGCCCGCCTATAACGCCCGCCAGGTCGCCGACGGCGTGATCGATGCGGGAGCTGATGGCGGGAAGATTTCCGTGCCGGTCGGCTGGGGCCGCTATCGCCTCGAAGTCGAAAGCCCGGATGCCGACGGCCCGACCTCGAGCTTCGAATTCGATGCCGGCTGGTTCGTCGAGACGACCTCGACGGAAACGCCGGATGGCCTCGAAATCGCCCTCGACAAGGACAGCTACAAGGTCGGCGAAACCGCCAAGCTGAAGGTCACCTCGCGCTACGGCGGCGAGCTGATGGTCGCGGCCGGCACCGAAAATCTCGTTGCCGTGCAGAATGCCACGATGGGCGAGACCGGTGGTGAAGTCGATATTCCCGTCACCGCCGAATGGGGTGCGGGCGCCTATGTCACCGCGACTCTCTTCCGCCCCGGCGACAGCCAGGACAATCACATGCCGATGCGCTCCATCGGCATCAAATGGCTGAAGGTCGATCCCGAGCAGCGGGCGCTGCAGGTCAAGGTCGATGCACCCGAGAAGATGCTGCCGCGCGGACCGCTGAATATCAGCCTCGCCGTTGCGGGAGCGGGTGCCAACGAGGACGCCTATGTGACGGTTGCCGCCGTCGATGTCGGCATTCTCAACCTGACGCGCTATGAGGCGCCGAACCCCGAGGACTGGTATTTCGGCCAGCGCCAGCTCGGCCTTGAAATCCGTGACCTCTACGGCCGTCTGATCGACGGCTCGCTCGGCGCGACCGGCAAGCTACGCACCGGCGGCGACGGCGGCGCGGTGGCGCTCTCGGCCAGCCCGCCGACGCAGAAGCTCGTCGCCTTCTTCTCCGGTCCGGTGAAGCTCGATGCCGAAGGCAAGGCGAATGTCAGCTTCGACATTCCGCAATTCAACGGCACGGCGCGCATCATGGCCGTCGCCTGGTCGAAGGACGGTGTGGGTCACGGAGTCAAAGATGTCATCATCCGCGACCCCGTCGTCGTCACCGCCAGCCTGCCGAAATTCCTGGCACCGGGAGACAAGGCGGAACTGCGTCTCGACATCGCCAATACCGACGCGCCTGCAGGCGATTTCAAGGTGGCGATATCCGGCAATGATGCCGTCGGCGTCGATGCCGCCTCGGCTTCCAAGGCGATCCATCTCGATGCAGGCGCCAAGTCCGATCTGACGCTTGCCGTCATCGGCAAGCGGCCGGGACAGGGATCCGTGTCGATCAACCTTTCGGATGCTTCCGGCCTGTCGCTCGACCAGACTGTCGACGTGCCGGTTCGCCCGGCGGCCCTGCCGGTCACCGAACGGCGCGTCATCGCGCTGAAGCCCGGTGCATCGCTGACGATCGACAAGGAACTGCTGGCCGACAGCGTGCTGCCGGGTGCTTCCGTCA
This sequence comes from Rhizobium sp. BG4, assembly GCF_016864575.1. Lineage (NCBI taxonomy): Bacteria > Pseudomonadati > Pseudomonadota > Alphaproteobacteria > Hyphomicrobiales > Rhizobiaceae > Rhizobium > Rhizobium sp. BG4. The sequence goes on from NZ_CP044126.1 coordinate 821,757, forward strand.
GCGTCAATGTCACCCGCTCGGCCGCCTTCGACATTCCGGCGATGCTGATGACGCTCGACCGCTATCCGTTCGGCTGCGCCGAGCAGACGACGAGCCGCGCCATGCCCCTTCTCTATCTCGGCGAACTCGCGAAGCAGAATGGGCTGAAAGACGATGCGGAGATCAAGAAGCGCGTACAGGATGCGATCTACCGCGTGCTCTCCTATCAGGCATCGGCCGGCAGCTTCGGTCTCTGGGGACCGGATTCCGGCGATCTCTGGCTCGATTCCTACGTCACCGACTTCCTGACGCGGGCCCGCGAAGAGAAGTATGACGTGCCGGATCGCGCTCTCGTGCAGGCGCTCGAAAATCTGCAGAATGCTCTCAGCTACGACGTCAACGTCAAGACGCAGGGCGACGAGATCGCCTACGCGCTCTACGTTCTCGCCCGCAACAAGAAGGCGGCGATCAGCGATCTGCGTTACTACGCCGACACGATGATCAACGACTTCCCGACGCCGCTCGCCAAGGCCCATATCGCCGCAGCGCTGGCGCTCTATGGCGATGCGACGCGCTCGAAGAACATCTTCGTCGACGCGCTGCAGATGACCGAGACGTCGATGATTCAGCGGGTCAATCTCTCGCGCACGGACTACGGCTCGATCCTGCGTGACGGCGCGGCGATCCTGGCGCTGGCGGCCGAAAGCCGTCCGGTTCCTCCTGTCATTCCGGAACTCGCCAAGGCCGTTGCAAAGGAGTTCAACCGCTCGAAATGGACCAGCACCCAGGAACAGGCCTGGATGTTGCTCGCCGCCCGCGCGATCCAGAGCGGTGACGACGCGCTGAAGGTCGATGTCAACGGCGCCGAGCATAGCGGTGCCTATATGGCGACGATGACCGGCGATACGTTGATGACCAATCCGCTGACGCTGAAGAGCGCTACCAGCGATGCGGTCTCCGCGGTGGTGACGACGGTCGCCGCGCCCGTTTCGCCGCTGCCTGCGGGCGGTGATGGATTTGCTATCGAGCGCAGCTATTACACGCTCGACGGCGAAGAGGCGAATGTCAGCGAGGCCAAGCAGAACGAGCGTTATGTCGTCGTGCTGCATGTCACCGAAAGCAACGATTGGCCGTCGCGGATCGTCATCACCGATCTCCTGCCCGCCGGTTTCCAGATCGACAATCCGAGCCTGGTCGACAGCGCCCAGCTGACGAATTTCGACTGGATCGGCGAGCAGACGGCCGCCCATACCGAATTCCGTGACGACCGTTTCGTGGCGGCCTTCAACCGCTCGGAAGGCGATAACCGCGAGATCAACGTCGCCTATGTGGTGCGTGCCGTGACGCCCGGCACCTACGATCATCCGGCTGCCGTCGTCGAGGACATGTACCGTCCGCAGCTTTCGGCACGCACGGCCATGGGCAAAATGGAGGTTGTCGCAGCACAATAATGCGGCTCTGGCACAGGCTCACCATTGCATCGGCCGCCGGCGTGATCTTCGCCGGCGTGCTGGCGCTTGGCCTCGACGCGCTCGACAAGGCCTATCCGCCGCCGCTTGATGCTGCCCGGCAGGTTTCCGCCGAAGTGCTGGACGCGGACGGCCAGTTGCTGCGCGCCTTCGCAACGCCCGAGGGACGTTGGCGGCTAAAGACCGATGTTTCCGACGTCGATCCGCAGTTCCTGCGCATGCTGGTCGCCTACGAGGATCGGCGCTTCTACGATCACCATGGCATAGACGCGCTGGCTATCGGCCGCGCCGCCCTGCAGCTCGTCACCAGCGGCCGCATCGTTTCGGGCGCCTCGACGCTGTCGATGCAGGTGGCACGGCTGATCGAGCCGCGCAGCGGCCGCTCGCTGTCGGCCAAGCTGCTGCAGGTGGCCCGCGCGATCCAGATCGAACGGCGGCTGTCGAAGGAGCAGATCCTCGATCTCTATCTGACCCACGCCCCCTATGGCGGCAATCTGGAAGGTGTGCGAGCAGCAAGCCTTGCCTATTTCGGGAAGGAGCCGAAGCGGCTGACCGTGGCACAGGCCGCCCTGCTCGTCGCCTTGCCGCAGCTTCCCGAAAAACGCCGTCCTGATCGCAATCTCGCCGCAGCCGAAGCCGCCCGCAAGCGCGTGCTGGAGCGTGTCGCAGTTGCCGACGCCGTCGGTGATGGCGAAGCCGGGCGCGCCGAGGCGACGCTGGTGCCAGCGCGACGCATAAAGCTGCCGGCGCTTGCAGCGCACGTCGCCGAAGCGGCGCTGCGCAAGGCGCCCAAAGAGCGCGAGCACAAAACGACGCTGAAGAAACAGGTCCAGGAAGGACTGGAGCTGACCGCCAGGAATGCCGCCATGCGGCTCGGCCCGAAGCTGTCGATTGCCATGGTGATGGCCGATGCCCGCTCCGGCGAGATCGTCGGCGAGGTCGGTTCGGCCGACTATTTCGATGCCAGCCGCTCCGGCTGGATCGACATGACGCGTATCAGCCGCTCACCGGGCTCGACGCTGAAGCCCTTCATCTATGGTCTCGCCTTCGAACAGGGCCTCGTCAGCCAGGAGACCATCATCGAGGACCGCCCCTCCGATTTCTTCGGCTACCGGCCCCGCAATTTCGATATGAGCTATCAGGGCGACGTGACGATCCGCGAAGCGCTGCAGCTATCGCTGAATGTCCCCGCTGTGAAGCTGCTCGATGCCGTCAATCCGACGCGGCTGATGGTGCGCTTCCGCCGCGCCGAGGTGCACCCCAGTCTGCCGCCGAACGAGACGCCGGGTCTGGCTATCGGTCTCGGCGGCGTCGGCGTGACGTTGAAAGATCTCGTGCAACTTTACACGGCTCTCGCCAACAAGGGCCAGCCGGTGCGCATCGGCGACGGCGTGACCGGCATGCCGGGCAAGATCGACGGCGAGCCGCTGCTGGAGCCGGTCGCTGTCTGGAACATCGCCGATATCCTCTCCGGCGTGATACCGCCAGCCGGCGCCCCGCAACGCGGCATCGCCTACAAGACTGGCACGAGCTATGGTTACCGCGATGCCTGGTCGGTCGGCTATGACGGCCGCTACGTACTCGGTGTCTGGGTCGGACGACCCGATAATGGCGCCGTTCCGGGCTTGACGGGCTACGGCACAGCAGCGCCGATTCTCTTCGAAGCCTTTACCAAGTCGGGTATCGCCACCACGCCTCTGCCACGCCCGCCGTCCGGCGCAGTGCGTATCGCCAAGGCCGACCTGCCGGTCAGCCAGCGCCGTTTTGCGCTGAACGCCAGCGGCCTCCTCGTCAATTCCATACGTGAATCCGCTCCGCAGATCGTCTATCCGCCCGAAGGCGCACATGTCGATCTCGGCGCCAGAAACGGCCAACTCTCGCCGCTGATGCTGAAGCTGCAGGGCGGCCGGGCTCCGTTCCGCTGGCTCGCCAACGGCAAGCCGCTGCCCGATCTCTCCCGCCGCCGCACCAACCAATGGTTGCCCGATGGCGCCGGCTATTCGAAGCTGACGGTGATCGATGCCATGGGCCGCGCCGCCAGCGTCGGCATCTTCGTCGATTGAGGCGACGCCGTTTCACGAATTTTCGGCCGCGCCTGTCGGAACCTGCGCCCTCGCTGCGTCCTTGGATCAGAACAGCGCAAGGAGAGAGCAATGCGAGACCTGATCCTCACCATGGCCATGTCCCTCGACGGCTTCGTCTGCGGCCCCAACGGCGAGCTCGACTGGATCTTCAACGGCGACCAGGAAGCGATCGCCTGGAAGGTGGAGACCGTCTCGAGCGCCGGTCTGCACATCATGGGCAGCCGCACCTTCAAGAGCATGGCCGGCTTCTGGCCGACGGCGGCGGGACCGTTTGCCGCGCCGATGAATGAGATCGCGAAGGCGGTCTTTTCGCAGCAGGGAACCTCGATTCTCGAAGCCGCAAAGACCGGGAACTGGCAGGACGCCTATGTCGCGAGCGGTGACTTGCGCGATGACATCGCAAAGCTGAAAGCCACCGGCGGCAAGCCGATCGTTGCCCACGGCGGCGCGGCCTTCGCCCGCAGCCTGATCGCCGACGATGTTGTCGATGAATACCGGCTGATGGTCTACCCGATCGCGCTCGGCAACGGCCTGCCGATCTTCTCCGGCGTCAGGCCGCTGCGCCGCCTCGAATTGGCGGGGTCGAAGACCTTTCCGAAGGGCACACAGGCGCAGGTCTACCGCCGCGCTTGATGACCTCGTCCTGAAGCCTGCAAGAGCTCAGTTGGCGGGAACAAAAGCCCGCCGCCGCCGTTCCGGATCGTTGCAATCCCGAACAAAGGCGGCTCATGACGCTTCCCACATCCACCTACAGACTGCAGTTCCGCGACGGCATGACCTTCGACCGGGCGGCCGAACTCGTGCCTTATCTCAAGGCGCTCGGCATCAGCCATCTCTATGCCTCGCCGATCTTCACGGCGGCATCCGGCTCGACCCATGGCTATGACGTCACCGACGCCGGTGAAATCGACCCTGCGATCGGCGGGCGGGAAGCTTTCGAGCGGCTCTGTGCCGAGCTTAAGGAAGCCGGTCTCGGCTTGATCCTCGATATCGTGCCGAACCATATGGCGGCTTCGGTGGAAAACGCCTGGTGGCGGGATGTGCTGAGATACGGGAAGCAGAGCCGCTACGCCGGCTATTTCGACATCGACTGGTCCGAACCGCTGACACTTCCCATTCTCGGCAAGCCATTCGAGGAGGCGCTGGCCGACGGCGAACTGCAGATCGTTACTGATCAGAACACTGGCGAGCGCTCGCTCGCCTATTTCGAGACGCATCTGCCGCTGCACCCGGATAGCCTAGCCGAAACCGGCGACATCGCCCGTCTCCACGAAGTCCAGCATTGGCGCCTGACGCACTGGAAAACAGCCGCCGCTCACCTGAGCTACCGCCGCTTCTTCGAGGTCACCGGCCTTGTCGGCCTGCGCGTCGAGGACGAGGCGGTCTTCGAAGACAGCCATCGCGTGGTTCTGGATCTCGTCCGCTCCGGTCAGGTCCAGGGTCTGCGGCTCGACCATATCGACGGTCTTGCCGACCCCAAGGCCTATCTCGACCGGTTGCGGCAGGCGACCGGGCCGGAAACCTATATCATCGTCGAAAAGATCCTCGGCCATGGCGAGACTCTGCCCGCCGATTGGCCGATTTCCGGCACGACGGGGTACGAGTTCATCTCGGCGCTTACCGATCTTTTCATCGATCCCAAGGGCATGGCAGAGCTGCAGAAGGCCTATGCCACCATCGCCCCCGGTACTGCGGATTTTCAGGAAGGGCTGCGGGCAGCCAAGACGCTGATGGTCGAGCGGAATTTTGCAGGCGAAGTCAACCGCCTGACCGGGCTCGCGAGCGCGACGCTTCCCGATACATCCGAGGCGGAAATCAAGAAGGCCATTCGCGAAATGCTGATCGCCTTTCCCGTCTATCGCACGTACGGTCAGGACGCTGCCATGGACGCGCGCGAAACCGTGATGCTGGATAAGGTCAAGCAAGAGGCTGGCAGGCATCTCAAAGACCGCAGGGCGCTCGAAGCCATCTGCGGACTGCTGAGGAGTGGACGCGCGGAGGAATTCCAGCGGCGCTTCCAGCAATTGAGCGGCCCCGTGATGGCGAAGGCGATGGAGGACACGCTCTTTTATCGCCACAACCGGCTGCTGGCGGCCAACGAAGTCGGCGGCGAGCCGGATGCCACGCCCGGCGGCATCGAGGCCTTTCACCGCTTCATGCAAGACCGCGCCGCAGAACAGCCGCACGGGCTGTCGGCCACCTCGACCCACGACACCAAACGCGGCGAAGACGCCCGCGCCCGCCTCTATGCCCTCAGCGAAGAGCCGGATCTCTGGCGGCGCGGCGTCGAGCGCTGGCGGCAGATGAACCGTGAGCACCTGACGGAACTGCCCGGCGGCCTGACACCCGAAGGCAATGTCGAATGGATGCTCTATCAGGCGCTCGCCGGCATCTGGCCGGAAGATTTCAGCGAGGGACGCGCGGAAAAGCTGACGGAGCGATTTGCGGCCTATGCCGAGAAGGCAATCCGCGAGGCCAAGCTCGGCACCAGCTGGGACGAGCCGCACGCGGGCTATGAGGCTGCTGTCCGCACATACGCATCGGCGCTGACTGCCTCTTCCAGCCTCACCTTCCACGAGGATTTCGCCGAGACGCTGCGGCCGGTTCTCTCCGCCGGCTATCTCAACAGCCTGTCGCAAACGCTGATCAAGCTGACCGCCCCCGGCATTCCCGATATCTATCAGGGTGCGGAGGGCTTCGACTTCAGCCTTGTCGATCCTGACAATCGCCGCCCGGTGTATTTCAAGGCATTGCGCAAGACGCTCTCGGCCCATGGCGAGATCGGCGAGCTCACGGTGCCGGTGCTGAAACAGCGGATCGTCGAGATCGGCCTGCATCTGCGCCGCCGCCAGCCGAAGCTGTTTGCCGAGGGCCGCTATCTGCCGCTCAGCATCACCGGAAGCCGGCGGGATCATGCCGTCGCCTTCGCCCGCGCGCTCGACGGCGACTATGCGATCACGGTCGTGCCCCGGCTGATGCTCGGCTGGCTGGATCCCGGCGTGTTGTTTTCAGGGCCTGAATTCTGGGCCGATACGGCGATCGAAATCCCGCCAGGTCTACAGGGCATCAAATGCGATCTGCTGACAGGACGCCATCTCGATCCTGGGCCGAGGCTGCCGCTTGGCGACATTCTCGGCGTTCAGCCGGTCGCCCTGATCGAGCCGGATTGATGATTTTCAGATGGGATGAAAATTCCAGCTTGACCTTCCAGTTGCTGGAAGGTTCATAAGCTTATCCACTGCCCGCTTGGGCAAAGGAGAAGCCTATGGATAATCACGACCATTCCCACCATCACGGCCACGGAGCGCATGATTGCTGCTCCGGCCATAGCCACGGCACTGGTGCCGAGGCTCCGGTTACGCGCGATCCCGTCTGCGGCATGACAGTCGATCCGAACGCCGGCAAGCCGAGCCTCGTCCACGAAGGACACACCTACCATTTCTGCTGCGACGGCTGCCGCACGAAGTTTGAAGCGGCGCCGCAGGATTATCTGACTGCCAAGGATCCTGTCTGCGGCATGTCGGTCGACCGCTCGACGGCAAAGCACTTTCTGAAGCATGAGGGCGAGAAGTTCTATTTCTGCTCCGCGGGCTGCAAGGCGAAATTCGAGGCGAACCCGGCGGATTACCGCGACGGCAACCGCCCGGCACCGAAGCCCATGCCGAAAGGCACGCAGTATACCTGCCCGATGCATCCCGAGGTGATCAGCGATCATCCCGGCGACTGCCCGAAATGCGGCATGGCGCTGGAGCCGATGGGCATCCCCCCGGCAGACGAAGGCCCGAACCCGGAGCTTGTCGATTTCACCCGCCGCTTCTGGGTGAGCGCCGTGCTCGCCTTTCCGCTGCTGGCGCTGACCATGGGGCCGATGATCGGCCTGCCACTGCGCGACATGATCGGCGAGGCGCGTGCCGTCTGGCTGGAGCTTGCGCTGGCGACGCCCGTCGTGCTCTGGGCCGCCATTCCCTTCTTCCGCCGCGCCTGGGCATCCCTCGTCAACCGCAGCCCGAACATGTGGACGCTGATCGGCCTCGGCGTCGGCACCGCCTATCTCTACAGCGTCGTCGCGACATTGGCGCCCGGCCTGTTCCCGATGAGCATTCGCGGCCATGGCGATACGGTCCCTGTCTATTTCGAGGCTGCTGCCGTCATCGTGGCGCTGGTCTTTGTCGGCCAGCTTCTTGAACTGAAGGCACGCGAGCGCACGGGATCGGCGATCCGCGCCCTGCTCGACCTTGCCCCGAAGACCGCCCGGCGGATCAATGCCGATGGCAGCGAGATCGATATCGAGGTCGACGACATCGCCAAGGGCGACCGCCTGCGGGTGCGCCTCGGCGAGCGCGTGCCGGTCGATGGACTGGTGAGCGAAGGACAATCGACCATCGATGAATCGATGATCACAGGCGAGCCGCTGCCAGTCGAAAAGACCAGCGGCGATGCCGTCACCGGCGGCACGATGAACCGCAACGGCAGCTTCATCATGACCGCCGAGCGAGTCGGCGCCGAGACGACCCTGTCGCAGATCGTCGACATGGTCGCCAAGGCGCAGCGCTCCCGCGCGCCGATCCAGGGCGCCGTCGATCGCGTCTCGGCCGTGTTCGTGCCCGCCGTCGTCGCCGTCGCGATCATCGCCTTCGGCGCCTGGATGATCGTCGGGCCGGAGCCGCGCCTCGCCCATGCACTGATCGCAGCCGTCGCCGTGCTGATCATCGCCTGCCCCTGCGCCCTCGGTCTTGCAACGCCGATGTCGATCATGATCGCCACGGGACGCGGCGCCCAGGAAGGCGTGCTGATCAAGGACGCGGAAGCGCTGGAGCGCTTCTCCAAGGTCGATACGTTGATCGTCGACAAGACGGGCACCCTGACCGAGGGAAAACCGCGCCTCACCGACGTCGTTGCTCTCGGCGGCATCGGCGAAAGCCGACTGCTCGCCGCTGCGGCCAGTCTCGAACGCGGCTCGGAACATCCGCTCGCCGAGGCAATAGTTGCCGGTGCAGAAGAGCACGGCATTGGAACCACCGACGTCGCCTCCTTCGAAGCAGTCACCGGCAAGGGTGTGTCCGGCCTCGTCGGCGGCGCGAAAGTCGCGCTCGGAAATGCCGCGATGATGAAGGATCTCGGGATCGACACCTCGGCGCTCTATCAACAGATCATCGCGCTGCGCGATGAGGGCAAGACCGTGATGTTCGTCACCATCGACGGCAGCCTCGCCGGCTTCGTCGCCGTCGCCGACCGGATCAAGCCGACAACGGCCGCTGCCATCAGCGCATTGCACGAAAGCGGCCTGCGGATCATCATGGCGACCGGTGACAACGAGCGGACCGCCAAGGCCGTGGCAAGGCAACTCGGTATCGACGAAGTGCGCGCCGACGTCCTGCCGGAGGGCAAGAAGGCGCTGATCGACGAGCTGCATGCCAAGGGCGCCGTCGTCGCCATGGCCGGTGACGGCGTCAACGACGCTCCCGCGCTGGCAGCGGCCGATGTCGGCATTGCCATGGGCACCGGCGCCGATGTGGCGATGGAAAGCGCCGGGATTACCCTGGTGAAGGGCGATCTCAACGGCATCGTCCGCGCCCGCCGTCTGGCGGAAGCGACGATGCGCAATATCCGCCAGAACCTCGGCTTCGCCTTCGGCTATAATGCGCTCGGCGTTCCCGTTGCAGCAGGCATCCTCTATCCGGTGCTCGGCCTGCTGCTCTCGCCGATGATCGCTGCCGCGGCGATGAGCCTGTCCTCGGTCTCGGTCATCGCCAACGCGCTGCGACTGCGCGTGCAGAAACTTTAGGAGACTTCGATGAATATCGGCGAAGCATCCGATCGCTCCGGCCTTCCGGCAAAGACGATCCGCTATTACGAGGATATCGGCCTGATCCGCCCCGAAAGGGGCGGAAACGGCTATCGCGACTACGATATCTCTGACGTCCACAAGCTGCGCTTCCTGCAGCGCTCCCGCGGCCTCGGCTTTTCCGTCGAGGAATGCCGCCAGCTGCTTGCGCTCTATGAAGACAAGAGCCGCGCCAGCGCCGACGTCAAGGACATCGCCCAGACCAAGCTTACCGAGATCGACCAGAAGATCCGCGAGATGATGGAGCTGCGCCGCACGCTGGAACATCTCGTTCACGCCTGCCACGGTAACGACCGGCCGGATTGCCCGATACTGGAGGAGCTTTCGGAGGGGGCGAAGGTCTAGAAATCCGGGCCGATCGCCCTGATATCCGTCAACGCGAAACCGGCATCCTTGGTGAGGATCGGCAGGTTCCGGCTTTTCGCGACGGCATAATGAAAGCAATCCGCAAGATTGAGCGCATCGTTGCGCTTGTCATCGACATGACGGTGCCTGCCATGGAGGTCGAAGGCTCTCAGCGCGAGGTCGTTGTCATCAGGCGTGACAGGCAGCACGACGATATCCGCCAGCCGGATAAAGGCACCCAGTCTTTCTTGAGCTTCAGCCATCGAGCCTTGGGATTTCTTGCGATAGAGCGCCGCGGCGGCTTCCCAGACCGCGATAACGGATGTGCAAAGCGATCCCGGGGCGGCTTCTTCGAGCGCAGTGATGAAGCGATCTGACTGCGGCTCCTGCAACAAGATAGCCAGCATTACCGATGCATCGACGAACATCAGTAACCGCCGCTCAGTTCGTCGAAGAAGGCCTTGTCCAGCACCACGTCATTATCAGGCAGAGCAGCAATCTGCGCCTGCAGCGGCTTTAGCCGCGCGGCAAGAGGCAGTTTCTCATCGTGACGGCGAAGTTCACCTTCCAGCGCAAGGAGAACAGCCTCGGTTTTATTGACGTGCATCTTGGCCGCCAGCTCTTCAGCCAGCTGATTGACGCGCTCATTTCTGATATTCAGCGGCATGTCAGCATCCTTGTGTAGACATACACAATATAGCGTCTACACAGGCTCGCGCCAAGAACTCGAAAAATTTGATGAGGCCGTGGAATAAATCCCGGCCAGCATCCGTATACTCAATCATGGAACGGAAAGAACGCCCATTCGATGTCATCGGACAGCTCGCAGCGCTCAGGCGCTATGCGCGTGCCCTGGTGCGCAATTCGGATGAGGCCGAGGATCTGGTGCATGATGCGCTGGTGCGCGCCTACGAGAAGCGTCAGAGCTTCCGCGGCGGCGGCAATCTTCGGACGTGGCTGCTTTCCATCGTTCACAACGCTCATATCGATCGCGTTCGCCAGAACCGGTCGCTGACACGCAGGCATGACGAAGCGGCCCTCGAGGCGGACCAGTCGCTGCCGGCAGGGCAGGAGCACGCCGTGCGCCTCCAGCAGGTTCGCGACGCCTTCTTCAACCTGCCGGAGGAACAGCGAGAGGCGCTGCATCTCGTCGCCATCGAAGACCTGTCCTATCACGAAGCCGCGGCATCGCTCGGCATTCCCGTGGGTACGCTGATGTCGCGCATTTCGCGTGCCCGCGCTCAGCTTCGGGAATTCGAGGAGAAGACGCCGCGCGTTTCGCACCTGCGCTTAATCGGAGGGAACGGCAATGAAAGCAGTTGATCCGATCATCGATACCGATCTCGACGCCTATGTTGACGGCGAGCTGGATGTTGCGCGCCGCATTCAGGTGGAATCCTACCTCTCTGAGAACCCTGACATCGCCGCCAAGGTGATGGCCGATCTCAGCATGAAGGGTGAACTGCGCCTGGCGCTTGCCGGCGAGGATACATTCGGCCGGATCGAGACGCGCGATGCCGCACGCCGCCTGGAGCGTGGCCTTTCCTACGGCCGCATCCTGCATACGGTTCAGCGGATTGCCGCCGTCGCCGTGCTCGTAGCCGCTGGCTGGGTCGCTCATACCTCGTTCGGCGCCTTCACGGCAACGGAAGTGGCTGCTTCTACACCGGCCCCGGCCTATGTCGAAGACGCCGTTCGCGCCTACCAGACGGCGCAGTTGCGCCAGACCATGCCGTCGCAGACGGCACCGCATTACAACGCCGACGAAATTCGTGCGGCGACCGCAATTACCATGCCCGAGCTGCCGAAGGGCTGGAAGGTCTCTGATGTTCAGATCTTCCCGTCGGAATTCGGCCCGAGCGTTGAGATGGCTATCCAGGAAGCGGACGGGAAGCAGCTTTCGCTGTTTGCCGTCAGGCCGGGGGCGTTTGCCGTGCAACCGGTTGGTCATCTCGCGCTCGACAATGCAGAAGCCGCCTACTGGCAAATCGGCGAAGTGGCCTATGCCCTCGTTGCCGGTGACGGTGGTTCCAACCTCGATAGGGCGGCCGAAGGCCTTGCCCGTTCGCTGTACTAGTTTGAAACCGAGGAGATCAGAATGAACCAGATCAACCCGCGTTACGGCTACGGCTCTGCCGCCGGCTCGCAGGCCCTCTTCGACGAGGGACTCCGCCAGCATATGCTGCGCGTTTACAATTACATGGGCATCGGCCTTGTCATCACCGGCATCGTCGCCTTCATCGTCGGCTCGACGCCGGCTCTGTACGTGCCGATCTTCCAGTCGCCGCTGAAGTGGGTGGTGATGCTGGCTCCGCTCGCCTTCGTCTTCTTCTTCTCGTTCAAGATCCAGACGATGTCGGCAAGTGCCGCGCAGATGACCTTCTGGGCCTTCTGTGCCGTCATGGGCCTGTCGCTTGCCTCGGTGTTCCTGGTGTTTACCGGCACGAGCATCGCCCGCACCTTCTTCATCGCCGCAACGATGTTCGGCGCGACCAGCCTCTACGGCTATGTCACCAAGCGTGACCTGGCGAAGGTCGGCTCGTTCCTGATGATGGGGCTGATCGGCGTCGTCATCGCCAGCATCGTCAACATCTTCCTTGGCTCGTCTGCACTGCAGTTCGCCATCTCGGTCATCGGTATCGTCGTCTTCGTCGGCCTGACCGCTTGGGACACGCAGAACATCAAGGAACAGTATTCCGAAAACCATGATCAGGAATCGAACCAGAAGCTTGCCGTCTTCGGCGCTCTGTCTCTCTACCTGAACTTCGTCAACATCTTCCAGCTGCTGCTCAACTTCACGGGCGAGCGGGAATAGGACTGCGCTTCTGGGGGCAATGGAAGCGCTAGAGCGCCCGGTCCGCAATCTGTGACAGGATGGCGGGCCGGGCGTTCACCCTTTAAATGAAAAGGCCGGAGCGAAAGCTTCGGCCTTTTTGCATTCCGGGTGGACTTTATAGTGCAGATCAGATGATGCCCCAAGCGCGGTAGCGGCCGCGGCCGGTGATCTCGCGAATGCCGATCTCGTTCAGCAGATTGAGCGCGCCGCGGCTGGTCACCTTCAGCTGCTTGGCGACCATCGCCGACGATACCATCGGCCGCGATAGCACGAACTCCGCCAGTTGCGGCAGGCTGCTGTTCGAGCGGCGATCCCTGAAGCGCAGCTCCATCTGCGTGCGGGCGAGCAGCAGGCGGTCCATCTCCTTGAGGCCGGTGGCAGCACTGTCGCTCATCGCTTCCAGGAAGGCGAGAAGCCGGGTCAGCCGGTCACGCGAGCGGCGCCGCTCGTGGCGGACGCTCTTCAAACCGGCGTAGAAGGAAAAGAGGTGCGAGGACACCTTGCCCCGCGCCCGCAGATGGCTGGAAACCAGCAAACCGCCGAGCCAGGACTGGCGCCGCAGCGGCTCGATCCGCTCCCAGGCGTCGAACAGAACGGCGGCGGCGAGAACCGGCGGCAGCTCGCCCGCGAGCGGCAGCACACCGCGCCAATCGGCAAGCCGCTGCCCCTCATCCCATTCGTCATCGCCGAAAAGGCCGAGCGGATCGTCGCTGCGCTTCTCCTTCGGCCGCTCTTCCTCGGCCTCGACGGGCTTGCCCATATGGGCATCAAGCAGTCGCTGCGAGCGGGCGAGTACCGCGTCGATTTCCGCAAGCTCGGCCGAAAGCAGCTGATCGGGCTCATCCGCCTCTTCTGTAGCAGCGGCAAAACCCTTGGTCTCAGGTGCCGTGCCCTCGTCCAGCCCCGCCCCTGCCAGTGCGTTGAGACCGGCAGCGCTCAGCGCCCAGGCGGGGTCGGCGGTCCAGATGCGGCGCCGCGCGCGCAGCACGGCATGGGCGATCGTCAGCTCGTGGCTCGGCGTGCGGCTGTCCATATGCGCGTCGTGGAGCACGAGATCCTCGACATGCACGAGCTCGCCCGCCACCCAAAGGGCGCCTGCTGCATCGAAGAAGTGGCCACGTTCGGCAAAGCCTTCGCCAACCGGCGAGCGCGCCGCCCGTTCATCGACGCGCGCCAGCATGTCCTCCGCCTGCACCACGGCAGGGAGAAGGCTTTTCAGAAGGGCATTGTCGATCTCGTGGCGCACGTCATTTTCCGGAAGTCATTTCGACCTTTACTTCCGCTATTTGACCGATGATTCGCAACCGGCGCGCCGATCAAATCTCAGGAAGCCGGGCTGAAACGGGCAACGAGCGCATGACGGTCACCAGGATAGGTAAAGCGCACATGGGTGACGGGACCGGCATTGCTCCAGGTCCGGCGTTCGACGACGAGGCAGGCGGTGCCGCGGGGAATGTCCAGCGCATCCGCCGCATTGCTGCTGGCGGGCGAGGCATGGATCTTGTGCTCGGCGGTCGTCCAGGGCACCTGTTTCACCAGCCACGGACCGGGCGCGGTTTCGGCGAAATCCGCGGTCGCCGCATCCGGCACTGTTTCGAGGTTGATCAGGCGCTCCTCGAGGCAGAAGGGGAGCGCGCCTGCGAAGTGGACGCAGGTGATTTCGCGAAGCGGCGTGCCGGGCGCAACGTCGGGAAGCTGACCCTCGCCGGCCTTCGCCTTGCGAGTTTTCTGGGCGATGACCCGATAGCTGTAGGCCACGTTCAGCGACTGAACCTCGGCCTTGATATCGTGGATCTCGAGAACCGCGGACTGCGCCTGCGGTTGGGTGACGAAGCTGCCGGATTTCTTGCGGCGTTCGATCAGTCCGGCCTTGGCAAGCTGGGTCAGCACCTTGTTGACCGTCATTCGCGAGCAGCCATATTGGGTGGCGAGATCGACCTCGAACGGAATGCGGTGGCCCGGCGGCCACTCGCCCGAAACGATGCGGCCTTCGATCTCGCTCAAGATGCTCTGATGCAGCGTGGCATCCTTGCTTGCCATATCAGGCTCCGGTTGACGTCCCTTCCCGCTCTATTGCGGATGCCGCAGAAGCGAAAGCCCTAGGCGGAAAGAAGTTCGCCCATTGCCGCCAGGAAACGGCGATTGATCGCCTCGCGCTTGCGATGGCGCCCGCCCTCGACCTGCTTGCGGCCGAGCGACCAGACGCTGTCGACACGCACGCCGCCTGCGAAGATCCAGTGGTCGAGGAGCTGATCGCCGGCGAGATAGGGCACTGCGCTGCAATCCAGAGAGACGATATCGGCATCATTGCCTTCGCCTAGCCCCGGGTTGGAAGCCAGTGCGGCACTGCCGCCGTTGACGGCATTGTCGAACAGGTTGCGGCCGGTCGAGCCGCCGGTTTCGGCGATGACATTGCGGGCGCGGCGGCCGAGACGCTGCGAATATTCCAGCTGGCAGAGCTCGCCCGGCAGCGAGATCATCACATTCGAATCCGAACCGACGCCATACCGGCCACCCTCTTCCAGGAAGAGCGGCGCTGCGAACATGCCGTCACCAAGATTGGCCTCGGTAATCGGGCAGAGACCGGCGATCACGCCGCTTTTCGCCATGCCGCGCGTCTCATCATTGGTCATATGCGTCGCATGGATCAGGCACCAGCGGCCATCGACCGGGGCATTTGCCAGCAACCACTCGACCGGCCTCGCGCCGGACCAGGAGATGCAGTCCTCGACCTCCTTCACCTGTTCGGCGACATGGATATGAACAGGGCCATCGCCGGCCAGCGGCAGGATTGCCTTCAGCTCATCCGGCGTCGTGGCGCGCA
The DNA here is from genome assembly GCF_016864575.1 of Rhizobium sp. BG4. Taxonomy (NCBI): domain Bacteria; kingdom Pseudomonadati; phylum Pseudomonadota; class Alphaproteobacteria; order Hyphomicrobiales; family Rhizobiaceae; genus Rhizobium; species Rhizobium sp. BG4. Next base: position 837,139 of record NZ_CP044126.1, read on the forward strand.
GGCTGTGCGGCGCGATCCCAAGATGCGCACCGTCGAGCTTACCGGTGATCGACGCACAACGTTCCATCAGGCGGCCGAAGCCATCGACGGAGTTGATGAAACGGCGCTGGCCATCGATAGGAGCTGCGCCGCCGAAGCCGGAATGGGCATAGAAAACCGGCAGCAGCGTCAGGCCGATCCCCGTCTCCGCGCTTGCCGCGCCGATCCGGCTGGCAAGCTCGGCGATATCGCCATAAGGGCTGCCGTCCTTATCGTGGTGCAGATAGTGGAACTCGCCGACCCGCGAGAAACCCGCTTCCAGCATCTCCATATAAAGCTGCGCCGCAACCGCCTCGACATGCTCGGGCGTCATCGACAAAGCGAACTTGTACATGACGGTGCGCCAGCTCCAGAAGCTGTCATCCGCGGGGCCGCGAACCTCGGCCAGTCCAGCCATTGCGCGCTGAAACGCGTGGCTGTGCAGGTTCGGCATTGCCGGGATCAGCACCGCGTGGCGCTCGTCAGCGGCGTCAGCCGCCACGTCGGTCTCGATCTTGGCAATCCGGCCGCCTTCCAGCGTCAGCCGCACATCGCTCTGCCAGCCGTTTTGCAGCAGGACATTCTTTGCATGGAGGGTCGTCATCGCTTGCTCCCTTTGAAGGCGTCCATCTTTCTTTTCCATGGAAGCGCCCAAAATTCCACTTGTCACCCGGTTATTATGTATATACATGTTTCGACATAAGGAAAGGCGTAAAGCTGATGACAGGGGATAATCTTCATAGCGAAATGGAGCGGCCGAGCCTTTGGCGCAATGCCAGACTGGCAACGCTCAATCCGGCGCAATCCGGTCTCGGGATCATCGAGAAGGGCGCCATCGTCACCGAAAACGGCCGGATCACTTATGCCGGCCCGGAAGGCGAACTGCCGGTTTCGATGATCGAACGCGCCGAGATCACCGATCTTGAGGGCCGCTGGGTCACCCCCGGCCTCGTCGATTGCCACACGCACATCGTCTATGGCGGCAATCGCGCTCGCGAATTTGAAATGCGTCTGGAAGGCGCCACCTACGAAGAGATCGCCCGCGCCGGCGGCGGCATCGTTTCCTCGGTCACGGCGACCAATGCGCTCTCCATCGACGGCCTCGTTCAGGCCTCGATCCGGCGGCTGGACACGCTGCTCTCAGAAGGTGTGACGACGATCGAGATCAAGTCCGGCTACGGGCTGACGAGCGACGGCGAACTGAAGATGCTGGAAGCCGCCCGCGCGCTCGGCACCATCAGACCCGTTCGTGTCAAGACCAGCTATCTCGGCGCCCATGCGACGCCCGCCCACTACAAGGGCCGCAACGGCGATTATATCAGCGAAGTCGTGCTGCCGACGCTTGATGAAGCGCACAAGCGCGGCCTTGCCGACGCCGTCGATGGTTTCTGCGAAGGCATCGCCTTTTCGACCGAGGAAATCTCCCGCGTTTTCGATCGCGCCAAGGCGCTTGGTCTGCCGGTCAAGCTCCACGCCGAGCAGCTTTCCAATCTCGGCGGCGCCAAACTCGCCGCCGGTTACGGCGCCCTCTCCGCCGACCATCTCGAATATCTCGATGACGAAGGCATTGCGGCCATGGCTGCGGCCGGAACCGTCTCTGTGCTGCTTCCCGGCGCCTTCTACGCCATCAACGAGAAGCAGAAGCCGCCGGTCAAGGCGCTGCGCGCCGCAGGCGTGCCGATCGCTATCGCGACCGACTGCAACCCCGGCACCTCGCCGCTGACCTCGCTGCTTTTGACGATGAACATGTCGGCGACGCTCTTCGGCCTGACCGTCGAGGAATGCATTGCCGGTGCGACGCGCGAAGGCGCGCGTGCCCTTGGTCTTCTCGGCGAAACCGGAACGCTGGAAGCCGGAAAGGCCGCCGACATGGCGGTTTGGGATATCGAGAGCCCCGCCGAGCTCGTCTACCGCATCGGCTTCAACCCACTTCACGCACGCATCTACAAGGGCGAAAGGATCGGCCGTTGACCATCACCCTCCATCCAGGCTCCGTTTCTCTGAAGCAGCTGGAAACCATCTACTGGACCGGCGAACCGGCCAGGCTCGATGCGTCCTTTGACGCAGGGATCAACAAGGCTGCGGCCCGCATCGCGGAGATCGCAGCCGGCAATGCGCCCGTTTACGGCATCAATACCGGCTTCGGAAAGCTCGCCTCGATCAAGATCGACGCCGCTGATGTCGCAACGCTGCAGCGCAATCTCATCCTGTCGCATTGCTGCGGCATCGGCGCGCCGCTGCCTGAGAATGTCGTTCGGCTGATCATGGCCCTCAAGCTGGTCTCGCTCGGCCGCGGCGCTTCCGGCGTGCGCATCGAGCTGGTGCGGCTGATCGAAGGCATGCTCAAAAAGGGCGTTATCCCGGTGGTCCCGGAAAAGGGTTCCGTTGGCGCATCCGGCGACCTCGCGCCGCTGGCGCATATGGCTGCGGTGATGATGGGCGAGGCTGAAGCCTTCTTCGCCGGTGAACGTCTCTCCGGCGCCGATGCACTGAAGAAGGCGGGGCTTGAGCCTGTCGTGCTCGCCGCCAAGGAAGGCCTGGCGCTGATCAACGGCACGCAGACCTCCACGGCACTGGCGCTGGCAGGCCTCTTCCGCGCTCACCGGGCAGCACAATCGGCGCTGATCACCGGCGCGATGTCGACGGATGCGGCCATGGGCTCCTCGGCTCCGTTCCATCCTGATATTCACACCCTACGCGGCCATCGCGGCCAGATCGATACGGCAGCGGCGCTGCGCGCCCTGCTCGACAACTCGGTCATCCGCCAGAGCCATATCGAGGGCGACGAGCGCGTGCAGGACCCCTATTGCATCCGCTGCCAGCCACAGGTCGATGGCGCCTGCCTCGATCTTCTGCGCTCCGTTGCCCGCACGCTTGAGATCGAAGCCAACGCAGTGACCGACAATCCGCTGGTTCTCTCCGACAACTCTGTCGTCTCAGGGGGCAATTTCCACGCCGAGCCAGTCGCCTTCGCTGCCGATCAGATCGCCATCGCCGTCTGCGAAATCGGCGCGATCGCCCAGCGCCGCATCGCGCTTCTGGTCGACCCTGCCCTCTCCTACGGCCTTCCGGCCTTCCTCGCCAAGAAGCCCGGCCTGAATTCTGGCCTGATGATCGCCGAGGTCACCTCTGCGGCGCTGATGAGCGAAAACAAGCAGATGTCGCACCCGGCATCGGTCGACTCGACACCGACGTCGGCCAACCAGGAAGACCATGTTTCCATGGCCTGCCACGGCGCCCGCCGCCTGCTGCAGATGACCGAAAACCTCTTCGGCATCATCGGCATCGAGGCGCTGACCGCCGCCCAGGGCGTCGAATTCCGCGCCCCGCTTGCCACCAGCCCCGAGCTGCAGAAGGCGATCGATGCGATCCGCACCGTCGTGCCGACGCTCGAAATCGACCGCTACATGGCCAATGACCTTGAGGCTGCCAGCAGCCTGATCGCTACCGGCGCGCTGAACGCGTCCGTATCCGCCAACATCCTTCCTTCCCTGGAGATCTGAGATGAGCAATCCGCGTCACAACATCCGCGAAATCCGTGCGCCGCGCGGCGACCAGCTGAATACCAAGAGCTGGATGACCGAAGCGCCGCTGCGCATGCTGATGAACAATCTCGATCCCGATGTGGCCGAGAACCCGAACGAGCTCGTCGTCTACGGCGGCATCGGCCGCGCCACCCGCACCTGGGACGATTTCGACCGCATCACCGCGACGCTGAAGACGCTGAACGAGGACGAGACGCTGCTGGTTCAGTCCGGCAAGCCGGTCGGCGTATTCCGCACTCACAAGGATGCGCCGCGCGTTCTGATCGCCAACTCCAACCTCGTGCCGCATTGGGCGACCTGGGATCACTTCAACGAACTCGACAAGAAGGGCCTTGCGATGTACGGCCAGATGACGGCCGGTTCGTGGATCTATATCGGCACCCAGGGCATCGTGCAGGGCACCTACGAAACCTTCGTGGAAGCCGGCCGCCAGCACTATGACGGCAATCTCAAGGGTAAGTGGATTCTTACCGGCGGCCTCGGCGGCATGGGCGGCGCGCAGCCGCTCGCGGCCGTCATGGCCGGCGCATGCTGCCTTGCCGTCGAATGCGACGAAACCCGCATCGATTTCCGTATCCGCACCCGCTATGTCGATGAAAAGGCAAAGACGCTGGATGAGGCGCTGGCGCTGATCGACAAGTGGACCAAGGCCGGCGAAGCCAAGTCCGTCGGCTTGCTCGGCAATGCCGCCGAAATCTTCCCCGAGCTCGTCAAGCGCATGAAGGCCGGCGGCGCACGCCCCGACATCGTCACCGACCAGACCTCGGCACACGACCCGCGCAACGGCTACCTGCCGGTTGGCTGGAGCGTCGAGGAAGCCAAGGCGAAGCGCGAAACCGATCCGAAGGCCGTCGAAGATGCCGCCCGCGCCTCGATGCGCCAGCATGTCGAAGCCATGGTCGCCTTCTGGGATGCCGGCGTTCCGACTCTCGACTACGGCAACAACATCCGCCAGGTCGCCAAGGACGAAGGCTTCGAAAACGCCTTCGCCTTCCCGGGCTTCGTACCTGCTTACATCCGCCCGCTCTTCTGCCGCGGCATCGGTCCGTTCCGCTGGGCAGCCCTCTCCGGTGATCCCGAGGATATCTACAAGACCGACGCCAAAGTGAAGGAGCTGCTGCCTGACAACAAGCACCTGCACAACTGGCTGGATATGGCCAGGGAGCGCATCGCCTTCCAGGGTCTGCCGGCACGCATCTGCTGGGTGGGCCTCGGCGATCGCCACAAGCTCGGCCTCGCCTTCAACGAGATGGTGAAGAACGGCGAGCTCAAGGCTCCGATCGTCATCGGCCGCGACCACCTGGATTCCGGCTCCGTTGCCTCGCCGAACCGCGAGACGGAAGCGATGAAGGACGGCTCGGACGCCGTTTCCGACTGGCCGCTGCTCAACGCGCTGCTGAACACCGCATCGGGCGCCACCTGGGTGTCGCTCCACCACGGCGGCGGCGTCGGCATGGGCTTCTCGCAGCATTCCGGCATGGTCATCTGCGCCGACGGCACCGATGACGCCGCCCGCCGCCTCGGAAACGTCCTCTGGAACGACCCGGCCACCGGCGTCATGCGCCACGCCGATGCGGGCTACGACATCGCGATCGATTGCGCCAAGGAAAAGGGCCTGCGGTTGCCGGGGATTTTGGGGAACTGAGGAATCACACCAATTGGATAAGGCCGCCGTATCGTGCGACGGTCTTGTCCACGGTGATCAGCGAAAGGCCCTCGACGAGCGATTGCGCGATGAGGATGCGGTCGAAAGGATCCCCATGAATATGGGGAAGTCCGCCGACGGCAACGGCATGTTCCCCCATTAGCGGAAGCTCACGGTAACTGTGATCTATCAGCGTTCGCCTCAGCCTCTCGGCATCAACAGAGAAATCGGGAAATCGCTTCAGCGACGACTTGATCGCAATTTCCCAAATGCTGACCGTTGAGAAAAAGACATCGTTCTCGACATCTTCGAGAAGTTCACGCGCTTTGTGCGGCAGCTTCCAAGACATGCCGCTCATCCAGAGAAGAATATGCGTATCAACAAGGAGCTTCATCGGTCGTTGAACTTGTCGGGATTGCCGTAGAACATCTCTTCAATCTCTTCGGCCATCATCGTGTCGAAGTCGTCGGGGACCTTGATCTGACCGTCCATGAACCCAATGCGGCGCTTCTTCGGCTTCTCGGCTTCATCAATCGGTACGACCTTGCCGATCGGCTTGCCTGCCTTGGCGATGATAAAGGACTCGCCCTTGGCGACCTTCTCCATCAGGCGCGACAGATTGGTCTTGGCTTCATGGATATTGACGATTTCCATGGCGTAAACCTCGTTGAACTTAGTCCACTAAACTTAGTCCACTTGCCCGCAATTTTCAATCCGGAGCCCGGCATGTCCAGCATGACCCATTTAAAAGCCGCCAATCACCGCCGCATGCCGTGGAAGAACGGCGGCGGGGAGACCGTCGAGATCGCCGTCTTTCCCGAGAATGCCGCGCTTGGCGATTTCGATTGGCGGGTGAGCATGGCAACAGTCGCGACCGACGGGCCGTTCTCGATTTTCGAAGGCATCGACCGGACGCTGTCGATCCTGTCGGGCGACGGCATGGGGCTCGCCATCGACGGACGGGAGCCTGTGCTTTTGACCCGGGAGAGCACGCCGCTCGCCTTCCCGGCCGATGTGCCTGTCATGGCGACGCTTGCCGGTGGAACGATCACCGATCTCAACGTCATGACGCGGCGCGGGCGCCTTGAGCACAGCGTCAAACGCTTTACCGTCGATGGCATGCTTGCGGAAATCGTCCAGGTCGGGACAGTTCTGCTTGTCTGCCGTGATGGAACCGTCAGCTGCACATATAATGGCGCGCAGATCGCTCTTGATCATGACGATGCGCTGTTATTACCGCTGGATTCTCCTTCCGCGCTCCAGCTTCAGGGCTCGGGAACTGCCTATCTGATCCATATCCACGCGCTGTGACGCCCGTCTGAAATTCCCTCTACTTTTGTATAGACAAGACAAAATCGGCGTGCCTAATATGCCAATAAACAGGCACACCGAACGCATGCCTAAACAAAGAGCAGGGAACGTCAGACATGAAAAAAGCATCTGTTATTGCTGCGGCTCTTGCCGCGCTTCTCGCCGGTAGCGCGGCTCATGCCGCTGAAACCAAGGTTTCGATCGGCATCTCGGGCTGGACCGGCTTTGCGCCGCTGACGCTGGCCAAGGAAGCCGGCATCTTCAAGAAGCACGGCCTCGACGTGTCGATCGTCAAGGTGCCACAGGCGAGCCGCCATCTGGCGCTGGCATCCGGCGACATCCAGTGCGCGGCAACGACCGTCGAGACCTGGATCGTCTGGAATGCCGCCGGCGTTGCGACGACGCAGATCTTCCAGCTCGACGTTTCGCATGGCGCTGATGGCATTGCCGCGAAGCCCGGCATCGAAAAGATCACCGATCTCAAGGGCAAGTCGGTTGCCGCTTCGGCGCCGGGCACCTCGCCCTACTTCCTGCTCGCTTTCATCCTCGCCAAGAACGGCATGAGCATGAAGGACGTCAAGGTCGTCAACATGGAGCCGGGCCCGGCGGCTCAGGCGCTGCTCGCCGGCCAGAACGACGCAGCCGTGACCTACGAGCCTTATCTTTCCAGCGTCCGCGCTGCGCCTGACAAGGGCAAGATCATCGCCACGACCCTCGATTATCCGGCCGTGATGGACACATTCGGCTGCACCACCGCCTTCCTGAAGGACAATCCGGAAGCCGCCAAGGCGCTGGCGGCCAGCTATTACGATGCGCTGGAGATGATCAAGACTGACAGGGACAAGTCCTTCGAGATCATGGGCAAGGACGTGAAGCAGTCGGGCAAGGAATTCGGCGAATCCGCCGCCTATCTCGAATGGCAGGACAAGGCAGCCGCCCAGAAATTCTTCGAAACCACCTTCAAGAGCTTCAACGAAGAAGCTGCCGACCTGCTTCTGCAGGCAGGCGTGATCAAGAAGAAGCCGGATCTGACGACGCTCGCCGATCCGTCCTTCATCAAGTAATCCCTGGACACCAACGGCGCGCGGTCAGCCCGCGCGCCCGAGACCATCGAGAAGGCGCGGCATGCATCCACTACAACCCATCGGAGCCCGCAGCAGACTGCTTTACGGCCTGCTGTTTTTCGTGATTTTCTTTGCGGGCTGGGGTTATGCGACGCTCGGCGGCTTCGTCTCCAAGACCTTCCTCGCCGATCCGATCACCATGGTGCAGGATGGCTATGACCTCCTGGTCAACCAGGGCTTCCTCTTCGATATCGGTATGACCATCTGGCGTGTCGTCGGCGGCTTTATCCTGTCGGCGCTGGTCGCCGTTCCGCTCGGCATCCTGATGGGCGCCTACAAGCCGGTCGAGGCCCTGCTCGAACCCTTCGTCTCCTTCGCCCGCTATCTGCCTGCCTCCGCCTTCGTGCCGCTCTTGATCCTCTGGGCCGGCATCGGCGAAACGCAGAAGCTGCTGGTCATCTTCATCGGCGCCGTCTTCCAGATCGTGCTGATGGTCGCCGTTTCGGTTTCCAACACGCGCCGCGACCTGGTCGAGGCCGCCTATACGCTGGGTGCCGGAGACAGTGGCGTCGTGCGCCGTGTCCTCATTCCCGCCAATGCACCCGATATCGCCGAGACGCTGCGCCTCGTTCTCGGCTGGGCCTGGACCTATGTCATCGTCGCCGAGCTGATCGGCGCGTCCTCGGGCATCGGCTATATGATCATCAACAGCCAGGCGCTGCTCGCCACCGGCCAGATCATCTTCGGCATCATCGTCATCGGCCTGATCGGCCTCGTCTCGGATTTCGCCTTCAAGTGGGCCAATCGCCGGCTCTTTGCCTGGAGGCTCGCATGAGCGAACTCGTCATCAAGGGCGTCAGCCGCACCTTTCCGGGTGTTCACGGCGGTCAGCCGACGCTGGCGCTGCAGCCGACGGATCTCGATATTCCCCGCAACGACTTCGTGACGATCCTGGGACCCTCGGGCTGCGGAAAGTCGACGCTGCTGCGCATCATCGCCGGCCTCGACAAGCCGACGGCCGGGACCGTTACGCTCGAAGGCAAGGCCGTGACCGGACCGGGCGCCGACCGCGGCATGGTCTTCCAGTCCTACACGCTGTTTCCCTGGCTGACGATCCGCGACAACGTCGCCTTCGGCCTGCGCGAAAAGGGCGTGCCAGAAAAGGAGAAGAACGAGATTGTCGCCAGCTACATCGACAAGGTCGGGTTGCGCGGCTTCGAGAACCACTGGCCGAAGCAGCTTTCCGGGGGCATGCAGCAGCGCACGGCGATTGCCCGCGCGCTCGCCAACAATCCGAAGATCCTGCTGCTCGACGAACCCTTCGGCGCGCTGGACAACCAGACCCGCGGCCTGATGCAGGAACTGCTGCTCGGCATCTGGGAACGTGAGCAGAAGACCGTCATCTTCGTCACCCATGATATCGAGGAGGCCGTGTTCATGGCCTCGCGCGTAGTGACGATGACGGCACGGCCCGGGCGTATCAAGTCGATCACGCCGGTCGATCTGCCGCATCCCCGGCATTACACGGTCAAGGCCAGCCCGGAATTTTCGGCGCTGCGCCTGAAGCTCACCGAAGAAATCCGCAACGAGGCGATCGCGGCGGCAGCGCACGGATAGGGAAGCTGGCCATGGGGGACATGCCGCTTCACCTTCGCATCCAGAACGACGTCGAGCGCAGCATTCTTTCCGGAGAATGGCCGCCCGGCCATCGCATTCCCTTCGAACACGAGCTGACTGTGCAATATGGCTGCTCTCGAATGACGGTGAACAAGGCGCTGACCGATCTCGTCAAGCGCGGGCTGATCGAGCGGCGGCGCAAGGCGGGCACCTATGTCCGCTTCCCGCATGCGCAATCGGCCGTGATGGAAATCCACGATCTCCGGCGCGAGGTGCAGGCCCTCGGCCTCCCCTACCGCTACACGATCGCCAGCCTGAAGGTCCGCCGCGTGAAGCGTGAGGACAGCACGCGCCTCAACCTCGAGGCAGGGACATCGGTGCTCGACATCGTTTGCGATCACTTTGCCGGCGACCGCCCCTTCTGCCACGAACAGCGCCTAATCAATCTTTCCGCCGTTCCCGAGGCTGCCGAGGAGCCCTTCAAGGATAGCCCGCCCGGCACATGGCTGCTCGGCAAGGTGCCCTGGAGTTCAGCCGAACACCGCATCCGCGCCGAACCTGCCAAGGCCGATATCGCCGCAGCGCTGGCTATCCCGGCGGGCAGCGCCTGCCTGGTGATCGAGCGCAAGACGCAGAGCGGCGATGTGCATGTCACCCATGTGAAGCTCACCTACCCGGGCGACAGCCACGAACTCGTGGCGCAATTCGCCCATGGTGGATAGCCTTAAGCCTGATCCAGTTCGCTCCTCAGCCGCTGCAGGAACAGCTTCAGCTGCTCCTCGTCGATGCCGACGAGATGCCGCTTTTCGGGATAGGCGCCGTTTTTCACGTCATCGGCGAATTCGGTGAAGGCAGCGATCCGTTCGCGCTGCAGCCGGTCATATTCGGCGGCGAAGTTGCGGTAGACCTTGGCGTGGCGCGGGTAGTGATCGCGGTTGGCGCCGAGCACGTCGTCGGCGAAGAGATATTGCGCATCGCAGCCGGTACCGGCGCCCATCGAGATCATCAGCATCGAGGTGTTCTGGCTGATCGCTGCGGCGACTTCGCCGGGGACCACTTCAATCTCGGCTGCGAAGGCGCCTGCCTCCTCCAGCGCCTTGGTCTGCCGCCAGATTTCGAAGGCGCTGGCGGCCGTCTTGCCGACAGCGCGGAAACCGCCGGTCCAGGTCGCCTTGGAAGGGATGAGGCCGACATGGCCGCAGACCGGAATGCCCTCTTCGCGCATGCGGCGGATGGTCGAGAGACCCGCAGCGCAATAGACGGCGTCACCGCCGGCTTTCAGCGCCTTGAAGGCTTCGCGCAGATATTCCTCGGCGCTGACATAATCGCCATATTCAAGGCCGGGAACGGCAAACGGGCTCGGCGCCGCCTCACGGAAAACCGGGCCGAGCAGCGCCGGGGGAACGGAGACCATGTCGATCTTCGCCTTTTCCGCGGCTTCCGCCTCCTCAAGCGTGGTGACGCGCAGCATCGTAAGCTGACGCTTACCTTTTATCGATAGGAGGTCGGCAACGGTCGGCCGGCTATGCTTCTTCATCTTGTTCTCCGTTCACGCCGCGAGCAGCGACTTCAGTTTGACATTGCTGGCGGTCAGCGCCGCCGGATCGGGATGGGCACGCGCGGCGATCAGCATTTCCGCAAGGCGGATATCGCGGGCGACGGCATTGCCGGTGCCGATGCCGCTTGCGGCCAGCAACCGTCCCTTGCCATCGAGATGGAAGAGGATGAAGGCGCCATCGCCGAGGTCGCGCCGCAGATGCGTGACGGCTCCATCGGCAAGCCCGGCGATCTGCAGCGTCAGGTCATATTGATCCGACCAGAACCACGGAACGGCCGAAACGGCCTCGTTCGCGCCCATCATGTTGGCCGCGGCGAGGTTGCCCTGCTCCTGGGCATTGCGCCACGACTCAAGCCGCACGCGTTTACCGCCGTAAATTTCAAGGGGAAAAGAGCAGCAGTCCCCGGCGGCATAAATGTCCGGCGATGAGGTCTGCAAATGCCCGTCGACGGCGATGCCGTTCTCGATCGCCAGGCCTGCGGCTTGCGCCAATTCCACATTCGGCTGCGCGCCAATTCCGACCAGGATAAGATCGGCCTCCAGCCTCTCGCTGGCAATCTTGATGAAGGCGTGGCCGGTCTCTTCGCCGACGGCCTCGATGGCGGCGCCGCAGCGCAGATCGATGCCTTCGCCGCGATGACGCTCGGAAAGCGCCAGCGCGATCTCCTCCGGAACGCCGCGTTTCAGGACGCGTTCCAGCCCCTCGACGAGGGTGACGCGGGCGCCGAGCTTGATCGCGGTGGCGGCTACCTCGAGGCCGATAAAGCCACCGCCGATGATGGCGATGTGCCTGCCGGGCTTCATGACATCGCGGAGCGAAACGGCGTCGTGATGCGTGCGCAATGCCCGAATCCGGGCGCTGACGGCCGGTGCACCCGGAAAGGCACGCGGGCTGGCGCCCGTTGCAAGCAGCAGCTTGTCATAGGAGAGGACCGAGCCATCGGAGAGAACGACGCGCTTGGCTTCCGCATCGAGGCTCTTTGCCGATACGCCGGTCATCAGGCGGATGCCAACTTCCGCATAGCGCTCGGAGGCGGCAATCAGCTTCGGCTCGAGGGCTTCGCTGATGCTCGCTTTCGACAAAGGCGGGCGCTCGTAAGGCAACAGCGTCTCGGTGCCGACAAGGGTGATCTCGCCGTCAAAGCCCTTTTCACGCAAAGCAAAGGCGGCCCGGGCGCCGCATTCGCCGGCCCCGATAATGACGAAGTGAGACATGGAAGCCTCCTCAGATGGAGATGAAGACAGAGCCGCCTTCGACCTTGACCGGATAGGTCTTCAGGTTGACGCAGACGGGTGCGCCCTTGGCCTCGCCGGTTTTGTAGTTGAAGCGGCCGTTATGTTTCGGACATTCGATGATGTCTTCCATCACCAGGCCATCGGCGAGATGGATGCGCTCGTGGGTGCAGAGCCCGTCGGTTGCGAAGAATTCATCGTCGGGGCTGCGATAGACGGCGAAGGTCTTGCCGTCATGGTCAAAGCGCATGACATCCTCTTCGTCGATATCATCCTTGGCGCAGACTTCGATCCAGTTTCCGCTCATATCTTCCTCCCAGAATTATCGTTGGTCTTACTGAGCCGCCGGGGCGAGCTCGGCGTGGAACTCCTCGCGATACGGCCGCGCCGTCTGCGGCAGTTCGCGCTTCAGGAAATAGTCCTCGTTTCGCAACTGGCGAAGAAAAGCCGGGATCATTTCCTTGTAGCCCGACCACATCGACGGGTTCGGCGCCGGAAGGTCGTGCTTGATCATCGCATGCAGCTGCGGCAGCGCATGGTACGGCACCATCGGGAACATGTGATGCTCGACGTGGTAGTTCATGTTCCAGTAGATGAAGCGGCTGATCGGGTTCATGTAGACCGTGCGGCTGTTCAGCCGGTGGTCGATGACGTTGTCGGCGAGGCCGCCATGCTGCAGCAGGCCGGTCATGACATGGTGCCAGGCGCCGTAGAGGCGCGGCAGGCCGATCAACATCAGCGGCAGGAACGAGCCCATATAGATCGCTAGCGCGATGGTCGCGACATAGATCGCCAGCCAGATGCGGGCGACGCGGATCGTCTTTGGCTGCTCCATCTCGGGAATGAAGGTCTTCTCGGCCTCGCTGACGACGCCGGAGGCGTTGCGCAGCATGTCGATCACAGCATAGCCGGCATCGAGGATGCCGAAGAAATTGAGGATCAGCCGGAAGAGGTCCGGCGGGCGCATGACGGCAATTTCCGGATCGCGGCCGACAATGACGGTGTCCGTGTGATGACGGGTATGGCTCCAGCGCCAGGTCACCGGGTTGCGCATGATCATGAAGCAGGCGATCTGATAGACGGCATCGTTCATCCAGCGCGTCTTGAAGGCCGTGCCGTGGCCGCATTCGTGCCAGCGGCTATCGGACGCCGAGCCGTAGAGAACACCATAGGCGAGGAAGAACGGAACGCAGATCCACGAACCCCAGAAATAGATACCGAGACCGGCGAAAACCAGCATGCTGCCGAGCCAGATGATCGTGTCGCGGATCGCAGGCGCATCCGAGCGCTGCATCAGCGCCTTCATCTCCTTGCGCGCTACGTCGGTGTGATACCATTGCGCTGCCGCAAGCCCGGTCTCAACCGCCCGGCGGCTGCTCTCCCCCAGCAGGCTGTAGTCGCGTTTCATCGTCTCGGTCATCTTTGCCTCCCGCCAATCCCTGGCTGATATGAAGGTTAAGTTGACTTTGCCCAGGGCTCAATGCAGTCTTGATATATTCTATCAAAAACCATCACATGTGGCTTTCATCTGTGATGGATTATATCAGGAACCGTCATGCGCCGACCGACGATATCAGACCTTGCCCATGCGTCCGGCGTCAGTGTGGCGACTGTCGACCGCGTGCTCAACGGGCGCCATAAGGTGCGCGAGGAAACGGCGCGGCGTGTCTATGACGCGGCGCAATCGATCGGCTACCACGCTGTCGGCCTGATCCGGCAGCGCGTCTTCGAGGATCTGCCGCGCTATCAGCTGGCCTTCCTGCTGCAGAAGCCGATGCAATCCTTCTACCAGGCCTTTAGCCGCGAAATCGAGATTGCGGCGGCGGCCTGCACCACCGCGCGTCTGCAGATCCAGATCGATTATCCGGCGGCCTCCACGCCTGCCGCCATTACCGAGAAGCTCCGGACGCTGACGGCCCGCAACCAGGCGGTGGCCATGGTGGCCCCGGATTATCCGGCCGTCACCGCAGCCGTGGAAGAGCTGAAACACAAGGGCATCCCGGTCTTTTCCGTGCTGTCGGATTTCGCCGAGGGAACGCGCGCCGGCTATATCGGCCTCGATAACCGAAAGGTCGGCCGTTCCGCGGCCTGGACGATCGCCCGCACGGCCCGCAAGCCCGGCAAGGTCGCCTGTTTCGTCGGTAGCCATCGCTTCCATGGGCATGAGCTGCGCGAAGTCGGCTTCCGTTCCTATTTCCGCGAGGAAGCGCCGGATTTCGATGTGCTGGAAACGCTCATCAATCTCGACACCGTGGAGATCACCCATGAGGCGACGTCGACGCTGCTGCAGAAACACCCTGATCTCGTCGGCCTCTATGTCTGCGGTGGCGGCATGGAGGGGGCGATCGCTGCGATCCAGGAGGAGAAACGCACCGGCGAGGTCGCCCTGATCGTCAATGAGCTGGTGCCAGAGAGCAAGGCCGCGCTGATGGACGGAACGGTGACCATGGCACTCAGCACCCCGCTGCCGGCGATCTGCCGCGAGCTGGTCGCCCAGATGATCGCCGCCATCGGCAACGGTGAGGCGGCAGTTCCCGGCCAGACCTTCCTGCCGTTCGAAATCTATATTCCGGAGAATATCTAGAATGATGGATTTCCATCATTCATCACAAAAATCTGTCACGGATGATAGGATGGACAGGCGTCTGCCTGCTGTCGCCTTTGCAATTTTCGGATAGAGATTCCCCGGGCTAGATTTGCGCTCCAGGACCGGAGCGCCCTTGGGAGGACTTTTGAAATGGCATCTGTTCGCTACGCGCTGAACCACATGGCAGCGCCCGCACTGAAGATTGACAGCTTCTTCGCGCTCGCAAAGTCGCTCGGCATCGACTCCGTCGAAATCCGCAACGACCTCAGCGGCAACGCGATCCTCGACGGCACCAAGCCGGCGGAGATCAAGGCGGCCGCCGAGCGCCATGGCGTGACGATTATCTCGATCAACGCCCTGCAGCGTTTCAACGAGTGGAACGAGACCCGCGCCGCCGAAGCCAAGGAACTGATCGACTACGCCGCCGCCTGCGGCGCCAAGGCGCTGGTGCTGGTTCCGAAGAACGACGGCACCGGCCGTGAAGACGGCGCGCGCCAAGCCAATCTGCGTCAGTCGCTGACCGCCCTGAAGCCGATGCTCGATGCTGCCGGCATCACCGGTCTGGTCGAGCCACTCGGGTTCGAAATCTGCTCGCTGAGCTCCAAGACGGAAGCGGCCGATGCGATCCGTGAACTCGGCGCTGAAGGCACATTCAAGCTCGTCCACGACACGTTCCACCACCATCTCGCCGGCGAGGCCGCGATCTTCCCTGATATGACCGGCCTGATCCACATTTCCGGCGTCGACGACAAGGACGTTTCCGTCTCTGATATGCGTGACCCGCACCGCGTTCTCGTCACGTCAGCCGACCGCCTCGACAATGCCGGCCAAGTGCGCGCGCTGCTGCAGGCGGGCTACAAGGGTCCCGCCTCCTTCGAGCCGTTCTCGGCCGAAGTCCATGCGCTGAAAGATCCGGCAGCGGCGCTGCGCCAGAGCATGGATTATCTCTCTTCGGCGATCTGAGCTATTCGCGGCCGCGGAAGCGGCGCTGATAGGCAGGATCGTAAAGCGAGCTTTCGCGGAAATCGCTGGCAGCAAGGGACGGACCGACGAAGATGATCGCGGTCCGTTCGATCGGTTCTGCGGCAACCTTCGCCTCGATATCACCGAGCGTGCCGCGGACGATCCGCTCATCCGGCCACGAGGCCTTGACGACGATGGCAACCGGGCAGTCAGCGCCGTAAAGCGGCGTCAGCTCGCTGACCACCTGGCCGAGCGCATGGATCGCCAGATGAATGGCAAGCGTCGAGCCGGTCGCGCCGAATTTCTCCAGCGTCTCTTCATTCGGCATCGGCGATGCCCGGCCGGAAACACGGGTCAGCACCAGGCTCTGCGCCACGGCCGGGATCGTCAGTTCGCGACCGAGCGCCGAGGCCGCGGCTGCAAAGGCCGGAACGCCGGGGGTCATGGTAAAATCGATGCCATGCTTTTCGAGGCGGCGGATCTGCTCGGCGACCGCGCTCCAGACCGAGAGATCGCCGGAATGCAGCCGCGCCACATCCTGACCGGCATTGGCGGCCTTCAGGTACTCGGCTTCGATCTCATCGAGCGACATCGGCGCGGTATCGACGATGCGGGCGCCCGGCGGGCAATATTGCAGGAGCTCCGGCGAAACGATCGAGCCGGCATAGAGGCAGACCTGGCACTTCGCGATCAGATCGCGGCCGCGAACGGTGATGAGGTCGGCAGCGCCCGGGCCGGCGCCGATGAAATGTACGGTCATGTCAGGTCCTTGATCCAGCGCCATTGCGTCACCGGCATTGCCGGCCGCCAGCCGCTCATCGTGCCGACGGGGGCGGCACGGGAAACTTCGAGGCGCGTCAGCGTTCCGCCGCGCTTGGCATATTCGGAAAGCAGCAGCGCTTCCATTTCCAGCGTCACGGCATTGGCGACGAGACGCCCGCCCGGCTTGAGCGCGGCGATAGCCGCCTCGAGTACGCCGGGCTCGCTGCCGCCACCGCCGATGAAGATCGCGTCCGGCTGCGCGAGATCGCGGAACGCCGAGGGCGCGGTGCCTTCGACCAGTGCGAGGCTTGGCACACCGAGAGCGGTTGCATTGCGGGCGATGCGCGCGGCGCGCTCCGGCGATTGCTCGATGGCGATCGCCTTCAGCGAGGGGTCGCAGAGCATCCATTCGATGCCGATGGAGCCGGAGCCTGCGCCGATATCCCAAAGCAACTCGCCATAGCGCGGCGACAGCGCCGACAGCGTCAGAGCACGGATTTCGCGCTTGGTGATCTGCCCGTCATGCTCGAAGAACCCGTCGTCCAGACCATTGGTGAAGGGCAGGATGCGGGCCTTTTCGTCAGCAACGACTTCGACGGCGCAGACATTGAGCGGATCGATAGCGCCGAGCGCGAACTCCGCCGCGAGCGCTGAGCGAACCTTCTCGCGCTCGCCGCCCAGTGCCTCCAGTACCGTCAGGCGCGAACGGCCAAAACCGTAGTTGGTCAGCAGCCTGGCGAGTTCCGCCGGTCCCTTCTCATCCGATGTCAGCGCAATGATGCGCCGTCCATCATGCAGGTGCGGCATGATCAGTTCTGTCGGGCGCCCGTGCAGCGATATAGTTGCAGTGTCCTGCAGCGGCCAGCCGAGGCGCGAGGCGGCGAGGCTGAAGGCCGAGGGAGCCGGAATCGTGCGCATCTCGTCCGCCGCGATCCGCCGCGAGAGCGTGGCGCCGACGCCATAGAGGAAGGGATCGCCGGAGGCGAGAACCACGACAGGCGTGCCGCGACGGGAAACGATGTCATCCACCGACGTCTCGAACGGGCTTTGCCATATCAGCCGCTCGCCCGAAATGAGACGATCGAGCAGCGCATGATGCCGGGCGCCGCCGAACACGACCGGGGCCGAAGCAATCAGCCGTCGCGCCTCTTCGCCGAGACCGTCTGGACCATCTTCACCGATGCCGATAATGGTCAGCCAGGTTTTTTCGGATCGGGACGGCAGATCAGACATGGCAGAATTCCGCGTTCTGATACTGGGCGGCACGAGCGAGGCGCGCCAGCTGGCGGCCGCGCTGCGGAAGCGCTCCGACGCAGATATCCTGCTGTCGCTTGCCGGACGTACGGAAAAACCGTCCGAACAGCCGGTTTCCGTGAGGATTGGTGGTTTCGGCGGCGTCGAAGGACTTTCGCGTTTCCTTCGCGAAGGCGAATTTGACCTGCTCGTCGATGCCACGCATCCCTTTGCCGCCAGAATTTCCGCGAATGCCGCGGAGGCTGCAGAAATGACCGGCATTCGGTCCATCGCCTTGCGCCGCCCGCTCTGGAGCGAGGAACACGGCGACCGCTGGACGCATGCCGCGACCATTCCCGAAGCGATAGAGGCACTTGGAGCTGCGCCGCGCCGCGTCTTCCTGGCGACCGGCCGGCAGGAGGCGCATGCGGCAGAGGCGGCTCCGCAGAATTTCTATCTGGTCCGCAGTGTCGATCCCGTCACGCCGCCATTGAAGCTCGATCATGCTGTTTTCATTCTCGACCGCGGCCCCTTCGCGCTGGATGCCGAGCTGTCGCTCCTGCGGGACCATCGCATCGACGCCGTGATCGCCAAGAACAGCGGCGGCGACGCCACTTATGCTAAGATCGAAGCGGCGCGCATGCTCGGCATCGAGGTTTTCATGATCGGCCGCGCCGTGGCGCCCGCCATGAAAACGGTCGAGACTGTCGAGGACGCTCTGGCGGCGATCGATCACCTCGTCCCTCCGGCGATGAAACGCGGCGTATAGATCAGATCCGGCTTGCCATCCCGCGCCACGATGCGGGTTTCCGGCGAGCCGATGATGACACAGGTCGCCATATCCGCAACGGCGGCATCGGCCGTCTCCAGCGGCTGTACCGTGATGCGCTCGTCCTGACGGCCAGCGGCACGGCCGAAGATGACGGGCGTCGCGCCCGGCAATTCATTGCGCAAAAGCTCGAAGGCACGGCCGAGCTGCCAGGGCCTTGCCTTGCTGATCGGATTATAGAGCGCGATGACGAAACCCGCCTGCGCTGCAAGGGCCAGCCGCTTCTCGATCACATCCCAGGGCTTCAGATTGTCCGACAGCGAAATGGCGCAGAAATCGTGGCCCAGCGGCGCGCCGGTGCGGGCGGCAACCGCGAGCATCGCCGTGATGCCGGGCAGCACGACGAGATCGACACCGCGCCATCCGGCAGGTCCCTTGTCAATCGCCTCGCAGATCGCCGCCGCCATGGCAAAGACGCCGGGATCGCCGCCGGAGACGACGCAGACAGTGCGTCCTTCGGCAGCCATCTTCAGCGCCGCATTGGCACGGTCCAGTTCCTCGCGATTATCGGAGGCATGACGGCTCTGGTATGGCTGAAAATCGATCCGGTCGAGATAGGGGCCGTAGCCGAAGAAATCGGTCGACGCGGAAACGGCGCGCGCCGCTTCCGGCGTCATCTGGTCGGGATTGCCCGGGCCGGTGCCGATGACATAGAGCGTGCCGCTCATCGGCTCGCCTCCCAGCCGGGAACGAGCACCAGCGAGAAATAAGGCGCATCGCCATCCGGCCGCTCGGCGAGCTTGATCATCGCCGCATTCGCCATCGTGCCGCGCTCGACATAGACGGCCTCCTTCAGGCGTCCCGCGCCTTCCAGCGCCCGGCGGATCTTCGGCAGATTGCGGCCAACCTTCATGATCACGGCCGCCTGGGTATCCGCCAGCCGGCGGGTCAGCTCGGCTTCCGCCATCGTGCCCGGCAGCACGGAGAGCACGTCGTCCCCTTGGACGATCGGCATTCCCGCAACCGACCAGCAGCCGGACATGGCGCTGATGCCTGGGATGACTTCGGTCGGATAGCGATGCGCAAGACGGACATGCAGATGCATGTAGGAACCGTAGAACATCGGATCGCCCTCGCTGAGGATCGCGACCGTCTTTCCGGCGTCGAGATGCGCAGCAACCGCAGCGGCCGACGCATCGTAGAAACCGGTGATCTGGCTCTGATAGGCCATTTCGCCCTTATCGATCTCCGTCGTCACCGGATAATAGAGCGGCAGCAGCTCGGCGCGGTCAGAAATCAGATGCTGGACGATGGCGCGGCCATTGCCGCTGCGCCCCTGCTTGGCGAAGAACGCGATGACCTCGGCGTTCTCGATCGCCTTCGCTGCCTTGATGGTCAGAAGCTCAGGATCACCCGGGCCGGTGCCGACGCCGATCAGACGGCCTTGCGTACTCATAGACCCGGCCTCGCAAGTGCATTGACCGCGGCCGCCGTCATCGCGCTGCCGCCGAGGCGGCCGCGGACGATGGCATAGGGAACGCCGTAGGAATTCTCCGCCAGAGCATCCTTGGATTCCGCCGCGCCGACAAAGCCGACGGGCATGCCGAGGATCGCCGCAGGCTTGGGACCACCATCGCGCAGCAGTTCGAGCAGATAGAAGAGCGCGGTCGGCGCATTGCCGATAGCCACGACGCTGCCGGCCAGCCGCTCGCGCCAGAGCTCGATTGCCGCCGCAGAGCGTGTATTGCCCTTCGCCTTGGCGAGCTCGGGCGTGCGCGGATCGCGCAGCGTGCAGATCACGTCATTTCCGGCCGGGAGCCGTGCGCGGGTGATGCCATGCGAGACCATCTCGGCATCGCAGAAAACAGGCGCGCCCGATTTCAGCGCCTCACGCGCCGCCGTGACGACACCGGGAGCGAATTCGAAGTGAGCAGCAGCCTCGACAAGACCGCAGGCATGGATCATGCGCACGGCGACATCGGCCGCTTCAGGCGAGAAGCGCGAAAGATCGGCTTCGCTGCGGATGATCGCAAAGGAGCGCTCGTAGATGGCGTCGCCTTCGCGGATGTAATCGTAGTCTGGCATCCCTAGTCCTGTCGCAGCGCTTTCGCGATCGTTGCGGCGCCAAGCCGTTTCAGACAGGCGGCCGCCGATTCACCAGCCTGACGCTGCGGTCCGGCAAGCTGGGCGAGCTTCTCTATAGCGGATTCGATCCCGCCGCCAGCAATCGTTGCGTCAGGCGCGTCACCGGCCTTGCCTTCAAGCGAAAATCCGTAGCCGTCGGCCGATCCCACGAGCGTCAGCGCTGGTGGTGGATGGGCGCAGCCCTTGGCGCAGCCGGAGAGATGGACGGTCAGCGAGCCGTCCAGCAATTCAGGCGCATGCTCGATAATCCGGGCGGCGAGCCGCCGTGTTTCATAGAAGCCCGACATGCAGAAACCGGCACCGGCACAGGCGGCGATATTGGCTGCAGGATCGTGCGGATCGGCGCTCAGGCCGTAGCCGCCGGCGATCATCGTCAGGCGTTCCGCCTCCGAGGGGGACAGGCCGGTGACCAGAAACTGGCGATCGGGCGCGAGCCGGATCTCCGCTGACACATCGAGATTGGCAAGAAACGCGATCAACTCGCTCGACTGCATCTGGCCGAATTGCGGGCGGAGACCGAGCGCGGCCTTTTGTGTGGAAAGCGTCAATGTGCCGGGTTGTGGCTTTGAGGAGATAGAGAACGACAGGGGGGCGATAGATTGGGGGAAGGCCTTTGCCAGTGCTTGATCATCAAGCTCCCTCGCCCGGCTGTGCTTGCCTCTGGCAAGCAACAGATCGAGAACGCGGCCAACGGCGGCAACGGCCTCTCCGGCATCGCCGCAGAAAAGCGGATGCGCGGTTTTCGCCGTCCCTGCGATCGCCACCATCCAGCGCGTGTCATCGACCGCCACGATGCGGATATCGGCGCTCATGTCGTCAAGGCAAAAATGCCCGCGGCCATCGACGAGGATCGCCAGTTTCGGCGCCAGCAGGGGCGACGCGAGCGTCTCGTGCAGGTGTCCGCGCAGCATCTGCTCGAAAGCGGATGGATCCGCCACCTCGGCCGGATCGAGACCATGCAGCGGCGAAAGCTCGATGGCCGGATTGGCCGGGACAATGATACCGGCGGTATCGATATCGGCCGCCAGAGCCTCGACGCTCTCTGCCCGCAAGCCACGGACCTGCAGATTGCCGCGCGCCGTGATCTCGAGGATGCCGTTGCCATGCGCCAGTGCGGAGACAGCGAGCGCCCGCAATTGCCCCACAGTCAGTGCGCCGCCGGCAGGGCGCAGGCGCACCAGCAATCCGTCGCCTGTCGGCATCGGTGCGGCAAGCGTCGGGCAGGCGCCGCGGCGCAGGCCCGGTACGCAATGATCGCCCGTCTTGATCTGTCTGTCAGTGGCCGCGGCCATGGCTGAACCTTTCATGCCCTGTCCTTACAGGATGACGGCACGCTCGGCAAAGGCGGCTATTCCTGGAAATCGCGGCCCTTGCGCAGCAGGTAGATATCCATGATCCAGCCATGCCGCTCGCGGGCTTCGGCCCGCATCTTCACGATGTCATCGGCGACGTCGCCGAGGCGGCCGGAATGGGTGATCTCGTCTTCGGTACCAAGATAGGCGCCCCAGAAGATCTCGGCATCGGGATCGTCGATCTTCGAGAATGCCTGGATGCCGTCGAGCATGACGACGGTGCTGTCGGCTTGCAGACCCGTCTCTGCGAGCCGCCGCCCGGTGGTGATCTCCACCGGCTTGCCGACGAGATTGACCGGAATCCGGTGGCTCGCCGCCAATGCCTGGATGCTGGTAATCCCGGGAATGACCGATACCGAGAACTCGACTTCGCCCCGGATGCGCTCCAGAATCCGCAGCGTGCTATCATAGAGGCTGGGATCGCCCCACACGAGGAACGCCGCCTTTTCATCCGGCTTCAATCCGGCGATCAGCCCGGCATAGGTCGCGGCGATTGCCGCGTGCCACTCGTCGACGCTCCCGGTGTAGCTCCGGCCCTCGATCTCGCGCTGGGGAACGGCGAATTCGATCGTCTTCGTCTTACCAGTGTCGAGGTAGCGCTCGCAGATCTCGCGGCGCACGGTCGCGAGCTCCTCCTTCTTCGCTCCCTTGGTGGGGATGAAGACGCAATCGGCGCCCTTCATGGCGTTGATCGCCTGAATGGTGACGTGATCGGGATTGCCGGTCCCGATGCCGATGACGAAGATCTCTCTCATTGCGGTCTCCCGCCTCAACGGATCAGCAGCGCCGTTCCGTAAAGCCCGAGCGCAAACACCGTATGGGCAATCAGGTTCATGACGCGCACTTTGTTCGGGTTCGCCGTCTTCGACGCCGCCCAGCCGATGCCGAGGCCGGGCTGGAGGAGGAACCAGCCGGCGCCGACAGTGACGATACCGAGAATCCACGCCGGAATGAAGGTCGGCGCCGCCAGCCAGGGCTGCCCCATGACGATTGCCAGCACCAGGCCATAAACGATGCCGGTGACGTAATGGCTGATCCAGCCGAGCGCCAGCTCATGCTCGTAAGGTGCGGCATTGCCGATGCTGTCGTGGAAAACCTTGCCGTTCTTCAGATGATAGAACCAGCGCCCGACCGGCGCCCAGTTGGCCGGCGCCTGCCCGAAGAAGCGATTGAGCACGATCGCCCAGATGTCCATGAGAACAGTCGCGCCGATGCCGATCACGATGCCGCGCCAGAGAATATCGAACATGTGAGAATATCCAGATGTGAAACCCCTCACCGTCTTAATGGCGGCGGGGCTCCTCTGCAACAGAGCGAGACATCATTGCTGCGCCTAAACGATTGTTTGGGTGGGTCGCACCGAGCTCATGCGGTACTGACCAAATTGCCGCAGACGGCGATCGCCGATTGTGCAGCGCGAAAACGAGAATATAGTGATTTCAGAAATTTCTGAAATCACAGACATTACGGAAACAACCGTCATGAACCTTCCGCCGCTTGTCCAATCCTTCGTCCTGCATTTCGGTGAAATGGGCTCCCGCTGGGGCATCAACCGCACCGTAGGCCAGATCTACGCCCTGCTCTACGTCTCGCCGGAGCCGCTCTGCGCCGAGGAGATCGTCGATGCGCTCGGCATCTCACGCTCGAACGTATCGATGAGCCTGCGCGAGTTGCAGGCCTGGAACCTCGTGCTGATGAAACACAAGCCCGATGACCGGCGCGACTTCTTCTCGACGCCCGACGACGTCTGGCTGATCCTGCGCACGCTCGCCGAGGAGCGGAAGAAGCGCGAGGTCGATCCAACCCTTTCGGTGCTACGGGAAATCCTCATGCAGAAGCCTGCAAGCGAGCATGAGCAATATGCACAGCAGCGCATGGGCGAGATGCACGGGCTAATCGAACAGCTGACGCATTGGTATGAAGACGTAAAACAACTTGAAACCGAACGTCTCGCAACATTACTATCTCTGGGGGCAAAAGTTACGAAGCTTCTGGAAGCCAAGGACCGGGTGATTTCGCTCGGCCGCGGCCGCCGTCCTGCGAACAAGAGTTAGCGCTATGGGGAGTGCTTTCTTAGACGCGAATGACGAGCCAGAACCGGGCGCGCAAGGGCGCGGCCGTCGCAGAAGCCGCGTTGCCAAAAACAGGCCGGGATCCAGGGCTGCCGCGCTGCTGCAGACCGCGGGCGCCCTGCTGTTTATTCCGCAGGCCGCCCTCATCGCTCTTTCCGTCGGCCGTATCGCCAATGGCGGCGGGCTCGACGCTGTTCTCTGGCCTGCAATCTTCATCGTCATCCTCGGCATTACCAAGAGCTGTCTCGAGGCGGCAGGCGGCCGCCTGGCGTTCAAGGCGGCCCGCGCCGAACTCAGCAGACGCCGCGCGGCCGCTGTTGCGGCGCTTGCGCGCCGCTCGCCTGTCGATCCCTCGCGGCCCGCATCCGGCGAAGCGGCGAGCGTCATCGGCGAACAGGCCGAACTGATCGTGCCCTATATCGCCCGCTTCCAACCGGCCCGCTTCAAGGCGACGGCTGTGCCGCTGGTGATGCTTGTCTGCATCTTTCCGATTTCCTGGATTGCGGCGCTCATCCTGCTGATCGCCATGCCGCTGATCCCGGTCTTCATGGCCCTGATCGGCTGGCGTGCCCAGGCCGCCAGCGAAAAGCAGCTGGCCGCGACCGGCGGGCTGAACGGCTTCCTGCTCGACCGTTTGCGCGGGTTGACGACGATCCGCGCGCTCGGCGCCGTCGATCAGACGGCGACGCGCCTGCGCGCCGATGCCGACGACTTGAAGACCCGGACGATGGCAGTCCTCAGGATCGCCTTCCTCTCCTCCGCCGTGCTCGAGCTCTTTGCAGCACTCGGCGTGGCCCTGCTCGCAGTCTATGTCGGCTTCAGCCTGCTCGGCGAAATCACTTTCGGCGCCTGGAGCGGCGGCCTTGACCTGACGACCGGCCTCTTCCTGCTTTTGCTTGCTCCGGCCTTTTTCGAGCCGCTGCGGGACCTCTCGTCCGTCTGGCACGACCGCGCCAGCGGCGAAGCGGCGCTCGCTGCACTGGATGGAATTGCAACCGGTGGCCTGGATATCGTCAAGGAAGCAGACGGCCAACAGGCGGCGCGTTTCGATATCGAACTTGACGATGCCGGTTTCCGCTATGCCGCCGACAAGCCGCTGGCGATCGACGCGTTCAGCTGTCGCATCATGCAGGGCGAGCATGTCGCGCTGCTCGGCGCCAGCGGCAGCGGCAAATCGACCGTGCTTGCGCTGATCGCCGGGCTTGCTCCGGTTTCGGAAGGTACTGTCCGCATCGGCGGCCTGCCGCTCGGCGAGGCCGGGGACTGGCGCCGCCATATCGCCTGGATCGGCCAGAAGCCGCATATCTTTGCCGGTTCGCTCGCGGGCAACATCACGCTCGGCCGCGCAGGTACCAAGGCCGATGACGCGCTTCATGCGGCCAGGCTCGAGCAGGTTGCCGCCGCATACGGCAAACGTCCGCTCGGCGAAGGCGGCCTTGGGCTTTCGGGTGGGGAAGCGCTGCGGCTCGCGATCGCCCGCGCGGCCTGCAACCCCGATATCAGCATCATCCTGGCCGATGAGCCGACTGCGCATCTCGATGCCGCCACAGCGGCCGATATCACCGACAGCCTGATCCATCTCGCCAAGGGCAAGACGCTTGTCGTCGCCACCCACGATCCGCGGCTTGCCGCCCGCATGCAGCGGGTGATCGCCATCGGCGCGGAAAACCTTCAGGAGGCTGCGGAATGAGCACGCGTCTCAGCGACCTCAAACCCGTTGTCGCCCTGTTTCTTGCCGAGCGGCGCCGCGGGCTGCTGATCGGCGCGCTGATGTCGGCGCTGACGGTTCTGGCCGGTATCGCGCTTCTCGGCCTCTCCGGCTGGTTCATCACCGCCGCCTCGATTGCCGGTCTCTCTGTCGCCACCGCCGTCACCTTCGACGTTTTCGCACCGTCGGCAGGTATCCGCCTGCTGGCGATCGGGCGCACCTTCTCGCGTTATGGCGAGCGGATGACGACGCATGACGCGACGCTTTCGGTGCTGGCCGCTCTGCGCGAACGCCTGTTTCGCGGTTGGGCGAAGGGCGGCGCGGCGCGCCATCTCGCAGCCCGGCCTTCAAGTCTTCTGTTCCGGCTGACCGCCGACATCGATGCGCTCGACGGGCTCTATCTGCGCGTCCTCGTTCCCGCCGCCGTCGCGATCTGCGCCGCGATCGCGGCAAGCGTCGCGCTCGGCCTGATCCACCCGCTGCTTGGCGCCTCGACAGGGCTGCTCCTGCTGCTCGCCGGTCTTGGCATCCCCTATGCCGCCGGCCGCGCCGCTGCAAAATCCGCACGCCGCCGCACGCATGGCGTCGAGGCAGTCCGCGGCCGCGTCATCGATCTCGTCGCCGGCCAGACGGACTTGCTGATGGCCGGGCGTCTGGACGCGCAATGCGCCGCAGTGGCCACCGCCGACATCTATACATCGGCAGCCGACGATCGTCTGAACCGCATCGAAACTGGCGTCGCACTCGGCTTCGGCCTGACCTCCTCGCTGCTTCTCGGGGGATCGCTGCTCGCGGTCGCCGCGCTGGCGGGCGCAGGCGCCATCGGGGCGCCGGTCGCAGCCCTCGGCATGCTGGTCGCCTTCGCCGCCATAGAACCCTTCGCCGCTCTGCGCCGCGGCGCCATCGAGCTTGGACGGACGCTGATCGCGGCGCGCCGCGTCGGCGGCCGCCTTACGGCTCCGGACCGG
The DNA here is from genome assembly GCF_016864575.1 of Rhizobium sp. BG4. Taxonomy (NCBI): domain Bacteria; kingdom Pseudomonadati; phylum Pseudomonadota; class Alphaproteobacteria; order Hyphomicrobiales; family Rhizobiaceae; genus Rhizobium; species Rhizobium sp. BG4. The sequence continues at coordinate 863,689 of NZ_CP044126.1, forward strand.
GTGAGTGAACACGCCGCACCAGCACCCGGCATCGCCTTTGCGCTGACGGATGTTGCAGCCGCTCACGACGGCGCCGAGAGGCTCGCGATAAGTAAGCTATCGCTTACCCTCAAAGCCAATGAGAAGCTTGCTCTCATCGGCGCCAGCGGGGCCGGAAAGTCATCATTCCTGGCGCTGCTCGCAGGCGAGTTGCGGCCGCAGAGCGGAACTGCCGCGATTACCGATTCGACGCTGCTGACGCAGCGCACCGAACTCTTCGCCGACAGCATCCGCGGCAATCTTCTGATCGCCGACCCATCGGCAAACGAGAGCCAGCTGCGCGACGCACTCGACGCCGCCGGGCTGCTTACGACAATCGACGCCCTGCCGAAGGGGCTCGACACCAAACTCGGAGAAGGCGGGCTTGGCCTGTCTGGCGGCCAATCGCGCCGTCTGGCGCTTGCGCGGCTGTTTCTCCGCAACGCATCCCTCTGGCTGCTCGACGAGCCGACGGAGGGTCTGGATGGCGATACTGCCCGCGACGTCATGGACCGCCTTGCCGAACGGGCAGACGGCCGCGCCGTGGTCATCGCCAGCCACATCCGCCGTGAGGCGGCGATCGCCGATCTGATCGCCGTGATCGAGGATGGACGCATCACAGACATCGCGCGCCGCGGAGAAGCGGCGTTCGAAAGGGCACTCGACCGGCTCCGGCCGGACTGAATTTTAACGACCGCAGACGCCAGCCGGCGCCGGTGGACTTCTTGATATCCCGTGGGACCGTGGGAGAAAGACAATGGAACTCGACATAGTCGCGCTATCGCGCTTTCAATTTGCGCTGACCGCGCTTTATCACTTTCTTTTTGTACCGCTGACGCTTGGTCTTTCCGTGCTGCTCGCCATCATGGAGACGACCTATGTCATGACCGGCCGCCAGATCTGGCGGCAGATGACGAAATTCTGGGGCACGCTGTTCGGCATCAATTTCGTGCTCGGCGTCGCCACCGGCATCGTCATGGAATTCCAGTTCGGCATGAACTGGAGCTACTACAGCTATTATGTCGGCGATATCTTCGGTGCGCCGCTCGCCATCGAGGGCCTGATGGCCTTCTTCCTGGAGGCAACCTTCGTCGGCCTGTTCTTCTTTGGCTGGGACAAGCTCTCCAAGGTCGGGCACCTGGCCGCCACCTGGGCGGTGGCGCTAGGCTCGAATTTTTCGGCACTCTGGATCCTGATCGCCAATGGCTGGATGCAGAATCCGGTCGGCTCGGCGCTCAATCCGCAGACGATGCGCATGGAGATCACCAGCTTCTTCGACGTGGTCTTCAATCCCGTCGCCCAGGCCAAGTTCGTCCACACGGTTTCGGCCGGCTATGTCTGCGCCTCGATCTTCGTGCTTGGCGTCTCGGCCTGGTACCTGCTGAAGGGCCGCCATATCGAGATCGCCAAGCGCTCGATGACGGTCGCCGCTTCGTTCGGTCTGGCTTCGTCGCTCTCGGTCGTCGTCCTCGGTGACGAAAGCGGCTATCTCGCCACTGAAAACCAGAAGATGAAGCTCGCCGCGATCGAAGCAATGTGGAAGACGGAACCGGCGCCCGCGCCGTTCACCGCTTTCGGCTTCCCGGATCAGGCAGCCCGCGAAACGCATTTCGCCGTCCATATCCCCTGGGCGATGGGCCTGATCGGCACGCGCTCGCTGACGACCGAAATCCCCGGCATCGACAAGCTGGAGAAAGAAGCCGAAGTCCGCATCCGCGACGGCATCAAGGCCTATGATGCGCTGACCAAGATCCGGGCTGTCCGCCCGCCGGATCAGGTTCCCGCAGATGTTCAGGCCACGTTCGAGGACCTCGGCCACGATCTCGGCTATGCGCTGCTCTTGAAGCGCTATGTCGACGATCCGCGCCAGGCGACGGACGCGCAGATCGTCCAGGCGGCGCATGACACCATTCCGCATGTGCCGACGCTGTTCTGGTCGTTCCGCATCATGGTCGGCCTCGGCATGTTCTTCATCGTGCTGACGGCAACCTTCTTCTGGCTGTCGGCGCGCCGCCATCTCGACAAGTATCCGCTGCTGCTCAGGGTCGCCGTCTTCGCGATCCCGCTGCCGTGGGTGGCGATCGAGGTTGGCTGGATCGTTGCCGAATTCGGCCGCCAGCCCTGGGTGATCGAAGGCGTGCTGCCGACGGCAGCGGCCGTCTCCAGCCTCGGCGCCAGCACCGTGCTGCTGACGATCATCGGCTTTGCGGCGCTCTACACGACGCTGATCATCATCGAGATGAGCCTGATGATCAAGGCGATCAAGAAAGGCCCCGAGCCCGATGACGAGCCGGAAGCCGAGCTGATCTCCGAAACCCTCGTTCCTGCTGCGGAGTGATTGTCATGATCCTTCACGAACTTCTCGACTACGATACGCTGCGCGTCATCTGGTGGGTGCTGCTCGGCGTCCTGCTGATCGCTTTCGCCACCACCGGCGGCTTCGATCTCGGCGTCGGCACTCTCCTGCCGTTCGTTGCGAAAACCGATACCGAGCGGCGCGTCGCCATCAACAGCGTCGGCGCTACCTGGGAAGGCAACCAGGTCTGGTTGATCCTCGGCGGCGGCGCCATTTTCGCCGCCTGGCCGCCGCTCTACGCGGTCTCGTTCTCGGGCTTCTACCTGGCGATGTTCGCGACGCTGTTCGCGCTCATCCTGCGTCCCGTCGGCTTCAAGTACCGCTCCAAGCGGGAGAGCCCGCGCTGGCGCAATAACTGGGACTGGGCACTGTTCGTCGGCGGCTTCGTTCCCTCGCTGATTTTCGGCGTCGCCGTCGGCAACGTTCTGCAGGGCGTGCCCTTCCGCTTCGCCGACGATATGCGGATCTTCTACGAAGGCACGTTCTTCGGCCTTCTCAACCCCTATGCCCTGCTCTGCGGACTGCTGTCCGTCGCCATGCTGGTCATGCATGGCGCGGCCTGGCTGATCCTGAAGACCGAAGGCCCGGTTGCCGAACGCGCCCGGCACTATGGCAGCCTTGCCGCCTTTGCGGCGATCCTGCTCTTTGCGCTCGGCGGCATCTTCCTCGCCGCCGGCGTCGATGGATACCGCATCACCAGCGAGATCAACACGGTCGGTCCGTCCAATCCGCTGTTCAAGACGGCGGAACATGCCGGCACCTGGTTTGCCAATTACGGCACCTATCCGTGGCTGCTGATCGCACCCGCGCTCGGCTTCATCGGTGCCGCGCTGGCGCTGCTCAGCATGCGGGCGAAGCTTGAGGTGACGACACTGCTGTTCAGCAAGCTGTCGATCTTCGGCATCATCTCGACGGTCGGCGTCTCGATGTTCCCGTTCATCCTGCCGTCCTCCCTCGATCCGCGGGCGAGTCTCACGGTCTGGGATGCCTCGTCGAGCCATATGACGCTGTTCATCATGCTCGTCGTCTCGGCGATCTTCCTGCCGCTGATCTTTCTCTACACCGCCTGGGTCTACAAGGTTCTTTGGGGCAAGGTGGACGAGAAGGCCATCACCGACAAAAGCGGCCACGCCTATTAAAGGAGCAAGACGATGTGGTATTTCGCATGGATCCTCGGCCTGCCGCTCGCAGCCGCCTTCGCCGTCCTCAACGCCATGTGGTACGAGCTGATGGACGACGAAGCCAAGAAGAAGAAATCCTGAGCTTCTGAATGATGAGCTGCCGGGCGGTACCCTGTCCGGCAGCTTCGCCAATCTGGCACAAGCCTTGCTTCATAATATTCAGGCGGAATATGCCCGCCGGTAGAAGAGGGGTAGCATGGTGTCAGTCACGGATATGATCGGTGCAACGTGGCGTCTTGAAGATGCGATCCGGGAAGTGATCGCGGAAAACCTGATTTTCTCCAACAATTCCAATCCGATGAAGAACAAGGCGCGCATGCTGCCGCATCTTCTCGTGCAGAAATATCCGCAGCTCTCGGATATCGAGCATGAGCTGCGTGGCGTCTTCGAGACCTGCCGCATCGCAATTGACCATAAATCCATCAGTCCTGTTGTTGCGAAGGCAGCCATCGCGATCGCCGATGAGTATCGCGAGCTGATCATCAAGCTCAAACATTAGGCGATGGTCTCCCCGCGCGTTTCCGGCGTGGGACTGCCAGGACACACATCCGGGACATTTGCGTGGACCGGGGTGATTGCCGGTTGACGTAACGTTTTCCGGGCTCTAGTCCGGCTTCCGAACATCGGGGGACGTTTCATGGAAATCTTTACTGCCGCGGGGCTGACTGCGCTTTTGCAGGTCATCGCGATCGATCTTGTTCTTGCCGGCGATAATGCCGTCGTCATCGGCCTTGCCGCGGCCGGCCTTCCGGCCGATCAGCGCAAGAAGGCCATTCTGGTCGGTATTCTGGCCGCCACTGTTCTGCGCATCATCTTCGCGTCGATCACCGTCCAGCTGCTCGCCATCGTCGGCCTGCTGCTCGCCGGTGGCCTGCTGCTTCTCTGGGTCTGCTGGAAGATGTGGCGCGAGCTGCGCGCCCAGCATGGTGCGGAAGGCGAGGAAGCGCTCGACGGCGCCGAGGGCAAGCCGAGGAAGACCTTCTGGCAGGCCGCCAGCCAGATCGTCATCGCCGACGTGTCGATGTCGCTCGACAACGTTCTGGCGGTTGCCGGGGCGGCCCGCGAACACCCGACCGTGCTGGTTGCCGGTCTGGCCTTGTCGATCGCCATGATGGGTATCGCCGCAAACTTCATCGCGCGCCTGCTGAACAAGCACCGCTGGATCGCCTATGTCGGTCTGGCGATCATTCTCTACGTCGCGCTCGACATGATGTATCGCGGCACGCTCGAAGTCTGGCCGTATCTGGCTGGCTGATAGGCTTATCAGGCATAAATCAGGGCGGACCGGCGAAGGCTGGGCCGCCCTTTACTTTTCCCAGTAGCTTCCGACCCGCATGCACTGCCGGTCATATTGCAGCTCGTCCTTCAGATATTCGCGGATCGCCACGGCTTCCGCCTTTTCGCAGCCGACCCAGATGAATACAGGCGCAGCGCATTGCGGCGCCAGTTCGCGGATCAGCCGCACCAGCCCACCCGTCGAGCCGGCGGCCGCACCGTTGCGATGCAGCCAGACAGTCTCGACCTCGGCGGCGGACGAAACCGCCTGCTCTTCGGCAGCGCTATCCACCTCGCCGAAGAAACGGATCCTGGCTCCGGCAGGTGCCGCCTCGATGATCCGCAGCATGGCCGGCAGGGCCGTCTCGTCTCCGGCCAGGATGAGATCGGCAGCCTCCGGCATCCAGCCGCCGCCCGGTCCCATGATGCCGATCAGATCGCCCGCTACGGCCGTTGCGCCGAAGATGGCACCCGGCATGGTCTCGCCCTCATGCAGCACGAAATCGATATCGACCTCGCCGCGCGCTGCATCGACCCGGCGGATCGTATAGATGCGCACGGCGGTGATCTTCTCGTCCGGCCACTGGACGCGGCCATCGCCGCCGACAGTCGGCCAGACCGGTGCCCCGCCATTCTGCGGTAGCAGCAAGCGGACATGCAGGCCGCCCTTCTCGAAGTCCTGCACATCGGGGCAGGTGAATGTGACGCGACGCATATGCGGGGTGATGTTTCGAGCGCCGGTGACGGTCGCCAGGCGCATATTGCCGGGCAGCGCCGGCTTCGGCTTTTCCGACCAGGTGAGCTCGAACTTCTCCTCACCAGCGAAATGGAAGAGATGTTCGGCAAGCACCGTGCGGATCATCGTCAGCTCGTCCTCGCTGTTCGAGGCGAGTTCGATGGCGAGCGTCCCGTCTGCGATGCTGATATCGGCGGCGCCGATCTCATGCTCAAGATGCACGGTTTCGCCAACGCGGGTCACCGATGCGTGCTCGGCGAAATGTTCGGCAATCTCTTCCAGCATATGCCTCGCATCCGCCGGAATGGCCGTGCCCGAAAGCCTGAACTGCGCCGTCATGCCGCTTCCTTCCGCGTCAGGAGCCAGATGAGGTAGGGACCGCCGATCAGCGCCGCGAAGAGACCGACCGGCACCTGGTAAGGATAGATCACCACGCGCGACAGCCAGTCAGCCGTGACAAGCACGCCGGCGCCGATCAGGATGCTGGCGGCCAGCTGCTGGCCCGGCCGGTGAAAACCGGTGAGCCTTGCGAGATGCGGGGCGATCAACCCCGTGAGGCTGAGCGGCCCGACCAGAAACGAGGCGACCGCCGTCATCAGCGCTGCGATGGTCGCCAGCGCCAGACGGCTGGCGCCGACCGGCAGGCCGAGGCCGCGCGCCGAGGGGCCGCCAAGCGGCAGGATGGTGAGCCAGCGGCTGAGGAACGGCAGCGGCGCGGCAAGAACGGCAAGCGAGATCACCGCCGTCCAGGCCTCGAAACTGCCCGCCCGGTTGGTGGAGCCGGAGAGCCAGGTGAGCAGCACGTAGCCGCGCATATCGCCCTGCGCCAGCACCATGCTGACGATCGCCATCGAGAAGGCGCCGATGGCGATCCCGGCAAGCAGCAGCCGCTCCGGCGCAAACTGGGCACGGGCGGCGATGGCGATCATGATCAGGAAGGCGACAAGCGCGCCGATCGCCATCGAGGCCAGCATGACGAAGGGCGGCGGATAGCCGAAGATGAAGAGCGCCACCGTCAGCCCCGCGCCGCCGCCGGTGCTGACGCCCAGCACTTCCGGGCTGGCAATCGGATTGCCGGTCACCCGCTGCATGATGAAGCCGGCCGCCGCCAGCATTGCGCCCGCGCCCGCGGCCACGACGGTGCGCGGCAGGCGCAGCGGCAGGAGATCGCTGAACAGCGCGCCGGTCGCAATGTGCCAGCCGTCATCGGCCGGCGCCGCGGTCAGCACGACCGCGACGATGGCGACGAGCGCGGCGGCAAGCAGGCCGAAGGCAAGGCTGGGGCGCTGGAGGCGGCTGACCGCCGCTGCCGATTGCGCCGTCACGGCTGCGAAGGAATGCACCCGCGGCAAAAGGTAGAGCAGGAGGGGGCCGCCGAGCAGCGCGGTTGCGGCGCCCGCCGGCGCAAGGTCGGTAAACCCGGGCCGAGCAGCTGCGTCAGGCAATCGGTGAAGAACAGCAGTGCCGCACCGGTCAGCGGCGCGGCGATGATCAGCTGCCGGGTGGTGCGCGCACCGGCAAAGCGGGCGATCGCCGGTGCCGCAAGGCCGAGGAAGCCGATGATGCCGACCTCCGATGTTACCGACGCCGACAGCCAGACGGCAAGCAGCAGCACGGCAAGCCGGGTGGTGTGCAGCGCCACGCCGAGGCTCCTGGCGCCGGCATCGTCGAGAGACAGGACCTGCAGCGGACGCATCAACAGCGCAGCGGCGGCAAAGCCCGCCAGCAGTCGCGGTGCAAGCGAGAGAACGCCGCTCCAATCCTGCTGGCTGAGCGAACCCGCGCCCCAGATATAGATCGACATCGCATATTCGCCGCGGGCAAGGATGATCGTGACGCTGAGCGCCGAGGCAATCAATGTCACGATCATGCCCGACAGCGCGACCGTCACCGGATCGAGGCTGCGCCGCCAGCTCAATCCCAACACGATCGCCACTGCAACCAGTCCGCCGGCGAAGGCGATGAGTTCACGCGAAAGCCCGAGCAGCAACGGCGAGAAGCTGAGCCCGATGCTCATGGCAAGCTGCGCGCCCGAGGCAATGCCGAGCGTCGAAGCATCGGCGATGGGATTGCGCAGCACGCGCTGCAGAAGGAAACCGGATAGGCCGAGCGCGGCACCGGCGATCAGCGAAAGCGCGGCGCGCGGCATCATGCTCTGCCAGAGGAGAGCCGCGTCGAGCACCGCTTCGCTTGCCGGCAGCCGCGGCCGGAATGCCAGGAGCAGTGCAAAGATCAGCGCGCAGGCCCAGGCCGCGACGGCAATGCTCAGCTGCGGCTTGCCCCAGCGGCTTGACGGTTTGCGGCTAACCATTCCATGCATCGGTCAGCCCTTTCGCAAGCAGATCGGCAAAGCGCGATGCGGCAGGCAAGGCGCCATAGGGATTGATGGAGCCGATGGTTAGCACGCGCTTTTCCCTGACGGCCGGCAGCGCCTGCCAGAACGCGCCGTTCTGCAGCGCGACGAGCGCATCCGGTGGATGCGGCGGAATGAAAACGATCCATGCATCCGGCATCGAAGCCAGCGTTTCGATGCCGATCGGCGCCATGGCCGTGTAGCTGGTCTTGCCTTCCCAGGCATTTTTCAAACCGGTGCGCGCCAGAACCTCGCCAAACATGCTGTCGCTGCCGAAGACGCGGTAGTGACGGGCATCGCCGAGATTGATCGGCAGAATCGTGCGGCCGTCACCCGCCGAAAGAACGGTCCGGTAGCGATCAAGCCGTGCCGAGAGATCGTCCGCATAGCGCTTGCCGCTCGCGAGCCCGAGCTCGTCCGCCATCGCGAGCGTCACGTCCTGGGCGCGCTGGAAGGGGCTGTCGCCCATGCGGTAGATCGACTGGCTCTTGACCGGCGCGATGCGGCTCATCGGGCCGTCGGCCCAGCCGTAAAAATTCGAGTTGAAGATCAGATCAGGTCTGGCGAAGCGCAGCACCTCGAAATTCGGCGTGCCGCGCAGGCCGAGATCGGCGACATCTTCGGGAACCACGGGCTCGACGGCGATCTTGCGGAAGCCGACCAGTTCGGTGCCCGCCACCACATCGGCGCCGAGCACCAGCAACGTTTCGAGCAGCGCCCAATCCAGCGTCGCAACACGCGGTGAAGCGGCAGCCCGCAATACGCTGGGCGCCGCGAGAGCCGCAGCCATGGCGAGGAGGCCGCGGCGCGTGAATGCAGTCACGGGCGTCACAGCAAGTAGCTCACAGGCTCGCCGCGCGCCGGATGCGTGAAGACGCCCATGCCGACGCCGAAGATCGACTGCAGCCGCTCGGCCTGCATGATCTCCTCAGGCGTGCCCTTGGCGCTGATCCGGCCGCGATTGAGCGCAATGATCTCGTCGCAATGGCGGGCAGCGAGATTGATGTCGTGGAGAACGATGACGACAGTCAGTCCGCGCTCGTGGCTGAGCGACTCCACCAGCGACAGCATCGACGCCTGATGGGCGAGATCGAGCGCCGAGGTCGGCTCGTCGAGCAGCAGGCAGCTGGCATTCTGCGCCAGCATCATGGCGATCCAGGCGCGCTGACGCTCACCGCCCGACATGTTGGCGACCGGCCTGTCGGCGAAATCCTCAAGGTCGGTGCGGGCAATGGCATCGTCCACGAGTGCATGGTCTGCCTTGCCGAAACGGCCGAGCGTGCCATGCCAGGGAAAACGCCCGAGCGCCACCAGCTCGCGCACAGTCATGCCGTCGGTCGCGGGCGTGAATTGCGGCATATAGGCGATCTTGCGGGCAAACTCCCGCCCGCCCCAGGCCGCCGCATCCTTGCCTTCGAGCGCCAGCTTCCCACTCGTCGCCGCATGCTGGCGCGCCATGATCTTCATCAGCGTCGACTTGCCCGACCCGTTCGGCCCCACCAGCCCATAGATCCGCCCGCTCTCAAGCGACAGATCAATGCCGGAAAGAATGGTGCGCTCGCCCGCCGCAAAGCGGACATCCGACATCGTCAGGAAGGGGGTGGGCATCAGCGAACTCCGGAAGCTCAAATTGCAAGAGCGGGAAAAATTTCCCGCCCTCGCTTTGCAAAACTAAACTACAATTGTCAACTTACCAGGAGACGCTGACGCGGCCCATCACTGTCCGGCCGTCACCGTAGTAGCAACCGAAGCTGCCGCAGTTGGAGACATATTCCTTGTCGGCAAGGTTCTGGAAGTTCAGCGACGCCTTCAGGTTGTCTTTCTGGTAGTGGATGGAGGCGTCGAAGAGGGTTACGCCGGAAAGGTCGTAGGTATTCGCCAGATCTCCGTATCGCTGGCCGATGTAACGAACGCCACCGCCAACACCGAAGCCCTGCAGAGCCGTATCTTCTTTGAAGGTGTAGTCCAGCCACAGGCTCGCGGTGTGATTCGGAACATTGTCTGGGCGGTTGCCATCGTTGTCGCCACCGACGACCTCGGCATTCATGTAGGTGTATGCCGCACGCAGATCCAAGCCATCCGCGATACTCGCAACACCTTCGAGTTCAACGCCTTGGACGTGAACTTCACCGATCTGCGCACTCACGGTGTATGGAACGGCCGGGGGCAGAGGCGTCACGGTGGTGGTCGTGAGGACATTTTTCTGCCGCAGATCGAAGGCTGCAACACTGAAGAAACCATCGAAGTCTGTCGGCTGATATTTGACGCCGATTTCGTACTGCTCGCCGGTCGTGGGCACGAGCGGATTGCCAGCAGCATCGGAGCCAGATACCGGGTCAAATGACGTCGCGTAGCTCGCATAGGGCGCAATGCCATTGTCAAAGAGATAGCTGAGGCCGGCGCGCCAAGTCAGCTTGTGATCGGTTTGATCAAGCGAGGAGGTCGTGGTGCCGCCGAAAACAGTCTCCTGCTCGCCGTTGGTACCAGCCCAATCCTGACGCAATCCCAATGTTGCGCGCCAGTTTTCGTACTTGATCTCGTCTTGCAGATAGACGCCAGCCTGCCACAGCTCGGAGTTGACGTCCTGACTGTACCAGACGCTCTTGGGTACCGAGACGCCGTGTTGCGGGTTGGCGCTATCGAGCGAAGGAGCGAGGCCGAACTCGGTCAACGCGCTGTTGTTGAAATACCTGAGATCGACGCCCATAACCGCCTTGTGATCGACTTCGCCTGTCGAAAACTCGGCTTGAAGCTGGTTATCAAGATTGTAGGTGTTGAGATTTTCGTCCTGATAGATCGCCCCGCGGTTCAGGGTATGTCCATCGGCATCAAGGCTGGAGAAATACAGCGACTGGTATTTCCAATCGAAGTTCGAATACCGCATGTTCTGACGGAAGGTCCAAACATCGTTGAGGCGGTGTTCGATTTCATAGCCGATATTCGTGAGCGTCCGATTCGACTTGTCGAAGCTGTCGTCGCCAACGGAGAAGCTACGGGACAGCTTGTTGTCACCACCATAAAGCGTCAAGGCAGCGGGCAACCCTGAGGGCGCATCGGGATTGTCATGCTGAACACTGGTCAGCAGCGTGATCTTCGTGTCCTCATCCGGCTGCCAGGTAAAGGCCGGTGCAATGAAGTAGCGATCGTTGTTGAGATCGTCCGTCTGCTCGCCCGCGGTCTTGACCAGACCCGTCAAGCGATAGGCGAAGTCCGAACCGTCCGAAACCGGACCGCCCACATCAAAAAACGCTCCGTAGTAATCGTAGGTGCCGATCTGGAGGCCGATCTCGCGGATGGGCTCGAACTGCGGGCGCTTGCTAACCATGTTGATCAGACCACCGGGATTGCCCTGACCGTACAAAACGGAAGCCGGGCCACGAAGGACTTCGAGCCGCTCAAGGCCGTATATTTCGACCGCCGGAGCACCTGCGGTACGCATCATCTTCAGGCCGTTCAGATACTGGCTTTGGCGACCATCGAAACCGCGAATATTCGGCGAGTCGAAACGTGCGTCCGAACCATAGGGCTCGCCTACAACGCCAGGCGTGTAACCAATCGCCTCGCCCAGCGTATCGGCGCCCTGGGCCCTGATCTCATCGGATGTCACGACCGAAATCGACTGCTGCGTCTCAACGAGCGGCGTGCCCGTCTTCGTGGCCGTGGCGCTGGTCTTTGCCACATAGCCCTTTACCGGCGCGGTCGGGTCCTGTTGCTGCCCGCCATCACCCTGCACCGTGATCGGTTTCAGCTCGGTTGCCTCCTGCGCCAGAACAGGCATGGCGGCCGCGATGCCGATGGCGGCGGCGCCGGTCAGGAGATTGGCCTTGAAGATGAGAGCCTTGGTCCGCTCACGCATTGTCTTACCCCACTCGCGCCGGCTTGAACGATGCCCGGCTAACAGCTTGTCGATAAGCTGAGCGTTTAACTCAAATTTAAGAGTGGGGATTGTCGCAATCCGGGGAATTTGAACGTTCTTGGGCAAATTTCCGCATTCTAAACAAATGCTCGTGAAGCGTGGTTTTCAGGCAACGTTAGCCTTCTTCCAAAATGCCGGCGTCGCGCCAGTCACTTTGCGGAAGACGCGGGTGAAATGCGCCTGGTCGGAAAAGCCGGTCTCGGCGGCGATGACGGGCAGCGTGAATTCGCCCTGCAGAAGCAGATGCTTGGCGCGATCGACGCGGGCGTTCGTCTGCCACTGGTGCGGGGCAATCCCGGTCGAGGCCTTGAAGGCATGACTGAAATGCGATTGCGACAGGCCGGTGAGCGACGCGAGCTCTTCCAGGCGGATATTGCGAAGGCAATTCTGTTCAATGAAGTCCTGGGCGCGGCGCAGTTGCCAGCTCGCCAGCTTGCTGCGCTTGCGCACCGGTGCCCTAGAGAGTTTCAGCACATCGATGATCAGCGCCAGCGCCAGGCCGTCGCCATAGAGATCGTGCAGCGGCTGCGGGTTGACGCATTCGGCAGCGATCAGATTGGCAAGCGCCATCACCCGCTCGTCGTGAAACAGCAGGCGAGCATCGGCAAGCCGCGAGGGATCGATATCCTCCATCAGCCGTCGCCCGACGATCTCGGCATCGAAGTGAATGTCGAGATGGCGCACGAACTGGACATCGACGAGATCGGCCCAGAGCTCCATGCCGGCAGGCACGTAGGAGATCGGCCGGCGCACAGTGTCCTGGACGGCACCGGCGCTTTTCGGCGTCAGCTTGACGCGGCTGTCGCCGGGGCCGCGCATATCGAGCAGGATGAAGAGGCGCGGATCGTTCGCCACGTAATAACCGCCGGCATAGGGCGCGCATTCGACATCCCAGACATCGGCGACGATGCCATTCCAGTTGCGGCGGTTCATGCCACCGACGACGGAAAAGCCTTCGATCCTGTTCTGCATGCGCGGCTGAAAGGTCATGGGGCGCTGAATTAAACCTTCTTTTTATAATCAAGTTTTCTCTAGCGAATATGGGAAGAATTGGCAACCGGCATTCGCTGCAGCGCAAAAAGGTCCGCGTCGAAGGCCTCTTCATTTCTTGGGACGCCTGTTCTAGCATCGCCGCCATGAGCCTCGAATCCGTCCGCGCCTTCTTCAGCGCCCATGCACCCGATATCGAAATCATCGAAACCGAAGCCAGCTCTTCGACCGTGACGCTGGCTGCCGAAGCCCATGGCGTCGAGCCCGCGCAGATCGCCAAGACGATCTGCCTGCGCGTCGGCGACGAGACCATGTTGGTGGTCGCGAGCGGCACGGCGCGGCTGGATAACCGGAAATTCAAGGATACGTTCGGCGGCAAAGGCCGCATGCTAGGGGCTGAGGAAGTTCTGGAAGTGACCAGCCATCCGGTTGGCGGCGTCTGCCCCTTCGGCCTGCCGGCGGCGCTGCCGATCTATTGCGACGCCTCGCTGAAACGCTTCGACGAGGTGCTCCCGGCGGCCGGTTCGCCCAACTCGGCGGTGCGCATCTCGACCGGTCGTCTCGCGGAGATCACCGGTGCCAAATGGGTCGATGTCTGCCAATAGACTTTCGGCTGGCTTCAAATCGCCGCGGCGATCCCTATATTAGGTCCCGACATCGACAATGACCCCGATAGGAGAAGAGATGCCACGTGCCGTTTCGCGTTTTGCCAAGATTGCGGCGATTGCCGTCCTGACAAGCGCCACCGTTTTTGCTGCCTATGGAGACGCCGAAGCCCGCCGGGCCAGTGGCGGTTTCGGCAGCCGCGGAACGCGCACCTTCCAGGCGCCGCCGGTGACCAATACCGCGCCGCAGACCGTCTCTCCGATCGACCGCACGATGGCCCCGCGTCCGCAGACAACGGCGCCGTCGACCGCTCAGCAGCCCTTCAACACCCAGCGCCCCGGCGGCCTGTTCGGCGGCTTCGGCCGCTCGATGGTCGGCGGCCTGATTGCCGGTGGCCTGCTCGGCATGCTGCTCGGCCATGGTTTCGGTGGCGGCTTCGGCTTCCTCGGCATGTTGCTGCAGATCGCCCTGATCTTCGGCGCGATCACGCTCGCCCTGCGCTTCTTCGCCAATCGCCGCCAGCCGTCCTACGGTTCGGCGGGCGGGCCGTCCTACAGCAACATGTCGTCGAACAACAATTCGTCCTTCAGCATCCCGAAGATCGGTTCGGGCGCTGCCGGCTACCAGCAACAGCAGCCGCGCGGCCAGCGCCCGAGCGATGAAATCGGCCTCGCCCAAGCGGATCTCGACCAGTTCGAGGAACTGCTGACCAAGGTGCAGACCGCCTATGGCGCGGAGGATTACGGCACGCTGCGCACGCTGACGACGCCGGAGGCCATGTCCTATCTTGCCGAAGAGCTCGGTGAAAACGCCACCAACGGCGTGCGCAACCGCGTCTCCGACGTCAAGCTGTTGCAGGGCGATATCGCCGAAGCCTGGCGCGAAGACGGCATGGAATATGCAACGCTCGCGATGCGCTATTCGTCAATCGACGCGATGGTCGAGCGTGACAGCGGCAAAGTCGTCTCGGGCGACGACCGCCGCCCGAGCGAAAGCACCGAAGTCTGGACCTTCGTGCGCAAGCACGGTGCCGACTGGAAGCTTGCCGCCATCCAGGGCACCGGCCAGTGGGCCGCCTAAATCTCTAGCGCTTGAAGGTGTAGTCGGCGATCGACTGCGCCTTCATCTCGATCGAGAAGCCCGGCTTCGACGGCGGCATATAGGCGGCGTTGCGGATATCGCAGGGATCGAGGAAGTGTTCGTGCAGGTGGTCGACATACTCGATTACCCGTCCGTCCTTCGTGCCTGACACGGCGATGTAGTCGATCATCGACAGGTGCTGGACATATTCGCAGAGCCCGACGCCGCCGGCATGCGGCCAGACCGGCAAGCCGTATTTGGCAGCGATCAGCAGCACCGACAGCACCTCGTTCAGCCCGCCCATGCGGCAGGAATCGATCTGGACGATATCGATCGCGCCCTCGGCGATGAACTGCTTGAACATGATGCGGTTCTGGCACATCTCCCCGGTCGCGACCTTCACCGGCGCGATCGCCTGGCGGATCTTGCGATGGCCGGCCACGTCATCTGGGCTCGTCGGCTCCTCGATGAAGAACGGCTTGGCGAAGGCGAGCTGCTTCACCCAGTCGATCGCCTGCGGCACTTCCCAGACCTGATTGGCGTCGATCATCAGGTAGCGATCGGGACCCATGACCTCGCGGGCGATCCGCAGGCGGCGGATATCGTCTTCGAGATCGCGGCCGACCTTCATCTTCACATGGTTGAAACCGGCATCGATCGCTTCCTGGCAAAGGCGGCGCAGCTTCTCGTCGTCGTAGCCGAGCCAGCCGGCAGAGGTCGTATAGCAGGCGTAGCCTTCGGCCTTGAGCGTCGCGATCCGGTCCGCCTTGCCGGTTTCCGCCTTCTTCAGGATCGCCACCGCCTCGTCGCGCGTCAGCACGTCGGTCAGATAGCGGTAATCGACGATATCGGCGATTTCCTCTGCCGACAGTTCCGAGACCAGCTGCCAGACCGACTTGCCTTCCTTCTTGGCCAGCAGATCCCAGAAAGCATTGACGACGGCACCGGTCGCGAGATGCATCGCGCCCTTGTCGGGGCCGATCCAGCGCAGCTGGCTGTCGCCGGTCAGATGCCGCCAGAACTTGCCCGGCGCCTTGCGAAAGCTCTCCAGATCCTGGCCGACGACCAGATGATCCATCGCCTTGATCGCCATGCAGCAGATGTCGTTGCCGCGGCCGATCGTGAAGGTCAGGCCGTGGCCTTCGAGCCCGGCCTCATCGGTGTCGAGGATCACATAGGCGGCGGAATAATCCGGGTCCGGGTTCATCGCATCCGAGCCGTCGAGGCTCTGCGAAGTCGGGAAGCGGAGATCGAAAACGCGAAGGCCGGTAATGCGGGTCATTGTCTTTCCTCCCGCGCCTCAGATCGTCCAGCCGCCATCGATGGCGTAGGCCTGGCCGGACGTGTAGGTGGCTCCGGCGAGATAGACGGCGAGCTCGGCGATCTCTTCCGGCGACCCCAGGCGGCCCATCGGCTGGCGGGAGATGAAGGCGGCGCGCGCCGTCTCGTAGTCGCCCTGCGCCTTCATGCGATCCTGCAGCGACGGGCTCTCGACCGTGCCGGGGCAAATGGCGTTGCAGCGGATGCCCTGCGCGACATAGTCGGCCGCAACCGACTTGGTGAGGCCGATGACGGCAGCCTTGGTGACGCCGTAGGCGAAGCGGTTCGGCACGCCCTTGATGCTGGAGGCGACCGAAGCCATGTTGATGATCGAGCCGTCCTTGCGCTCCAGCATGCCGGGCAGCACCGCACGGATGGTGCGGATCATCGCCTTGACGTTGAGGTCGAGGGCGAATTCCAGATCGCTGTCCTTCATTTCGAGAATCGATCCGGCATGGACGAAGCCGGCGCAATTGAAGAGCACGTCGACCCGGCCGATCTCGGAGACCAAGGCATTCACCGCTCCCTCGTCGAGAACGTTGAGCTTGTGGGTCGCAATTCCGGTTTCGGCAGCTAACTGCGCCAGCGTCTCGGTATTGATATCGGTCGCGTGCACCTTGGCGCCGGCCTGATGGAAGGCGATCGCCGAGGCCCGGCCGATCCCCTGCCCTGCAGCGGTAATCAGAACGGTCTTGCCGGAAAGTGAGATGGTCATGCTAGGGCCTCCCTTGATGTCGCGCATGGAACGGAGCGAAGGCGGTCTTCGCCGCCCTTCAATTCGCATTGTCATATTATCGATAAAAAACAGAACAGAAAAATGCAATGCCGAAGTTTGCGATTGCTGGCCTTGACAGGCGCGGCATGCAGGGCAGCCGGCCAAGCGATATTTTCCGGCGGCTATATATTCTATTAATTTAGACGCCCTATGATTGCGGCTACAAATATCCGTAACCCATTATTTAGACATCATTAAAAAACTTTCGCTTTCCTGATGAACGACAAAACGAACGACAAATTGAGCGCCCGATGAGCGAATATCAGAACCGAGCCGTCGAACTCATGCAGACGCTGATCGGCAACCAATCGACGGCAGATATCAACGACCGCCGCAATGCCTTCATCTTCCGGGCCATCGGGCTCTATCAGGCCCTGGGTGGCGACCCGGAATCCGTTCAGGGCGTCGTCGAAAAGGTCTATGCCGTCCGCGCACCGCGCATCGACGCTGCAGTCGGCGATCTGATGTACAATCTGGCAGGCGTCGGCCATGCCTCGGATCTCGACATCATCCAGGCGGCCTATAACAAGCTCGATCAAGCCGTTCCGTCAGCCGTTCCGCTGAAGCGCGCCCGGACCTGATCTAGAGTCAACCAAAGCTCAGGCCTTCCCGTAGCCACCGCCCGTCGGCGTGGTGACGATGAAGGCTTCGCCGGCTTCGAGCTGCGTGTGGGCGCTTCCGATCAGCACATCGAGCGCGCCGGAATTGCGGCGCACGGCGTTGCGGCCGAGTTCGCCGGGTTCCCCGCCTTCCAGCCCGAACGGCGCGACGCGGCGATGGCCGGAGAGGATCGCGAATTCCAGCTTTTCCCGCGCGCGGATCGTCCGCTCGGTACCGTCGCCCGCCGACCACTTGCCGCGGCCGCCCGAGCCCTTGCGGATATGGAAATCCTCCAGCACTACGGGGAAGCGGGTTTCGAGAATTTCGGGATCGGTGAGCCGCGAATTGGTCATGTGGGTATGGACGGCATCGGCGCCGTTGAAGCCGGGACCGGCCGGCGCGCCAGAGCAGATTGTCTCGTAATACTGATAGGCATCGTTGCCGAAGGTCAGGTTGTTCATCGTGCCCTGCGCCGCCGCCATGGCGCCGACGGCGCCGAACAGGCAGTTGGTGACCGCCTGGCTGACCTCGACATTGCCGGCGACGACGGCCGCCGGATATTCCGGCGTCAGCATCGTGCCCTTCGGGATGATGATCCGGATCGGCCGCAGGCAGCCGGCATTCATCGGGATGTCGGCCTCGACGAGAACGCGGAAGACATAGAGAACGGCGGCACGGGTGACCGGCTGCGGCGCGTTGAAATTATCGGCGCGTTGCGCTGACGTGCCGGTGAAATCGACCGTTGCCTCGCGCTTGTCCTTGTCGACCGTCACCTTGACGACGATCCTGCAGCTCTGGTCCATCTCGTAGCTGAACTCGCCGTCCTTGAGACGGTCGAGAACGCGGCGCACGCTTTCGGCGGCATTGTCCTGGACGTGGCCCATATAGGCATCGACGACGTCTTCGCCGAAGAGCGCGATCATCTTGGCAAGCTCAGCGACGCCCTTTTCATTGGCCGCCACCTGCGCCTTCAGGTCATTGACATTCTGTGCCAGCTGGCGGACCGGATAGCGGGCGCCGGTCAAAAGGGATGCGAGCTCTTCCTCGCGGAAGCGGCCGCGATCGAGGAGCTTGAAGTTGTCGATATAGACGCCCTCTTCCTCGATATGGGTTGCGAGCGGCGACATCGAGCCGGGCGCGATGCCGCCGATATCGGCATGGTGGCCCCGGCTTGCCACCCAGAAGCGGATGCGCGTTCCCTCGCCATCGAAGACAGGCGTGCAGACCGTCAGGTCGGGCAGATGCGTGCCGCCATTATAGGGCGCGTTGATCAGGAACACGTCGCCCGGATGGATGACCGGGTTCTCGCGGATGGCGGTCGCGACGGACGCATCCATGGAGCCAAGATGCACGGGCATATGCGGCGCATTGGCGACGAGATTGCCCTCGGCATCGAAGACCGCGCAGGAGAAATCCAAGCGTTCCTTGATATTGACCGAATAGGCGGTGTTCTGCAGCGTCACACCCATCTGCTCGGCAATCGACATGAAGAGATTGTTGAAGATCTCCAGCATGACGGGATCGGCTTTGGTGCCGATCGCGGTTCGTTCCGGCAGCGCCTTGATGCGGGTCAGCACGATATGGTCATGGGTCGTCAGTTTCGCCTGCCAGCCATCCTCGATGACGATGGTCTGGTTCGGCTCGATGACGATGGCCGGGCCGGTGACGGTCTGGCCCGCCTGAAGAGAGGCGCGCAGCACCACGGCTGCGTCATGCACGTCACCCTGCGAATGGAAGCGCGTGCGGCGCGTAGCTTTCGCCTCGCCACCGGCACCTTCTTCGCTTGTGACGTCGACCTGAGCGGCAGCGCCGCCGATCGTCTCCACCTCGATCGCCTCGACCACCAGCGGCTTGCCTTCGGCGATGAAGCCGAAGCGGCGCTTGTGGAGGATCTCGAACTCGGCGCGCAGACGGTCCGCACTGTCCTCGGCCGGGAACCGGGTTTCGACGGCAAGAAGAGTATCGGTCCCGGCGTAGCGGATGTGAGCGCGGGCAACGGTCTGGATTTCTGCTGATGCAACGCCCTGCGCCTCCAGCTCAGGCGTGCATTCGCCCTGAAGCTCGGTGGCAAGAGCTGCGATTGCGGCGGGTGCGGACGCATCCAGCGGCACGCCGAGCGCCTTCTGCCGGGTCGCACGGATATCGGCGAGCCCCATGCCATAGGCAGACAGCAAGCCGGACATCGGATGCAGCAGAATGCTCTTCATCCCCAGCGCATCGGCAACCAGGCAGGCATGCTGGCCACCGGCGCCGCCGAAGCAGTTCAGCGCATAGCGCGTCACATCATAGCCGCGCTGCACGGAAATCTTCTTGATCGCCTCGACCATGTTGGCGACGGCAATGCGGATGAAACCGTCGGCCACTTCTTCCGGGCTTCTGTTATCACCTATCCGCGCCGCAAGTTCGGCGAATTTCGCCCTGACGGTCTCGACGTCGAGCGGCTGGTCCTGGTTCGGGCCGAAAATGGCGGGGAAGAATTCGGGCAGCAGTTTGCCGGTCATGACATTGGCGTCGGTCACCGCCAGCGGCCCGCCATTGCGATAGCAGGCGGGACCGGGATGGGCACCGGCGGAATCCGGGCCGACGCGGAAACGGTTGTCCTCGAAATGCAGGATCGAGCCGCCGCCGGCAGCGACCGTATGGATCAGCATCATCGGTGCACGGACGCGCACGCCGGCCACCTCCGTCTCGAAGGCGCGCTCGTATTCGCCGTCGAAATGCGCAACGTCTGTAGACGTGCCGCCCATGTCGAAGCCGATGACGCGGGAGAAACCTGCCTGCTCTCCGGTCTTGGCGAGACCGACGACGCCGCCCGCCGGTCCTGAGAGGATCGCGTCCTTGCCCTGAAACATATCGGCCGCCGTCAGCCCGCCCGATGACATCATGAACATGACGCGGGCGCCGGTGCGCCCAACGTCGAGCTCACCGGACACCTGCGCCACATAGCGGCCAAGCACCGGCGAGAGATAGGCATCGACGACGGTGGTGTCACCGCGGCCGACGAGCTTGATCAGCGGCGAGACTTCGTGGCTGACGGAGACCTGCTCGAAGCCGAGCTCGCGGGCAATACGCGCAACGGCTGCCTCGTGGGCCGGGAACTTATAGGCGTGCATGAAGACGATGGCGACCGAGCGATAGCCTTCGGCGCGCAGCGATTCGAGCGCGCGGCGGGCCTCGTCTTCATCAAGCGGCAGCTCGACCGTGCCGTCGGCCAGCACGCGCTCGCCGATCTCGGTGACGGTATCGTAGAGCGCATCGGGCTTGATGATCTCGGTCGCGAAGATCTTCTTGCGCTCCTGATAGCCAATGCGCAGCGCATCGCGAAAGCCCTTGGTGGTGACCAGAGCCAGCCGCTCGCCCTTGCGCTCCAGCAGCGCATTGGTCGCGACCGTTGTACCCATCCGCACCTCCCCGATCAGCCCGGCCGGGATTGCCTCGCCTACCGTCAACCCCAGATGCAGCCGAATGCCGTGGACCGCGGCGTCGCGATAGGCGGCCGGATTTTCCGAGAGAACCTTGCGCGCATGCAATTCGCCCTCCGGGTCACGGGCGACGATGTCGGTAAAAGTACCGCCGCGATCGATCCAGAAATCCCAGCGCTTGGCGTCCGTCGCTTGCATTGAACCGTCCTCGAAATGAATTGCGGAATTGCACGTTGATAAAATATCGATAAAATGACGATATATTCTCGTCAAGACAGGAGAGCGATGTGGCGGACAAGAAGAACGAAGGCGAAGATCGCCTTTCCAGCGCGCCGCTCGGCCCGATCGTCTCCTCGGCACATCTCGCAGAAGGCGGTTCACCGGCACTTTCGGAGATCGAATACGGCCTGATCCTCGCCTCGCATGCCTTCGACCGCTGGATCGTCCGCTGCATGGCGGCTGCCGGCTTTCCCGGTCTGTCGCCGATGGAAATCCTCATCCTCCACTCGATCCGCCATCGCGACCGCGAGAAGAAACTCGCCGACATCTGCCTGGTCCTCGATATCGAGGACACCCATGTCGTCACCTACGCGATCCGCAAGCTCGAAGCCGCCAAGCTGCTGACAACAGGCAGGACCGGAAAAGAAAAGACCGTGAAGATCAGCGAACGCGGTCTGGAAGCCTGCAAGACCTATGCAGAGGTGCGCAAACATCTCCTCGTTGATTCCACCGCCAACGCACGCCCGTCGGAGCAGACGCTGTCGGAAACTGCGGCCATCCTGCGCTTCATCTCCGGCGCATTCAATCAGGCCGCACGCGCCGCCGCGACGCTCTGACAGTGGACAGGCGCGATTGAATGGGAAGATTATCCAGCGCCTCGAGCGGCCTGCAGTCTTCCGACAAAGGGATGCAGGGCGGCACTGCTGCCGCTGCGTCTGCAACAGCTTGCCGCTTGAGTGCCTCGACGAGGTCTGGATGAAGTCCATCGCCGCGTTCTGCGGCGATGGTGTGCAATGAAAGGAGCATCGACATATCCGGTTCCTCGATTGTTGAGGGGATATGATCAACCCGCGGCGGTCGGCGATGCCACCCGATTCATGCGGTGGGTTCCATTCACGATACGAACGCCTGCGCGCCGCTAGACCGCGTCGCCTTCACCGTCTTCCGGAATCGTAGAACCTAATTTTACGATCGCTCCGATTATGCCTGCAGAGAGCGGAACGACCCACACGCAAGGCTGCAGCGATAGAATGTGCGAAGCAGCATTGAGGCCAAGACCGATAGCGATTAGCGTGAGGAAGACGATTTTCAT
Organism: Rhizobium sp. BG4; assembly: GCF_016864575.1. Classification (NCBI taxonomy): domain Bacteria; kingdom Pseudomonadati; phylum Pseudomonadota; class Alphaproteobacteria; order Hyphomicrobiales; family Rhizobiaceae; genus Rhizobium; species Rhizobium sp. BG4. Next base: position 885,629 of record NZ_CP044126.1, read on the forward strand.
GAAGACACCTGGGCAAACTGCTGCTTGAATTCGCCTCCCGCGGCTGCCCTAGAGACGGCCCATTACAGTCATGTGACAGCCGCCATATCGAGATCAAACCAACGCGCATGCATCGCAGCTCTCGGAGCGATTTTAGCTATTGAAAACAATGGCGAAGAAAGCCGGCCGTTTCGCGAGGTTCTTTTGGTCGCAGGCCGGAGAGGTGCCGGAGGTGAAGCAGGAATTCTGCCCGGATGGCGGATAGATTTGCTGGAAGCCATTCAGAAGGGGATAAGGCCTTGACAAGATCGGATGCCCGTATTTTATTCAAGCCTGCGGATTAGGCAGATGAGCCATGCCGCAATCACATGACTTCGATAGTCGCTGGGCAGTTTCGCCCCATGACGCCCCATCCACGATGGGCCCGCGTCGTGGGGCTTTTGGTTTTTTGGGTTCCGCATGACCGACGCGCTGAAAATCGGCATTCTCTACTCGACCACCGGGCCCTACGGCTCCATGGGCCGGGATGCGCGCGACGGCGCGGAATTCGCACTCGCAGAAATCTCCGCCGCCCGGCAGGTGAAGATCGAGCCCGTCTTCTACGATCCGCATGCCGATCTTGCCGCCTATCTGGAAGGCGCCCGCCAGCTGCTGCGCGCCGGCTGCCGCCATATCGTCGGCACCATCACCTCTGCAGCCCGCAAGGAAGTCATCCCGCTGGTCGAAAAGCATGACGGGTTGCTTTGGTACATGTGCCCCTACGAGGGCTTCGAGGCCAACGAGAACGTCATCTATGTCGGCGGCTGCCCGAACCAGCATCTGATCCCGCTCTTCGAACACCTGATCCCGCGCTTCGGCGCCCGCCCCTATCTCGTCGGCGCCAATTATGTCTGGGGCTGGGAGATGAACCGGCTGGCGCGCGAGCTGATCACCAATGCCGGCGGCGAAGTGCTCGGCGAGCGTTATCTGCCGCTGGAGGAAACCGCGGTCGAGCGCATCGTCGCCGATATAGAGCAGCGCCGCCCGAGCTTCATCCTCAACAATCTGATCGGCCCGTCGAGCTACGCTTTCCTGGCCGCTATCGGCAAGCTTGCCGAGCGCGATCCGGCCTTCCGGCCGGAGAACTGCCCCGTCGTCAGCTGCGACCTGATGGAATGCGAACTTGCCGATATCGAGCCCGGCCGGGCGATTGGCCAACTCTGCGCCGCCTCCTATTTCGACAATCTGTCGACCTCCGAAAACCTCTCTTTCAAAATCCGCGTCGCGGCCCGCTATGGCGCCAGCCGCCGCGTTTCCAGCGTCTTCGCCAGCGCCTATACGGCAGTCAAGCTTTGCGCCGATGCGATCCTTGCCGCCGGCAGCGACGAACCGTCGGCGGTGCGCCGCGAACTCTACGAGACGATCCGCCCGAGCCTGTTCGGCGCGATCGCCATCGACCGTGAAACCAACCATGCGCCGCTGCCCTTCCATCTCGGGCAGATCAATGCCGAAAACGGCTTCGACGTCGTCGCCTCGCGGCCGCCGCTCGCGGCCGATCCCTATCTGACCGGCCGCAACAAGACTGCCTCGCCGAAATTACGGGTGGTCTCATGAGGGAAACCCCGAATTTCACCGGCTGGCACGCCGCCATCATCCATCGCGAAGACAGCAATACCGAGAGACTGATCCGTCAGCTCCGGCTTCTCGGCATCCGTACCAGCCTGCAATGGGCGCCGCTTGCGGCGACCGACCTGCCCGATCTCGTCATCGTCGATGCCGACCAGGGCTGGGACGATCTCTTGCCCTGGAAGGATCCGGCAGCGGCCTGCCCCGTCGTCGCCCTTCTCGGCTCCGAAGCACCGGGTCGCATCGCCTGGGCCCTGGAACAGGGCGCCGGCGCCATCATCGCCAAACCGATCGCCACGTCAGCCGTCTATCCGGCGCTGGTCATGGCCGTCTCGATCCATCAGGAACGCAAGAACAATGCCGAACGGCTGCAATATCTCGAAGAGCGCGTGCGCCTTCGCCCCCTCGTCCATGCCGCGGTGGAAAAGCTGATGGCCGCGCACCGTGTCGATGAGGAACGCGCCTACGCGATCCTGCGCGATTGCGCCATGCGCCGCAGGTTACCGATGGAGCAGATCGCCGCCTTCATCATCGGCGGCGCCGAGCCCCTGCCGGAGGCCGGTTGATGCGCGTGTTGAAGGAAATGCTGCGCCAGCCCGCGGCCCTGTTCGGCCTCGTGGTCGTTCTGCTCGTCGTCGTCATGGCGATTGCCGCTCCGTGGATCGCGCCCTTCGATCCTGACAACCAGATGTTCGACGGGCTTTCGCTCGAGGGTGCGCCGCTGCCGCCCGGCGGCCAGTTTCTGCTCGGCACCGATACGCTCGGCCGCGATCTCTTCTCCCGCCTGCTTTACGGCGCCCGTACCTCGCTGGTCATCGGCCTTGTCGCCAACGGCATCGCGGTTGCGATCGGCCTCCTCGTCGGAATCGTCGCCGGTTATGTGAAGGGTCTCGCCAGCAACGTACTGATGCGCTTTACCGACCTGATGATGGCCTTCCCGGCGCTGCTGCTCGCCATCGTTCTTGCCGCCCTGCTGCGCCCGAGCCTCTGGATCGTCGCGATGGTCATCGCGCTGGTCAACTGGGTGCAGGTGGCGCGTATCGTCTATACCGAGACTCGCGGCCTCTCCGAGCGCGATTTCATCATGGCCGAACGCTCGCTCGGCGCCGGGCATCTACGCGTGCTCTTCATGCATATCCTGCCGCACCTGATCCCGACGGCGATCGTCTGGGGCACGCTCGGCATCGCCACCACCGTGCTGCTCGAAGCAACGCTCTCCTTCCTCGGCATCGGCGTGCAGCCGCCGCAGCCTTCCTGGGGCAACATCATCTTCGAGAGCCAGAGCTATTTCCAGGCAGCCCCTTGGCTGGTGTTCTTCCCAGGGATCGTCATCCTGCTGACCGCCCTCTCCTTCAATCTGGTCGGTGACGCGCTGCGCGACATTCTCGATCCGACGCAGCGGGGGAGAAACTGATGTTCCTCGTTCTGCGCCGCCTCGCCCAGGCGTTTCTCATCCTGCTCGGTGTTGCCGCCATCACTTTCGTGCTGCTCTACGCGCTGCCCGCCGATCCGGCGCGCATGATCGCCGGACGCAGCGCCACGGCCCAGACGGTCGCCAATATCCGCCATGAGCTCGGCCTCGATCAGCCGCTGCTGGTGCAGTTCTGGCACTATCTGACCAATCTTCTTTCCGGCAATCTCGGCCGCTCCTATGCCCAGAAGACCGATGTCTGGACGCTGATCGTCGCCCGCCTGCCGGCAACGCTGACGCTGATGCTCGCCGGCATCGCCGTCGAGGTCATCCTCGGCCTGACGCTCGGCACGATCGCTGCGATCCGCCGCGGCGGCTTCGTCGACCGTCTCGTCATGATGGCCTCTTTCGTCGGCGTTTCGGCCCCGCAATTCGTTGTCGCACTCCTGCTTCTCTACGTCTTCGCCGTGACGCTCGGATGGTTTCCGATGAGCGGCTACGGCACGCTTGCCCATGTCGTGCTGCCGGCCACCACCCTTGGCGTCCTTGGCGCCGGCTGGTACGCACGCATGGTGCGCTCGGCGATGATCGACGTGCTCAATCAGGACTATGTGCGCACCGCCCGGGCCAAGGGCCTCTCGTCGCGCCGCATCATCTTCCGCCATGCCCTGCCCAACGCCATCCTGCCGATCATCGCCATGATCGGCATCGATATCGGCCAGTTCATGGGCGGCGTGGTCGTCGTCGAGGCCGTCTATGGCTGGCCGGGTATCGGCCAGCTTGCCTGGCAGGCAATCCAGCAGGTCGACATCCCGATCATCATGGGCGTGACGCTGACATCGGCGCTCGCCATCGTCATCGGCAACCTGCTTGCAGACCTCATCGCGCCGGTCATCGACCCGCGTATCCGTACACGTTGACAGCAACCAAAGAAGGGGAACCAATATGTTCAAAAGCTGGCTTCGAATGACGACCATGGCAACGGTGGTGGCGCTGGCGCCGCTGTCGGTCATGGCACAGGATGCTCCCAAGCAGGGCGGCGACATTATCGTCACCTACAAGGACGATATCGCCACCCTGGACCCGGCAATCGGTTACGACTGGGTCAACTGGTCGATGATCAAGAGTCTCTATTCCCGCCTGATGGACTATGAGCCCGGCACGCCGAAGCTTGTTCCCTCGCTGGCGGAAAGCTTCACCGTTTCGGATGACGGCCTCACCTACACGTTCAAGCTCCGCAAGGGCGTGAAGTTCTCGAACGGCCGCGAAGTCGTCGCTTCCGACGTCAAGTATTCGATCGAACGCGCCGTCAATCCTAAGACGCAGGGTCCGGGCGCCGGCTTCTTCGGCGCCATCAAGGGCTTCGAAGACGTCACCGGCGGCAAGTCCGAGACGCTCGCGGGCATCGAGACGCCTGACGCGGGCACCGTCGTCTTCACGCTGTCGCGTCCGGACGCAACCTTCCTGCACGTGCTCGCCATCAACTTCGCTTCCGTCGTTCCGAAGGAAGCCGTCGAGGCAGCTGGCGGCGATTTCGGCAAGAAGCCAGTCGGTTCCGGCACCTTCATCCTGAAGGACTGGACGATCGGCCAGAAGCTCGTCTTCGAACGCAACAAGGACTACTTCGTCAAGGACGTCCCGCATGTCGACAGCTTCACGGTCGAAGTCGGCCAGGAGCCGCTCGTCGCGCTTCTGCGCCTGCAGAAGGGTGAAGTCGATATCGCCGGCGACGGCATTCCGCCGGCCAAGTTCCTCGAGATCAAGAATTCGGCCGATGGCCCGAAGATGATCGTCGACGGCGAACAGCTGCATACCGGCTACATCACGCTCAACACCAAGGTGAAGCCCTTCGACAATGTCAAGGTTCGCCAGGCCGTCAACATGGCCATCAACAAGGACCGCGTCACCCGCATCCTGAACGGCCGCGCAACGCCTGCCAACCAGCCGCTGCCGCCGCTGATGCCGGGCTATGACAAGTCCTTCACCGGCTATACCTACGACGTCGCCAAGGCCAAGGCGCTGCTTGCCGAAGCCGGCTTCGCGGATGGCTTCGAAACCACGCTCTACTCGACCAACACCGATCCGCAGCCGCGTATCGCCCAGGCGATCCAGCAGGATCTGGCCGCCGTCGGCATCAAGGCTGAAGTCCGCGCGCTCGCACAGGCAAACGTCATCTCTGCCGGTGGCACGGAAGGCGAAGCACCGATGATCTGGTCGGGCGGCATGGCCTGGATCGCCGACTTCCCGGATCCGTCCAACTTCTACGGTCCGATCCTCGGTTGCTCGGGTGCGGTCGCAGGCGGCTGGAACTGGTCGTGGTACTGCAACAAGGATCTCGACGCCCGCGCGGTCGCCGCAGACTCCATGTCCGACCCGGCCAAGGGCGCAGAGCGCACCGCTGCCTGGGGCGAGATCTTCACCGACATCATGGCCGATGCGCCGTGGGTTCCCGTGATCAACGAGCGCCGCGTCGTTGCCAAGTCGCTGCGCATGGGCGGTGCTGACAATGTCTATATCGATCCGACCCGCGTCATCAATTACGACGCCATCTACGTCAATCAATAAGCCCTGACGGGTGAACGCCCTCCCGGTTCTCCGGGAGGGCGGCCATAAGAACGAGGGAGACACACAAGATGTGCATTGCCTGCACCCACACCATTCACCGCGCCCAGCACAATTTCGGCTGGAACAAGGATTTTGCCCCGGCGGTCGTCGCCAAGCCGGGCGAGACGATCCATTTCGAATGCATGGATTCCTCGGGCGGCCAGCTCGGCCGCGATGCGACGCTCGATACGCTGCGCGATCTCGATTTCGGCAAGATCAATCCGGTCTCCGGTCCTGTCTATGTCGAAGGCGCGAAGCCGGGCGATGCACTGAAGGTGACGCTGCGCAAATTCATTCCGTCGGGCATCGGCTGGACGGCCAATATTCCGGGCTTCGGCCTGCTCGCCGACCAGTTCAAGGATCCGGCGCTGCATGTCTGGTCCTATGATGCAAACTCGATGGTTCCGGCACTCTTCGGCCCCGGCGGCCGCGTGCCGTTGAAGCCCTTCGCCGGTACGATCGGCGTTGCTCCGGCAGAACCCGGCACGCACTCCGTCGTCCCGCCGCGCCGCGTCGGCGGCAACATGGACATCCGCGACCTGACGGCCGGTGTGACACTCTATCTGCCCGTCGAGGTCGAAGGCGCGCTGTTCTCGATCGGCGATACGCACGCCGCCCAGGGCGACGGCGAAGTCTGCGGCACGGCGATCGAAAGCCAGATGAATGTCGAAGCGACGATCGAGCTCGTCAAGGACGCGAAACTGCAGACGCCGCGCTTCACGACCACCGAGCCGGTGACCCGCCATCTCGACGGCATGGGCTACGAAGTCACCACCGGCATCGGCCCCGACCTGATGACCGGCGCGCGCGAAAGCGTCATGCGGATGATCGACCTGCTGACCGCCGAACACGGCCTCAACCCGGTCGATGCCTATATGCTCTGCTCCGTCTGCGGCGATCTGCGCATCAGCGAAATCGTCGACATGCCGAACTGGGTCGTTTCCTTCTACTTCCCAAGGATCGTATTTTCGTGACATCGCCTACGAACACCGCGCCGGTCCTTTCCGTCCGCAATCTCAGCGTCGATGCCCGCACGCCCGAGGGCCTGAAGCCGGTCCTGAGGGATGTCGGCTTCAGCCTCGCCAGTGGCGAAACGCTCTGCATCGCGGGCGAATCCGGCTCGGGAAAATCGGTCACCTCGCTCGCCATCATGGGTCTGTTGCCGAAGGCGTCGCTGCGCGTCACCTCGGGCAATATCCTGCTTGGCGAGCGTGACCTGCTGACGCTGTCGAACCGCGCCATGCGCGACGTTCGCGGCGGCGAGGTCGCCATGGTCTTCCAGGAGCCGATGACCTCGCTGAACCCTGTCATGTCGATCGGCGCGCAGCTGACCGAGGCGATCCGCGAACACCAGGGCAGCGAGAATGCCGAGGCGACGGCGCTGCAGATGCTCGACGCCGTGCAGATCACCGATCCGGCCCGCCGTCTCAAGCAATATCCGCATGAGCTCTCCGGCGGCATGCGCCAGCGCGTGATGATCGCCATGGCGCTTTCCTGCCGCCCGAAGGTGCTGATCGCCGACGAGCCGACAACGGCACTCGACGTCACCGTTCAGGCGCAGATCCTCAAGCTGATGCGCGAGCTGAAGACCGAGTTCGGCACCTCGATCATCCTGATTACCCATGACATGGGCGTCGTCGCCGAAATGGCCGATCGCGTGCTGATCATGCAGAATGGCCGCATCGTCGAGCAGGGTCCGTCGCTTGAAATCTTCAACCGGCCGCAGGAAGACTATACCAAGCAGCTGCTCGCCGCTGTGCCGCGTCTCGGCGCGCTGGCCGGCACCGACGGCCCGCCGCGGATCACCCCGCGCAAGATCGAGCCGGAGCGCACGGGTCAGGCCCCGGTGATGAGCGTGCGCGATCTCAACGTCCACTATGGCAGCCCGGCAGGCCGCTTCTTCAAGGGCAAGCCGCAGGTTCAGGCCGTCAGCGGCGTTTTCTTCGATATCCAGCCCGGCCAGACGCTCGGCCTCGTTGGCGAAAGCGGCTCTGGCAAATCGACGACCGGCAAGGCGGCGCTTGGCCTGATCCCGTTCACCGGTGATGTGCTGATCGACGACCGGAACATCGCCGGCCTCAGCCAGCGCGAGATGCGCCCGGTGCGCCGCTCGGCGCAGATGATCTTCCAGGACCCCTATGCCTCGCTCGACAGCCGCATGGCGGTCGGCGCCGCCATCGCCGAACCGATGGTCATCCATGGCATCGGCAACAAGGGCGAGCGGCAGGATCGCGTCGCCGAACTGCTGCGCCGCGTCGGCCTGACGCCGGATGCGGCGACCCGCTATCCGCACGAATTCTCCGGTGGTCAGCGCCAGCGCATCTGCATCGCGCGTGCGCTCGCCGTCGGGCCGAAGCTGATCGTCGCGGACGAGAGCGTTGCGGCACTCGACGTATCGGTGCGCGCCAAGGTGCTCGACCTGATGCTGGAACTGCAGGAGCAGATGGGGCTTGCCTATCTCTTCATCTCACACGACATGGCCGTCATCGAGCGCATGTCGCACCACGTCGCCGTCATGCGCGGCGGCAAGATCGTCGAGCACGGAACGCGCCGCGAAATCTTCGAGAACCCGAAGGACGAGTACACGCGGGCGCTGATCGCCGCCGTGCCGATCCCCGATCCCGAAGTCTATCAGAAGCGGGCACAGGCCCACGCCTGAAAATTCGCCGGGGTCTTTCGACCCCGGCGTTTTTCTTTCCGGTTACTGGCGCGAGGTCAGATCGTCGGGCAGTTCGGCATTGTGGTACTTGCGGTAGATGTCGCGCAGCACCTTGTTGTCGAAATTGGTCTTGACCCATCCGTCGAGCCAGCCCTTAAGAGCGGTCTCACCCTTCGGGATGCCGATGCCGAGATTGGTCTCCTTCTGGGTGAACTTCACCTGCAGCGGATTGGCGGTCATCTTCTTGTTGATGCCGTTGATGACGGCCGACTGGCTGGACAGGATATCGACCTGGCCGGAGACGACAGAGGTGATCAGCGTCGCATCATCCTCGAAGCGGACGATATCAGCACCCTTGGCCTTGGCAGTGATGTCCTGGTCGTTGGTGGTGGCGCGCGTCACGCCGATGCGCTTGCCGTCGAGATCGGCATAGTCCTTGATCGCGGCGTCAGCCGGACCGGCAACGACGAGAGCGAGCGTCGCGTAGGGAACCGAGTAGTCGATCGCCTTCTTGCGCTCTTCGGTGATGCCGAGCGACGAGACCACCATGTCGGCCTTGCCTGTCTGCACCGAGGGAACGCGAGCGGCGTTGGTGATTTCCACCAGCTCCAGCTCGACGCCGAGATCCTTGGCGATCAGCTTGGCGGTTTCGACGTCCGAGCCGGTCGGCTTCAGGTTTTCATCGACGAAGGAATATTCCGGAATGCCCATCGCCACGGCGATGCGGACTTTCCCGGCCTTCTTGATGTTTTCAAGCACGTCGGCATTGGCAACCGATGCAAAGGCCAGAAGGCCTGCTCCGGCGATGAGCGCCAGTTTCGAAATCATTCTCGTCGGCATATGAGTCTCCTCTCTCGTTTACCCGACCCCGCGCTTTCGCGCAGGTACTCCTCCTTTGAGATCACAGCTCTTCGGCCATGAACTCCTTCAATTCCGGCGTCTGCGGATTGGAAAGGATGTCTGCCCCTCCGGTCTCCCAGACCTTGCCGGTATGCATGTAGATGACGCGATTGGCGGCCCGCTTGGCGAAGCCCATCTCATGAGTGACGACGATCATCGTCATGCCGCCGCGGGCGAGATCTTCCATGACGCGCAGCACTTCGCCGGTCAGTTTCGGATCGAGCGCCGAGGTCACTTCGTCGAACAGCATCACCTTCGGCTGCATGGCGAGCGAACGGGCGATCGCCACGCGCTGCTGCTGGCCGCCGGACAGCTGTTCCGGATAGTTGTCGATCTTCTCCGACAGGCCGACCTTGGCGAGGACCTGTTTGGCAATCTCGTGAGCCTGGTCCTTGCGCATGCTTTTGACGCGGCGCAGCGCCAGCATGATGTTTTCGGCGACGGTCATGTGCGGGAAGAGATTGTAGCTCTGAAACACCATGCCGATATCGCGGCGAAGCGCGCGCAGATCGAGCTTCGGATCCTCGACGCGATGGCCGCAGACCTCGATCGTGCCGTCCTGGATCGTCTCCAGCCGGTTGATGCAGCGCAGCGCCGTGCTCTTGCCGGAACCGGATTGGCCGATCAGGGCGACGACCTCGCCGGTATTGATCTCGAAGGACACGCCCTTCAGCACCTCGAGGGCACCGAAACGCTTGACGACATTGGTGAGTTTAACGGCGGCCGGCATTGAGTTTCCTCTCAAGCGAACGGCTCCAGACCGACAGCGGATAGCAGACGCAGAAGTAGAAGAGCGCTGCGACGCCGAAGACCAGGAACGGCTGGAACAGGGAGTTGTTGATGACCTGCGCGGCGCGCGTCAGCTCCAGGAAGCCGACCACGGATGCAAGCGAGGTATTCTTGACGAGCTGGACGAGAAAGCCGACCGTCGGCGGCGTGGCGATCTTCAGCGCCTGTGGCAGGATGACGTCGCGCAATGCCTGCCAGCGGGTGAGGCCCAGGCATTCGGCTGCCTCGAACTGCGTCTTGGCGATCGATTCCACCGCGCCGCGCCAGATCTCGCCGAGATAGGAGCTCGAATAGACCATCATACCGAGACCGGCTGCAACGAGCGGCGGCACCGAGATGCCGAAGACGCCGAGGCCGAAATAGAGCAGGAACATCTGGATCAGCAGCGGCGTGCCCTGGACGATCTGGATATAGACCAGCGCCGTGCGCCGCAGCCAGCGGAAGCGCGAGATGCGCGCCAGCATGACGAAGAAGCCGGCAATGCCGCCGAGAACGAAGGCCAGCGCCGAGAGCACCACGGTCCAGAGCAGGCCGTCCAGCAGGTAGAAGAGATGATTGGTCGAGAATGCGCCGAGCATCATCACCTCACACGCCAAGCCCGAGCCGGCGGCGGCGCGGGAATGCAATGAGGCCGAGCCCGAAGAAGGCGGCGCGCATCAGATAGGTGATCGCGATATAGAGAAGCGCGACGACGAAATAGGTTTCGAGCGAACGGAAGGTGTTCGACTGGATGTTGTTGGCAACCCCCGTCAGCTCTTCGGCCGAAATCTGCGAGCAGATCGACGTCGACAGCATCATCAGAATGAACTGGCTGGAGAGAGACGGATAGACGCGCTCGATCGCCGGCAGCAGGATAATGTCGCGGTAGATCTGGAATTTCGAAAGGCCGAGCGCCTCGGCCGCCTCGATCTGGCTCGGGTGGATCGAATCCATCCCGGCGCGGACGATCTCGGCCGTATAGGCGCCGACATTGATGACCATCGCGAAGACCGATGCCGCGATGATCGGCAGGCGGAAGCCGATCGACGAGAGGCCGAAGAAGATGAAGAAGATCTGCACGATGAACGGCGTGTTGCGCACCGTTTCGATATAGACGCTGACGATGCCGCGCAGGATGGCGGAGTTCGAGCGGCGGGCGATCGCGCAGGCCACGCCGATGCCCATGCCGATGATCACCGAGAAAAGGGTGATCTCGATCGTCGTCAGTGCGCCGGACAGGAAATCCTGCCAGTAGGGCAAGAGCGCCCCGAAATCGAACTGATACTGCATAACTCCTCCGTGCGCGGCGGGTCAGGCCGGCGCCAATGCCTTATCGTGCGAGCCAGCCGCCATCGACGGGGATGACGGTGCCGTGGACGTAGTCGGATGCTGCCGATGCCAGGAATACGGCGGCACCGCCGAGTTCCGATGGCGTGCCCCAGCGTCCGGCCGGAATGCGCGCCAGGATCGCGGCGTTGCGATCCGGGTCCTCACGCAGCGCCGTGGTGTTGTTGGTCGAGAAATAGCCGGGCGCGATCGCGTTGACGTTGACGCCCTTGCCCGCCCATTCGCAGGCGAGCAGCCGGGTGATCCCGGCAAGGCCGCTCTTCGAGGCCGTATAGGACGGAATGCGGATGCCGCCCTGGAAGGATAGCAGCGAGGCAATGTTGACGATCTTGCCGCTGCCCTTTTCCAGCATATGGCGGCCGGCCGCCTGCGACAGGAAGAAGGCCGTCTTCAGATTGGTATCGATGACCGCGTCCCAGTCTTCCTCGGTAAAATCGATCGCATCGGCGCGGCGGATGATGCCGGCATTGTTGACCAGGATATCGAGAGAGCCGAAGACCGAGATGGTCTCCGCAACGATATCCTTGACCGGAGCGATCGTGCCGAGATCGGCCTTGATCGCGTGAAAACGCACACCTGCCTTGGTGACCAGCGCTTCGGTTTCCTCCATCGACGAGCGGCCGACGGCAGCGATCGAGGCGCCTGCCTCGGCGAGCGCGACGGCGATGCCCTGGCCGATGCCGGTATTGGCGCCGGTAACGATGGCGGTGCGGCCCGAGAGATCGAAGGGGTTGGCCATCGTCCTACCTCAGATCCGCGATGGCGATATGGTCCATGTCGGTGAAGCTCTTGTTGTCACCGGCCATCGCCCAGATGAAGCTGTAGTTCTTGGTGCCGGCGCCCGAATGGATCGACCAGGGCGGCGAGATGACCGCTTGTTCACTGGCAACCAGCATGTGGCGGGTCTGCTGCGGCTCGCCCATGAAGTGGAAGACGCGCTGATCGGCCTCCAGATCGAAATAGAGATAGGCTTCCATGCGCCGGTCATGCGTATGGGCCGGCATGGTGTTCCAGACGCTGCCCGCATCGATCATCGTGAAGCCCATGGTCAGCTGGCAGGACTGGCAGACTTCCGGATGGATGAACTGGTAGATCGAGCGCTTGTTGGCGGTCGCCGCTTCGCCGGGCGTCAGGTGGCGCGCCTTGTCGCGCGTCAGAAGCACAGTCGGATGAACCTCATGCGCCGGCGTCGAGACCAGGTAGAACTTGGCGGGCTTGGCAGCGTCAGCGCTTTCGAAGCGGACATCCGCGGCGCCCTTGCCGACATAGAGGCAATCGTATTTCTGGAGCTCATAGCTCTTGCCGTCGACGACGACGCGGCCGGCGCCACCGACATTCAGCGCGCCGAGCTCGCGTTCGGCGAGGAAGGTCTCCTGTCCGATTTCCTTCGGCGCGCCGAGCGAGAGGGCTTCGCCGAGCGGCGCCGCGCCGCCGATGACCATGCGGTCATAATGGGAATAGGTGAGCCGTATTTCGCCGCCTGCAAACACCGTCTCGACCAGGAAATGGCGGCGCAGCGTTTCCGTGTCGTAGCCGCGGACGGCTTCCGGATGGGAAGCGTGACGGACATCGATCTTCATTGATTTTTTCCCTTCTCTTCAATGGATGCCAAGGGAGATTTTGCATCCTCGATGAAATAGTTCGGATCCCAGATCTCGGCCTTCTCGACTTCGCCGAGCAGCTTGCCGAGATGGAAACCCATGGCGGCCGCAGCACCCGCCTTGTCGCCCGCCTTCATGCAGTCGATGACCGCCGAATGCTCCTCGATGACGCGGGCAAGACGCCCTTCCTGCGGCAGGGTTAGCAGGCGGTAGCGATCGGAATGGACCTTCACCTGCTGGATGATCGCCCAGATGCCGGGGAAGCCGGAGATATCGCTGATCAGCTTGTGAAAATCGTTGTCGACCACATGGAAGGCCGCGACATCGTCGTCGCGCACGCAGGCGCTGAGATCGGCCAGATTGCGCTCCAGCGAACGGATGCCTGCCGGCGTGATCTTCTCGACGGCGATCGAGACGGTCGTATCCTCTAGCGCCTTGCGCACCAGGATCGCCTCATAGAGCGCCCGGCGCGGAATGCGGGACACGAAGGTGCCCGACTGCGGAAAGACATCGACGAGGCCATCGTCGGAGAGACGCAGGATCGCCTCGCGGATCGGCGTGCGGCTGACGCCGAACTGCGCCTCCAGTTCCTTCTCGTTGAGAAGATCCATCGGCTTGCGACGCAGTGAAATGATGTCATCGCGCAGCGCGTTGTAGACAAGCGTTGCGGCGCGCGGGGCCGCCGCGCGCTGATGCGAGAGATGAGTGACGCCGGCGAGCGAGCGCTTCTTGCGGGCTTCGCTCATCGCGCCGCGCTCCGCATGCCAACAATCCTATACCCGAGATTTTTCTCCACCCGTCGCCACCTCCCATTGGCTTGGCAAGAAGTAGTATATTAGTATCCAACTTAGCGCAAGCGGGCGAAGGCAAAGACTTTTCCACAACGAAAAAGCCGCGGAGATCGCTCCCCGTGGCTTGGCTTTGCTATTATTTTTCAGGTACTTAAATTTCGGAAAGCCGGAAGCGGGCGATGATGTCGCCCTCGCACCACATCGGGAAATTCGTGCCCCACTTGTTGTTGTGGAGATTGAACCGGATGCCTTCCGCAAAGTCCGGGCGGGTCTTGCAGAAGGTCATGAAATCCCAGCTTGCGGGTGCGGCGAGCGGCGTATCCAGCGGTTCGATCTGCAGCGCACCGGAGCGCGCAGCGCTGACCGCCTGCAGCTGCGCTCCGCCGCTTTCGGCGATCTCATCCGAGCGATGCCAGAGCCCCATCTTGCGGAAGCTCCATTCCGCCTCGCCCGCGGGCGTGACGAAGAAGAAGCTCGCCTCCGGCATGCGGTTGGCGGGCTTGGCATGCAAGGTCAGCTGAATGGAAAGCGCATCGCCCTCATCCGAGAACCGCAGCGAAACATGCCTTGGCGACCCGTATGAAGCCGATGCGCGCTCGGGCAGCGAAAGCAACATCATGTTGCCCGTGGCCGCCTCGAGAATCGGCGAGAAGGATTGCGACAGCGCAGCGCCCGACTGGCCGAGCCCCGGCTTGTCATGATCGAGCACCGCCCATTCCTGCCGGTGCGTCAGATAGGTGTCCATATGCCTGCCGACATCGGCGGCATCGTAGCTTTCATAGCGATAGCCGAGCAGAGCACCGCCGCGGCCCGGCATCGTCTTGCCCGAAGGCGCGCCGATTGAGGTGATATCACCGCTTTCGTCATCGAGACGGATCGTCCAATCGCCGACTTTCAGCTCGGTGTCTTTTCCTGAGATCGCCGGCAATGCAGGCGCAGCAAGTTCGCCGATCGCCTGTGTGGCTGCGGCAGCATCTTCGGGCTCCAGCATCGAGACAGCCTTGCCGAGATAATCGCGCTGCTCCTGCCAGGATTGCTCGGCATAGGCAAAGCGGTAGTCGCTCTTGCGCGCCGCCTCGAAATCCGGTCGCGACCAGGCCTTGTCGTCGCGCAGATAGGATTTGATATCGACGCCGCAGGTGTGTTCGGCGACCATCGCCAGCTCACGGCCGAAGGCGAGCCGGCTTTTGGTCAGGCCTTCAGCGGCGAAGCGGTCGTAAAGCCGCTGCAAGGAAAGGAACCGCACCGTCTTCTGCGGATCGGTGGCGCTGCCGTGGATCCAGCTGTCGCCGAGCTCGATATCGACGATAGGAAAGCGCTCGCGCGCCTCCCAGAGGAGTGCGCCGTAATCTTCGAGCGTTGCCGCGCGGATCACAGCATCCGGCTCGCGATGGCGGATTTCACGCAGCGCCTCAGCCGTCTGCGGCACGCTCTGCGGGCCGATATTGTCGTTGGTATGGGCAAAACTCAGCCCGTCCGCAAAGCCTTCCGGGAAATAGGTCTCGCCATAGGAGCGCTGATACATGACGACGACTTCCTCGCCGCCGGGCGCACGCCAGCGGAAGACGTCAGGCACTTCGGGCGGCGGCGAAGCAGTGTTGACGCCGAGATGCAGGAAACGGATCCCGGCTTCGGCAAGCAGCGGCACCATGCCGAGCGTGTGGCCGGGCACATCGGTCATCTTCGCCGCGATCGTCTTCTTGCCGAAGCGCCGGTCGAGTTCCTGCGAATAGGAGAGCCCGGCACGGAAAAGGTCGGGCGACATCAGCTCGGTATGCGTCGTGAACGGCAGGCCGTGCCAGCGGATCAGGCCGCGCTCGATCGCCTCCTCGAGCTTTGCCACTTCGGCCGGAGAACGCGAATTCAGGTGATCCCAGATCAGCCAGGCGCCCGTCGTCCAGATGAACTTCGGCTCCTCGGGGTTCTCCGCATGGAAATGCGCGCCCGTCTCGATCGCCTGCGGGATGAACCGCTCGTGATACTGGCGGCGAACCTTCTCCGCGTGGTCCGTGAAGCCGATATCCAGGTGGGTCTTGAAGACCAGATGCACGCGCTTTTCTGACATGTCCATTCCGCTCGCTGGCCTCGGCAACCGCACCGGCCGCCTCGACATCTACGAGACAATGTAAACGTGTTCAAGCTGACTTTTGACGCAGGCTGCAATGGCGACCGGTTACGGGACGGCTTCATTCATCGAGGCAAAAGAAATATTATTGAATTACAACGAATATGGCGCTCCAGCGCGCATATATCCGCCTTTCGAAAATCTGTGTAATCGTATGCACAAATCTTCGAGACGCTGTCAGCCGCCGCGGATCGAGCCGCGCCAGACGAGCTCCGCGTGAAGCTTCAGAGTCTGCACTTGCGCCTCCTCGTCGGCCACCCCCGGCGCCGCAAGGAAGGCAACCGCCTCCCGGGCGATGGCTTCGACCGGCTGGGCAAACGTCGTCAGATCGTAGGAGGACCATGAGGCCTGTTCGATGTCGTCGAACCCGGCAACGCAGAGCTGGTCGGGAACCGACATCATGAACTGGTGGCGCGCCGCGTCCATCACGCCGCAGGCGAGGAGGTCGTTGGCGCAGAAGATCGCGTCCGGGCGCTCCTTGCGGGTCAGTAGGCGCTGGGCGACGACCTTGCCCGCCTCGTAAACGGTCGAACCGAAACGCTCGACGGCGACCTCCATGCCGAGTGCCGCCGCAGCCGCGACGAAGCCGTGTTCGCGGGCCATCAGGCTCGGCGTTCCCACTTCCGAATTGGCGAAGGCGAGCCGCCGACAGCCGGCACGGACGAAAGCCGTCAGGATGCGGCCCGCCGCTTCCTGGTCGTCGAGATTGATCCTGAGCGGCCCCGGCTGGTCGTCGTCGCGGTTGATCAGCACCAGCCGCTGGCCGTTCTTCAGGCAGAGCTGGGTGATCGACTTGTCGGGCAGGCCGGAAAGAATGATCGAGGCATCGGCGCGGTAGCGGATCGCCTGCCGCAGCGCCCGGTCAACACTGCCGTCGGAACGGTCGGTATTGATCAGCATGGCGATCTTGCCGGAATTCTGCAGGTGCTGCGTCACGGCGCGGATCAGCGACGAACGGTAGGGCGTGCCCATTTCCGAAACGATGAGGCAGACGATGCCGCTCTCGTTGCGCATCAGCCCGCGGGCGAGATGGTTGACGTGATAGCCGAGCGCCTCCGCCGCCTCCATCACCCGCTTGCGGGTTTCGGGCGCGACGCTTGCTCCCGGCGTAAAGGTACGCGACACCGCCGAGCGGGAAACGCCCGCCTTTTCCGCAACTTCCTGCGCGCTGACAAAGACTTTCGTGACCACCTGAATCTCCCCTTGCACGCGACTGTGCACGATATTGCAATTGCGTGCAATATCCACCTCCGGGACTTTTATGACAGTTTTGTGACAAAAGTGGTTGACAGGGTTTATTAGGTCATGCAGCATTTGCACACGCTTGCAAGGGCGATCGGCGTGGAGGCGCCGCCACATCCAGGAGGAAATAATGCGTTCAGCTAAAATTGCGGCAGCGATGCTCGCCGCGACTGTGTCTTTTGCTGCCTTTTCGGCCCATGCCGCCGGCAATCTCAACGTCATCTGCTCGGCCGACCAGGAGGTCTGTGACCTCATGAAGGGGCTGTTCGAGAAGCAGTCGGACATCAAGGTGAACATGGTGCGCCTGTCCGCCGGCGAGACCTATGCCAAGATCCGCGCCGAGGCCCGCAATCCGAAGACCGACATCTGGTGGGCCGGCACCGGCGACCCGCATCTGCAGGCAGCAGCGGAAAACCTGACGCTGGAATACAAGTCGCCGCTCTTCGATCAGCTGCAGGATTGGGCCAGGAAGCAGGCCGAAAGCGCCAAGTACCGCACCGTCGGCGTTTATGCCGGCGCGCTCGGCTGGGGCTATAATACCGAGATCCTGAAGCAAAAGAACCTCAAGGAGCCGAAGTGCTGGGCCGACCTGCTGGACCCGTCCTACAAGGGTGAAATCCAGATCGCCAACCCGAATTCCTCGGGCACGTCCTACAACACGCTGGCGACGCTGGTGCAGATCATGGGCGAGGACCAGGCATTCGATTACCTGACGAAGCTGAACGCCAACGTCTCGCAATACACCAAGTCCGGCTCGGCGCCGGTGAAAGCGGCTGCCCGCGGCGAATCGACGATCGGCATCGTCTTCATGCATGACGCCGTCGCCCAGACCGTCGAAGGCTTCCCGATCAAGGCGGTCGCGCCCTGCGAAGGCACCGGTTACGAGATCGGCTCGATGTCGATCGTCAAGGGCGCCAAGAACCTCGAGAATGCCAAGAAGTGGTACGACTGGGCGCTCAGCGCCGAGGCGCAGTCGCATATGAAGGACGCCAAGTCCTTCCAGCTGCCGTCCAACAAGTCGGCCGAGGTGCCGAAGGAAGCGCCGAAGTTCGAGGACATCAAGCTGATCGACTACGACTTCGCGAAATACGGCAACCCTGATGTCCGCAAGGCGCTTCTCGCCCGCTGGGACAAGGAAATCGGCGCCAAGGCGAACTGATCTTCCTGAAATCGATGGCCGGGAGCCACGCGCTGCCGGCCGCCATGCCTATACCGTGCTCAAGCGGGAGCGACCCCATGAAGAACCACAATCGCAGACTGGATATCGCTCTCGTCTTCGCCATTGCCGCCCTGATACTGCTCCCGTGGTATCGGATCGAAGGCGGCTTCTTCGGCCTTGGCTGGCTGTCTGATTTCCTGGGCGATCCCTCCACGGCGCCCGGCATCCTGCAGATCACCACCTATGGCCGATGGTGGCTCGCGATCGCCGTCGTCTTCGTTCTGCTTGGCGGCATCGCGCGCTTCCTTCCCGATCCGAAATCCCGCGCCACGCTGCTTGCCTGGGCAGGCGGCCTGGGAGTTCTTTTCCTGACGCTCGAAGGATTGGCGATCAATCTCTCCGGCTGGAGCTGGACATTCGCCGAAGCGCTCTTCGGCGCGCTCCCTGACGGCCAGCCGTCGATGGGTGCGGGCGCCATCATCACCGGCCTCGTCTTCGTGTTCTTCTTCGCCTTCGGCCTTGCCGAACGCGGCGTGATGAAGGGCGACGCCTTCGTGGTCGGCGCCATCGCCATGCTGGTATTCCTCGTCGCCATCTTCGTCTTCTATCCGGTCGGCAGCATGTTCGTCGGCGCGTTTCAGGATTTCGACGGCTCCTTCAATCCCAACGGCTTCCTGACCAATATTCAGGATTCATCGGTCTGGAGCCTCGGCTGCGTTGTCGGCGGCGAACGCTGTGGCGTTGCCTGGCGCACGCTTTGGCTGGCGATCATGACGGCCGCTGGTTCGACGACGCTCGGCCTCTGCTTTGCGCTGGTCGCGACCCGCACCCGTTTTCCGTACAAGAAGGGGCTGCGTCTGCTGACGATCCTGCCGATCATCACGCCGCCCTTCGTCGTCGGCCTAGCGCTCACCCTGCTCTTCGGCCGCTCGGGGGTCGCGACACAGCTCATCTCCTCGCTGCTCGGCATCGAGCCCGGCCGCTGGCTCTATGGCCTCACCGGCATCTGGATTGCCCAGGTTCTCTCCTTCACGCCGATTTCCTTCCTCGTGCTGATCGGCGTCGTCGAAGGCGTCAGCCCGTCGATGGAGGAAGCATCGCAGACGCTGCGCGCCGACCGCTGGCGCACCTTCTGGCGCGTCTCACTGCCGCTGATGAAGCCCGGCCTCGCCAACGCCTTCCTGATCGGCTTCATCGAAAGCATGGCCGATTTCGGCAACCCGATGGTGCTCGGCGGAAGCCATGGCGTGCTGTCGACGGAGATCTTCTTCGCCGTCGTCGGCTCGCAGAATGATCCGGCCCGCGCCGCCGTGCTCGCCATGATCCTGCTGGTCTTCACCATGTCGGCCTTCATCGCCCAGCGCTTCTGGCTGCAGGGCAAGAGCTACGCGACCGTAACCGGCAAGGGCGATTCCGGCCAGCATATCGCGCTGCCGCGCGGCGTCTCGATCGCCGTCCATTCGCTCGTCATCCCCTGGGCGATCTTCACCATCGTCGTCTACGCAATGATCCTGTTCGGCGGCTTCGTGCGCACCTGGGGCCTCGATAACACGCTGACGACAGAACACTACATTCGTGCCTTCTCGATCGGGTTCCGTGATGACGGCGGCCTGGCGTGGACGGGGGTCGCCTGGAATTCGTTCTGGACGACAATGGAGATCGCCCTGATCTCCGCCCCGCTCACGGCCGCTGTCGGCCTGCTGACGGCCTACATCATCGTCCGCCAGAAGTTCGTCGGCCGGAACGTCTTCGAATTCGCGCTGATGCTGAGCTTCGCGATCCCCGGCACCGTCATCGGCATCAGCTACATCATGGCCTTCAACCTGCCGCCGCTCGAAATGACCGGCACGGCGCTGATCCTGGTTGCCTGCTTCGTGTTCCGCAACATGCCGGTCGGCGTGCGCGGCGGCGTGGCGGCGATGAGCCAGCTCGACAGGAGCCTCGACGAGGCATCGCTGACGCTGCGCGCCAACAGCTTCCGGACGATCCGCAAGGTCATCCTGCCGCTGCTGCGCCCGGCGATCACCGCCGCCCTCGTCTATTCCTTCGTGCGCGCCATCACCTCGATCAGCGCCGTCATCTTCCTGGTCAGCGCCGAATACAACATGTCCACGGCCTATATCGTCGGCCTCGTCGAGAACGGCGAATACGGCGTCGCCATCGCCTATTCCTCGGCGCTGATCGTCGTCATGGTCACCGTCATCGCCGGCTTCCAGTTCCTCGTCGGCGAACGCCGCCTGCGCCGCGAAAACCGCGTCGCGCTGGCAGCGCCGGCGGCCACCGCATCCGCACCTCTCGGTCAGGAGAAAACCGCATGAGCAGCAACAAACCCGGTTCCGTCGTCTTCGAGAACGTGCGCAAGACCTTCGGCGCCTTCACTGCCATTTCCAACCTGTCGCTGACGATCGAGCCCGGCACGCTGGTGACCCTGCTCGGTCCCTCTGGCTGCGGCAAGACGACGACGCTGCGCATGCTTGCCGGTCTCGAACACCCCTCGTCCGGCCGCATCCTGATCGGCGGCAAGGATGTGACGATGCTGCCGGCCAACGAGCGCGACGTCTCGATGGTGTTCCAGTCCTATGCGCTCTTCCCGCACATGACCTCGCTCGACAATGTCGCCTACGGCCTGGAATCGTCAGGCATGAAACGCAAGGAGGCGCGCGAGCGCGCCGAGGAGGGCCTGAAGCTCGTCGGCCTCGCCGGCATGGGCCAGCGCCTGCCCGCCGAACTCTCCGGCGGCCAGCAGCAGCGCGTCGCCGTCGCCCGCGCTCTCGTGCTCGAGCCCCAGGTTTTGCTGCTCGACGAGCCGCTGTCGAACCTCGACGCCCGCCTGCGCCGCCGGGTGCGCACCGAGATCCGCGAGCTGCAGCAGCGGCTCGGCTTCACCGCAGTCTATGTCACCCACGACCAGGACGAAGCGCTTGCCGTCTCCGACCAGATCATCGTCATGAAGGACGGCGAGATCGCCCAGAAGGGAGCGCCGCGCGATCTCTATGACCAGCCGGTCTCCGCCTTCATCGCCGACTTCATGGGCGAGGCGAATGTCGTGCCCTGCGATGTCATCGGCATCGATGGCGATCACGCGACGATCAATGTCGAGGGACTGACGCACCGGATTTCCGGCCGCAACATGCGCCCTGGCCCGGCACAGCTGGCGGTACGCCCGAACGCCATCACGCTGGCGCCGAAAAACGGCGGCGCCTACAGCGGCAAGATCACCCACGCCGCCTATCTCGGCGACCACGTAGAATATGAAGTCAAAACCAGTAACGGCACGCTGTTCGTCGTCGACCCCGCAGTGGAAAGGGCCTTTGCGCCTTTGACAGAGGTGGAGATCGGCTTCAAGGATCGCGGCATTGCCATCATCGGCGGCTGAGCCCGCATTTCATCAAGGGAAGATTTTCATGACGTCGCATGTCGTACCCGGGCTTGAAGCGCGCCTCGCGCTGGCCGAAGCCGTGGCCCGTGAAGCGGGAGCCGTCGCGCTCGATTATTTCAAGCGCCGCGAAACGCTGGTCATCGAAACCAAGCGCGATCCGCAGGACGTGGTCTCGATTGCCGACCGCGAAGTGGAAAACCTGATCCGCAAGCGCTTCAACGAGGCCTACCCCGCCGATGGCGTTCTCGGCGAGGAATATGGCCTCGAATCCGGCACATCGGGCTTCACCTGGGTGGTCGATCCGATCGATGGCACCAGCCCCTTCGTCAACGGCATGCCGAACTGGTGCGTGTCGATCGGCCTGCTGCATGACGGCGTGCCCGTCGTTGGCGTCATATCGGCGCCCTGCCACGACGAACTCTATGCGGCAGCACTCGGCATGGGCGCGACGCTGAACGGCAAGACGCTCTCGCTCGATCCGTCCCGCACCATCCGCAACGCCGTGACCGGCATCGGCGCCAACAACCACGTCACGCCCGCCTTCGTCGGCAAGATGGTGGAAAGCCTGCTGGAGGCCGGCGGCAATTTTATCCGCAACGGCTCCGGCGCGCTCATGCTCGCCTATGTCGCGGCCGGCCGTCTCGTCGGCTATTACGAGCCCTACATGCACGCCTGGGACTGCATGGCCGGCTACTGCCTCGTCAAGGAAGCCGGCGGCTGGTACCACCCCTTCCCGACCGAGGGCGAACGGCTGACCAAGGGTGCGCCGGTTCTGGCAACAGCACCCGGCTCAACCGACGATCTGCGCAAAATCGCCGGTATTTAAGCATTTTTGCATCTTTATCTGCCCAATCCGGCGTCATCGGCGCCGGATTTTTTGTGCGTAGCGAAATCCACAGCCTATCTTTTGTGCAATGCAAAAATTGCACAAAAAACCGCTTGACGATGCGAACCAATATGGTTTTGGATTGGACCAATAAGAAATTGGTTCGGACCATTCAACATGGATGAGACCACGGGGAACTCCAATTACGCTCTCGACAAGCTGCGTGCGCTGCTGCGCTCGGACAGCCTCGATGCCGACGGCAAGCTGCCGACCGAACGGGCTCTCTCGGAGAGGCTCGACGTCAGCCGCCGCGCCATCCGCCGCGCATTAGAAGTTCTGGAAGCCGAGGGACTGATCTGGCGCCGCCAGGGATCCGGCACGTTTGCCGGAAGGCGCCCCGACGGCTGGAGGGAGCATGTGGATTCGATCGTCGCCGGCACCGACCTGATGGAAATCATGGAAGTGCGCCTGCGCATCGAGCCGCAGCTCGCTCAGCTTGCCGCCATCCGCGCCAAGAAATCCGACGTCGAGCGCATGTACGAGCTCGTCAAGAAGATCTACGAAAGCACCGATGCCGATGGCCGCGAGCTCTGGGACGGCGCGCTGCACCGCCATATCGCCCAATCGGCCGGCAACCAGTTCTTCCTGACGATCTTCGACGTCATCAACCGCGTGCGCCAGGACGAAGCCTGGCAGACGATCCGCGAGCGGGCACGCGCCGCCAGCAAGACGCGCACGGTGACCTATGGACAGCACACCGCGATCGTCGACGCGATTGCCGCCCGCGACCCCGCGAGAGCCGGCGAAGCCATGCGCCAGCACCTGCTGACGCTGCAGGAGAGCCTGGTCCGCATGACCTCGCTCGACCACCAGATACCGGAGACCAAAGAAGAGCTCACCTGAAGAGCCGCCGGCAATGAAGCAAAAAAGAACCAGAGGAGAGTGAAATGAAGACCGCCAGTTTTGTGACGACCCTTCTAGCCGGGGCGCTCGTTGCCCTCCCATCCTTTGCCGCCGAGCTGAAGATCGGCCTGCAGGACGATGCCGACGTGCTCGATCCCGCGCAGTCGCGCACCTTCGTCGGCCGCATCGTCTATACCGCGATGTGCGACAAGCTTGTCGACGTCACCCCAGACCTGAAGATCGTGCCGCAGCTCGCCACCGAATGGCACTGGTCGGATGACGGCAAGGCGCTGACGATGAAGCTGCGCGAAGGCGTCAAGTTCCACGACGAAACGCCGATGAATGCCGCAGCCGTTGTCGCCACCATCGAGCGCAACATGACGCTGCCGGAATCGCGCCGCAAGAGCGAGCTGACCTCGGTCGAGAAGGTCGAGGCAACAGGCGAATACGAAGTGAAGTTCACGCTGAAAAGCCCGGACGTGACGCTGCTCGCCCAGCTCTCCGACCGCGCCGGCATGATCGTTTCGCCGAAGGCCGCCAAGGAGCTCGGCGCCAATTTCGGCAATCATCCGGTCTGCGCCGGCCCGTTCAAGTTCGTCGAGCGCGTCCAGCAGGATCGCATCGTGCTTGAGAAGTTCCAGGACTACTGGAACAAGGACAACATCTTCATCGACAAGGTCACCTACCTGCCGATCCCGGATACGACCGTGCGCCTCGCCAACCTGCGCTCCGGCGATCTCGACATGATCGAGCGTCTGGCGCCGACCGACGCCGCATCCGTGAAGGAAGATTCGACCCTCACCTATGCCGACGCGATCGGCACCGGCTACATGGCGCTCTACGCCAATATCGGCAACGGCGCGCGCGCCGACAATCCGTTCGGCAAGGACAAGCGCCTGCGCCAGGCATTCTCGCTGGCGATCGACCGCGAAGCGCTGAACCAGATCGTCTACGAAGGCACGTCCGTTCCCGGCAACCAGTCCTTCCCGCCGAACAGCCCGTGGTTCGACAAGGACGTTCCGGTTCCGGCCCGCGATCTCGACAAGGCCAAGGCGCTCGTCAAGGAAGCCGGTTTCGATCGCGTGCCGATCGAACTGCAGGTGCAGAACAACCCCGTCGCTTCGCAGATGATGCAGATCATCCAGTCGATGGTGGCCGAGGCCGGTTTCGACGTGACGATCCGCTCGACGGAATTCGCGACGCTGCTTTCGGAACAGACGGCCGGCAACTACCAGCTCAGCCGTTCCGACTGGTCGGGCCGCATCGATCCCGACGGCAACATCCATCAGTTCATCACCTGCAAGGGCGGCATCAACGACACGAAGTATTGCAATGCTGAGGTCGACAAGCTGCTGAACGAGGCCCGCGCCTCCACCGACGATGCGGTGCGCAAGCAGAAATACGACGCCGCCGCCGTGATCCTCAACGACGACCTGCCGATCATCTATCTCGGCCATAACTCGTGGATCTGGGCGCTGCACAAGAACGTCACCGGCTTCATTGCCTCGCCGGATGGCATGATCCGCCTGACCGGCGTCAAGAAGGAAGGCTGAGCCTAGCAACCGTGGCGGCGGGGCCATCCCGCCGCCTCTCCAGGCCCGTTCAGGATCGCCACCATGTACACCTACATCGCCAAGCGGCTTCTCGTCGCCATTCCGACGCTGCTGATCATATCGGTCTTCGTCTTTTCGCTGCAGAAGCTCCTGCCCGGCGACCCCATCCTCGCCATGGCCGGCGAAGAGCGGGACCCACAGGTCATCGAGTACCTGCGTGAGAAATACCGGCTGAACGATCCGGTGCCCTACCAGTACGTCTCCTGGCTGGGCTCGGTGCTGCAGGGCGATCTCGGCATCTCGCTCAGGACCAATCAGCCGGTTCTTGAACTCGTCGCCGAGAAGCTTCCCGTGACGATCCAGCTTGCCACCATGTCGATGATCTTCGCCTTCGTGATCGGCGTTCCCATGGGCATTCTCGCGGCGGTGAAGAAGAATACGCTCTTCGACTATCTCGCAAACCTGATCGCACTCTCCGGCCTCTCGATCCCGAACTTCTGGCTCGGGATCATGCTGATCCTGCTTGTCTCGGTGAAGCTCGGCTGGCTGCCGGCTTCGGGGTACGAGCCCTTCTTCAACGATCCGCTCCGTTCGATCCAGACGATGCTGATGCCCTCCTTCGTGCTTGGCAACGCGCTGGCGGCGACGCTGATGCGCCACACGCGCTCGGCGATGCTCAGCGTCCTCAGCGCCGACTACATCCGCACCGCCCGCGCCAAGGGGCTTTCGGAGCGCTCCGTCGTTCTCGAACACAGTTTCCGCAATGCCGTGCTGCCGATCGTGACGCTGAGCGCGCTGCTCTTCGGCGAACTTCTCGCGGGCGCCGTCCTGACCGAGCAGATCTTCACCATTCCGGGCTTCGGCAAGCTGATCGTCGATGCCGTCTTCAACCGCGACTACGCCGTCGTCCAGGGCGTCGTGCTCTGCACCGCGATCGGCTTCATCATGATGAACCTCATCGCCGATATCCTCTTCGTCCTTCTCAATCCGCGCATGAGGGCCTCGCTATGACCGCCATCGATCAGGTTGCCGTCGCCACCGAGCAGCGCGTGCCGAGCCGCGCCTGGCGCAAGCTGAAGGCCAACAAGGGCGCGCTCGTCGGCCTCGGCATCATCGCCTTCTTCGCGATCCTGGCTGCCGCCGCGCCAATCCTGCCGATCCCGGATCCCAACGCCACCAGCTGGTCGGCGATCCGCAAGGCGCCATCGGCCGCCCACTGGCTCGGCACCGACGATATCGGCCGCGATATCCTCTCCCGCATGATCTGGGGGGCGCAGGCCTCGCTGATGGCCGGCGTCTTCTCGGTGGCGATCTCCGTTTTCATCGGCGTACCCTTCGGGCTGCTTGCCGGCTATTTCGGCGGCTGGGTCGACCAGATCATCTCGCGCATCACCGAGGCCTTCCTCGCCATGCCGTTCCTGATCACCGCAATCGCGCTCGCCGCCTTCCTGGGGCCGAGCCTGACAAATGCGATGATCGCCATCGGCCTGTCGGCGATGCCGATTTTCATCCGGTTGACACGCGGCCAGGTGCTGGCGGTCAAGACCGAGGATTATGTCGAGGGTGCGCGCTCGATCGGCCTTCGCCATTTCAGCATCATCACCCGCTACATCCTGCCGAACGTCGCGGCACCGATCCTCGTCCAGGCAACGCTGACGGTCGCGACCGCGATCATCGCCGAGGCCAGTCTTTCCTTCCTCGGTCTCGGCCAGCAGCCGCCCGCCGCCAGCTGGGGCTCGATGCTGAACGTTGCCAAGAACTTCCTCTCCCAAGCCCCATGGATGGCGATGTGGCCGGGGGCGGCGATCTTCCTCGTCGTCATCGGCTTCAATCTCCTCGGCGACGGCCTGCGCGATGCGCTCGATCCGCGCGAAGCATGATCTCCTGAAAGGACATATGAAATGACCGCATTCACGACCCGTCCCGAAATCCTCGGCACATTCGGCGTCGTCACCTCGACCCACTGGATCGCCTCCGCCGTCGGCATGAGCATTCTCGAAAAGGGCGGCAATGCCTTCGACGCGGCTGTCGCCACCGGCTTCGTGCTGCAGATCGTCGAGCCGCATCTCTGCGGCCCGGGCGGCGACATGCCGGCGATCCTCTATTCGAAGAAGAAGGACAAGGTCGAGGTCATCTGCGCCCAGGGACCGGCCCCGGCTGGTGCGACGATCGAGCATTACACATCCGAAGGCCTGAAGCTGATCCCCGGCGACGGGTTGCTCGCGACGGTCATTCCCGGCAGCTTCGACGGCTGGATGCTGATGCTGCGCGACTATGGCCGCCTGACCGTCCGCGAAGTTCTCGAACCGGCAATCTATTACGCCGAAAACGGCCATCCGATGCTGCCGCGCGTCTCGGCAACGATTGCCGGTCTCGCCTCCTTCTTCGAGAAGGAATGGCCGACTTCGCACCAGACATGGCTGCCCGGCGGCTCCGTTCCCGAGCCGCTCTCCAATTTCAAGAACCCCGTTCTCGCCGAAACCTGGAAGCGGATCGTCGCCGAGGCGGAAGCCAAGCGCGATCGCGAGGAGCAGATCCAGGCGGCCCGCGACGCCTTCTATCGCGGCTTCGTCGCCGAGGCGATCGAGCGTTACGCCGGTTCGACCGCGGTGATGGATGCCAGCGGCACCAAGCACAAGGGCGTCATCACCGCCGATGACATGGCGAACTGGTCGGCGACAACAGAAGCGCCGCAGACCTACGACTATCACGGCTGGACGGTCGCCAAGATCGGCCCCTGGGGCCAGGGACCAGTCTTCCTGCAGACGCTGGCGCTCTTGAAGGGCATCGATATCGCCTCGATGGATCCGGCCGGTGCCGATTTCGTCCATACGGTCACCGAGGCGATGAAGCTCGCCTTCGCCGATCGCGAGATCTATTACGGCGACCCGAATTTCTCGAAGATCCCGGTCGAGCATCTGCTGTCCGACGCCTATAACGACGAGCGCCGCAAGCTCATCAAGTCAGAGGCATCGCTGGAACTGCAACCCGGCATCGTGCCCGGTTTCGAAGACCAGTATGCACTGACGATGGACATGCTCGGCGTCACCTCGAAGACCGGTGCGGTCTATGAGCCGACCATGGCGCATCTGTCTGAAAAGCGTGGCGATACCGTCCATATCGACGTCATCGACCGCGAGGGCAACATGGTGTCGATCACGCCCTCGGGCGGCTGGCTGCAATCGTCGCCGATCGTGCCCGGCCTCGGCTTCTGCCTGAATTCACGCGCCCAGATGTTCTGGCTGAAGCCCGGCCTGCCGACCTCGCTCGCCCCCGGCAAGCGCCCACGCACGACGCTGACGCCATCGATCGCGCTCTACGAGGGACGCCCGACACTGGCGTTCGGCACGCCAGGCGGCGACCAGCAGGAACAGTGGCAGCTCTCCTTCTTCCTGCGCTATGTCCATCACAAGATGAACCTGCAGGCGGCGATCGATCAGCCGCTGTTCCACACCTCGCATTTCCCCGGTTCCTTCTACCCGCGCACCCGCGAACCGGGCAGCCTGATGGCCGAAGCGAATTTCGGCGAGGACGTGTTGGAGGCGCTGCGCAGGAAGGGCCACAAGCTGACGGTCGCCGATCCCTGGACGGTCGGCCGCCTGACCGCTGCGCGCCGGGATGCCGATGGCCTGTTGCGGGCAGCGGCTACGCCGCGGCTGATGCAGGCCTATGCGGTGGGGAGATAACCGTGACCTATTCGATCGTCGCCCGTGACCCCGATAACGGCCATCTCGGCATCGCCGTCGCCAGCCGCTTCTTCGCCGTCGGCGGCATCGTGCCGCATATCCGCGGCGGCATCGGCGCGGTGGCGACGCAGGCCTTCGTGAATCCGCTGAACGGCGTCGACGGTCTTGCGATGCTCGCCGCCGGTCAGGCGCCGGAAGCGATCGTTGCCGAACTTGCCGCGCGCGACGAAGGCCGCGACCAACGGCAGTTCCACATGATCGACGCGACGGGGCGCAATGCCGCCTTTACCGGCGAGAAATGCATCGACTGGGCCGGGCATCTGGTCGCCGAGAATGTCTCTGTAGCCGGCAACATGCTGGCCGGCCCGCAGGTGATCGCGGCCACGCTCGAGACCTTCCAGAAGACTGCAGGCAAGCCGCTCGCCGAAAGGCTGCTGGCAGCCATGCAGGCTGGCGAGGATGCCGGTGGCGACAAGCGCGGCAAGCAATCCGCCGCACTCGTGGTCTACCGCGACCAGGATTATGCCTGGCTCAACATCCGCGCCGACGACCATGCCGATCCGCTGGATGAGCTGCGGCGGCTCTATGCCGTCGCCGGTGAACGCTATCTGCATGTCGCCGAAACGATGGCGACCCGTGAAAGACCGAGCGGCATGATCGACCGTCGCGAGATCGACGCGAAGATCGCCGCACTCGAAGCAGCCCGCCTCGCCGAGGGACGCCCTTCGGCATCCTTCGCCACACCGCTCAAGAGCTAGACCGAACCATGAAGCAGGAACAGGATATGGGTGAAGCTGCAAAACCGGTGCTTTCGGTCAACAACCTGACCACGTCGTTTCTGGTCGACGGTGCCTGGAGGCCGGTCGTGCGCGACGTCTCCTTCGACGTCATGCCCGGCGAGACCGTGGCGATCGTCGGCGAGAGCGGCTCGGGCAAGAGCGTCACCTCCCTGTCGATCATGCGCTTGCTTGCCAAGAAGCAGAGCCGCATCGAGGGCAGCATCCTGCTGAACGGCAAGGATATCCTGTCGCTGTCCGACCGGGAGATGCGCCGGGTGCGCGGCAACGATGCGGCGATGATCTTCCAGGAGCCGATGACATCACTGAACCCGATCTTCACGATCGGCCGCCAGATCTCGGAAGCGCTGACCTGCCACGGCGAGATGACCAAGAGCGAGGCGCGGGCCGAAACGATCCGCCTGCTCGAAAAGGTCCGCATCCCCAACGCCTCTTCGCGCTTCGACGAATATCCTCACCAGTTTTCCGGTGGCATGCGCCAGCGCGTGATGATCGCCATGGCGCTCGCCTCGCGCCCGAAGCTCCTGATCGCCGACGAGCCGACAACGGCGCTCGACGTGACGATCCAGGGCCAGATCCTCGACCTGATCAAGATGCTGCAGGAAGAGGAAGGCATGTCCGTTCTCTTCATCACCCACGACATGGGCGTCGTCGCCGAGATTTCCGACCGCACCATCGTCATGTATCGCGGCGAGGCCGTCGAAACCGGTGCGACCGACGACATCTTCCATCGCGGCAAGCATCCCTACACCCGTGCGCTGCTCTCGGCGGTGCCGCGGCTGGGCTCGATGACCGGCCAGAAATGGCCGCTGCGTTTCCCCGTTGTCGATACCGCGACGGGCGAGCGCAGCGAACCGGCCGCCGTTGCCGATACCGTCGATCGCGGCAAGACGCCGATCCTTCAGGTCAAGAACCTGACGACGCGCTTTGCCATCCGCGGCGGCATTTTCGGCAGCCGAACAGGCGCTATCCATGCCGTCGAGGACGTGTCCTTCGATCTCTTCCAGGGCGAGACACTGTCGCTGGTCGGCGAATCCGGCTGCGGCAAGTCGACGACGGGGCGCTCGATCACCCGGCTGATCGAGCCGAATGCCGGCAAGGTCAATCTCGACGGCTACGACGTCACCGGCCTCGATTCCTCGAACCTCCGGCGGATGCGCCGCAGCATCCAGATGATCTTTCAGGATCCCTTCGCCAGCCTCAATCCGCGCATGACCGTCGGCGCCACCGTCAGCGAGCCGATCGTGGCGCACGGCCTCGGCACTCGGGCGCAGGCCCGCGAGAAGGCCGCCGACCTGCTCGAACGCGTCGGCCTGAAGCCTGATATGATGGAGCGCTATCCACACGAGTTTTCCGGCGGTCAGCGCCAGCGCATCTGCATCGCAAGGGCGCTTGCGCTCGATCCGAAAGTCATCGTCGCCGACGAGAGCGTTTCGGCACTCGACGTCTCGATCAAGGCACAGGTCTGCAATCTCCTGATGGACCTGCAGCAGAGCCTCAACCTCGCTTTCCTGTTCATCTCGCATGACATGGCCGTCGTCGAGCGCGTCAGCCACCGCGTCGCCGTCATGTATCTCGGCGAGATCGTCGAGATCGGCCCGCGCGAGGCGGTGTTCGGCAACCCACAGCACCCCTACACGAAGAAGCTGATTTCGGCGGTCCCGGTTCCCGATCCGGCGCGCCGCGGCATCAGACGCGGCCTCTCGACGGACGAGCTGAAGAGCCCGATCCGGCCGCTCGGCTATGTGCCGCCGAAGCGGTGCTACAAGAGCGTCAGCGAAGGCCATCTGGTTCAGGTCGAGGCCTGAACCAGCGGGCTCCCGCCCCGCCCGGATTTGTTCCAGCCTCTAAATATTAAATCTCTGTAATGCTTACGGTTTTGCAATGAAACCGTAATGAACATTTAATTTGTAAAGTGACGCTGCGCGGCGCATATCAGTTCTCAAGCGCTAATTCTTCACGAAACCTAGTAAACACCGCCAATACTGGCGATTTTATCTTCGATCGCGAAGAATTCGTGTATTTCGCCCGACGCCCGCGTTCCCGGCATGGAACCAAGACGCCGCTTAGCAACGATTTGCAAGGGACCATTCGCCATGTCCAAGATTCTCCTCAAGCACCGCACAGCAGCGCTTCTGGGTGCAGCCCTGATTGCAGGCACCGCAGCGCTTCCCTTCACCATCAATGCCGCGACCGCTGTCGCAGCCCCGGCCGAAATCGGCGGCACGCTTGCCTCCGGCGGTTCGTTTGCGCCGATCGTCGATGCCGACAAGCCTGCCGTCGTCACCGTCACCACGACCATGAAGGCCACTGATGCCAGCGACCAGCAGTCGCCGATGGACGAGCAGTTCCGCCAGTTCTTCGAGCAGCAGGGCATCCCCTTCCCGCACCAGGCACCGAAGAATGAAGGCGGCCAGCATGCGATGGCTCTCGGCTCCGGCTTCATCATCAGCCCCGACGGCGTGATCGTCACCAACAACCACGTCATCGACAATGCCATGGATATCAAGGTGACGCTGGATGACGGTACCGAACTGCCGGCCAAGCTGGTCGGCACCGATCCGAAGTCCGATATCGCCGTCCTGAAGATCCAGGCGCCGAAGCCGCTCGCCACCGTCGCCTGGGGTGATTCCGACAAGCTGAAGCTCGGCGACCAGATTCTGGCGATCGGCAACCCCTTCGGCATCGGCACGACGGTGACTGCCGGTATCGTTTCGGCCCGTGGCCGCGACCTGCATAGCGGCCCCTATGACGACTTCATCCAGATCGACGCACCGATCAACCACGGCAATTCGGGCGGCCCTCTGGTCGACCGCGACGGCCATGTCGTCGGCATCAACACCGCCATCTACTCGCCGAATGGCGGCAGCGTCGGCGTCGGCTTCGCCATTCCTTCCGATGAAGCCAAGATGATCGTCGCCAAGCTGCAGAAGGATGGCTCGATCGAACACGGCTATCTCGGCGTGCAGATCCAGGCCGTCACCAAGGATGTTGCCGATGCCGTCGGCCTCAGCGACGCCCAGGGCGCTCTGGTCGCCGCCGTCTCCGGTGATACGCCTGCCGCCCGCGCCGGCATCAAGACCGGCGACATCGTGACCGCCGTCGGCGGAGAAGCCGTCAAGACGCCGAAGGACCTGTCGCGCCTCGTTGCCGACATGAGCCCCGGCGCCAAGCAGACGATGACCGTCTGGCGCGATGGCAAGAGCACCGACCTGAACGTGACGATCGGCGGTAACGACGACGGCCAGAAGCAGGCCGCAGCCGACGAAAGCGACGGCAAGACCCAGAGCGGCCCGAGCATCGGCGTCGGTCTTGCCGACCTGACGCCCGATGCCCGCCAGGAACTGAACCTGCCGCGCAGCATCAACGGCGCTGTCGTTGCCAGCGTCAACCCCGACAAGCCGGCCGCCGCTGCCGGCATCCAGACGGGCGACGTGATCGTCTCGGTCAACGACAAACCGGTGCACGACGCCAGCGATGCCAAGGCCGCCGTTGCGAGCGCCGCGAAGTCGGGCCGCAAGTCGGTGCTGCTGCTGATCGAACGCGGTGGCAACAAGACGTTCGTGGCCGTGCCGTTCTCCGCCGCCTGAGAGGCGCCAAGCCGCGACGAGACGCCCCGCACCCTCATGCGGGGCGTCTCACTATTCCACAGCTTCCCCACCTCGGCGCTTGACAGCGCCGTTTTGTGACCGCAATATGAAACCGGTTTCAATCGTGCTTGGGGGAGCGATCGTGCGGTTCGACCTTTCGATCCTTTTGCCGCATCTCGGCTTTCTCGGCAAAGGCGCGCTGCTGACGGCGGAAGCCTGCGCGCTGGCGCTGCTCGGCAGCGTCATCATGGGCGCCTTCGTGGCCATCGCCCGCACCTCGTCGTCGCAGACGCTGCGCCGCGTTGCCTTCGTCTATGTCGACATCTTCCGCAACGTGCCTTTCATCGTGCAGCTGTTCTTCTTCTATTACGGCCTGCCGGAGCTCGGTATCTATATCGATGCCTTTACGACAGGCGTCGTGGCTCTGTCGATCGCCGGCGGCGCCTATGCCTCCGATGTCATCCGCGCCGGCATCCTGGCGATCGATCCCGGCATCATCGAAGCGGCCGAAGTCAGCGGTCTGTCGCGCCGGGTGACCTTCACCAAGATCGTGCTGCCGATCGCGCTCAGGACCTCGATCCGCCCGCTCGGCTCGGTGCTGATCAACCTGATCCTGACCTCCTCGATCCTCTCGACCATCACGCTGAACGAGCTGACCGGCTCGGCGCAGATCGTCGTGTCGCAAACATACCGGCCGTTCGAGGTCTATGTCGTGCTGCTCGTCGCCTATGCGGCGCTCACCTATCTCGTCTCGCTCGGCGTCACGCTGCTTCACCGCCGCCTCAACCGTGACATGATGGAGGCCGTCGGCTGATGCGCTATACGGATTTCACCCCCTTCGATCTCGTGCTTTTGGCCCAGGGCCTCGGCGTCAGCGTCGCGCTTTTCCTCAGCACCTCGCTCATCGGCCTGGTGATCGGCATTCTCTGGGCCGTCGTGCGCTTCTACCGGGTCCCGGTGCTGCTGCAGATCGTCACCTTCCTCTCCGAGCTCCTGAAGAACTCGCCGGTCCTCGTGCAGCTCTTCCTGGTCTTCTTCGGCCTTCCCGCACTCTTCCATATCCGCATCACCCCGGTCACCGCCGCGACGATCACGCTATCGGCCAATACCGCCGCCTTCGTCTATGTCATCGCCGTATCGGCGATCGAATCCATCAGTCGTGACCAGATCGAGGCCGCCCGCGTCTTCGGGCTGACGCGCTGGCAGGTGCTGCGCCATGTCGTGGCACCGCAGGCGATGGCCTTTGCGATCGGCCCGCTGATCGCGCTGCTCGTCAATCAGTTGCAGGTGACATCGCTAATCTCCGTCATCGGCGTCGTCGATCTCACCAAGATCGGCAATATCCTGAACCTGCGCACGCTGAAGCCGTTCGTCGTCTGGACCGCCGTCGGCCTGCTCTATTACGCGACGGCCAAGCTGGTCGCGCTTCTCGGCACCCGTTTCGAAAACCGCCTCAGGGCCCATAGCGCCTGGAGAGGGCTCTGACATGCTCAAAGTAGAAAACGTCAAGAAAGCGTTCGGCTCGACCACCGTCCTCGACGGTGTGGACCTGACGATCAATCCGGGCGAGGTCGTCTCGATCCTGGGATCATCGGGTTCCGGCAAGTCGACGCTGATCCGTTGCATCAACGGACTGGAAAAGCTGAACGCCGGCCGCATCCTCGTCGACGACTTCGATGTCGGCAAGCCGAAGGAACTGACCGAGGCACGCAAGCGCTCGGCCACGGTCTTCCAGCTCTTCAATCTCTATCCGCATATGACCGTGCTCGGAAACGTCACACTGGCGCCGATCGAGGTGCTGAAGAAGCCGCGCGCCGAAGCCGAGGCGACCGCCCGTGCACTCCTGCAATCCGTCGGACTCGGCGAGCGCGCCGATGCCTATCCGGCCCAGCTTTCCGGCGGCCAGCGCCAGCGCGTCGGCATTTGCCGGGCGCTTGCCATGCAGCCGCGTTACCTGCTGCTCGACGAAGTGACGAGCGCGCTCGATCCGGAAATGACGGCAGAAGTTCTGGCGATCCTCGCCAAGCTCGCCGAAGAGGGCACGACGATGCTCTTCGTCACCCACGAGATCGAATTTGCCCGGCAGATTTCCGACCGGATCGTCTTCCTCGACAAGGGCAAGCTGCTTGTCGACCTGCCGACCGAACAGTTTTTCGCCGCCGATGGCGGCATGGCGCAGCCCCGCGTTGCCCAGTTCCTTTCCAAGATGCGTAAAGATTAGAGGTTTTTCATGCTGCTCATCGCCAACAAAGAAGCCTGGCCGGGTTTTGCCCATACGGTCGACATGCTGCGCAGCGGCGCCAACAGCCTCGACGCCATGGTCGCCGGCATCGGCAAGGTCGAGAGCGAAGTGAAGGTTCGCAGCGTCGGCTACGGCGGCTGGCCGAACATGATCGGCGACATGGAACTCGATGCCGCCGTGATGGACGGCACGACGCGCGATGTCGGCTCGGTCGGCGCCGTGCCGAACACGCTACCGGTCGCAAGGCTCGCCCATGAAGTCATGAAGCGCCTGCCGCATGTGATGCTGACCGGCAACGGCGCCCGCCGCTTTGCAAGTGAAATCGGTTTCCCGGAAGACGACGTTCTGTTCGAAGACAGCAAGCGCGTCTGGTGGGAGCGGCTGGAAAAGGAAGTCGCGCCCGAGGACCTCGCGAAATTCCCCAACATTCCCTTGGCGCCGCTCAGCAAGGCGATCACCGATCCCGAGCGCGTCCGCGACACCACCGTCTTCCTCTCCGCCGATGCCGCCCGCGGGATTCACGCGGCAACCTCCACCTCCGGCTGGGCCTGGAAATATCCGGGCCGCCTCGGCGACTCGCCGATCCCCGGCGCCGGCTTCTATGCCGACAGCCGCTACGGCGCGGCCGCCTGTACCCATACCGGCGAGATGACGATGCGCTGCTCGACCTCGCGCACCATCGTTCTCGCCATGAAGCTCGGCTATTCGCTGTCCGACGCGATTAAGCTCGCCGTCGAGGAGCTTAACGAACTGGATACCGGTTTCCTTGCAGGTGTCGTCATTCACGCAGTTGACGCAAAAGGAAATCATGAGGTGGTGAATTTCAGATGCGAGGGCGAAATCAGCTACTGGCTCTGGGAGGATTCAATGTCCGAACCGGAATTGCGGGCAGCGAAACAGGCATAATCAACGAAGAGGGAATGGAACAATGAAACGCTTACTCACCGCGATCGCTGCGATCGCCGTCGTCGCAGGCTCGGCTCTGCCGTCCTTCGCCGGCATGCTCGATGATATCCGTTCGCGCGGCACGATCCGCATCGGCGTCTCGCTCGGCGGCGAACCGATCGGCTTCCGCGACGACCAGAACAATCCCGTCGGCTACGACGTCGATGTCGCCAAGCGCCTGGCCGAGAAGATCGGCGTTCCCGTCGAGTTCACCGACGTTTCCGGCGATGCACGCATCTCGATGCTCGTCTCCGGCCAGATCGACGTCGCGATCGCCAATACCTCGGCAACGCTCGAGCGCGCCAAGGTCGTCAATTTCTCGATCCCCTATAACCGCGCCGGCCTGCGCATCATCGTGCAGAAGGATGCGGGCATCAAGGATCTGAAGGATCTCGCCGGCAAGAAGATCGTTGTCGGCCGTGGCACGACGGGCGAAACCTTCCTGAAGACCGCCGTTCCGGATGCCGAACTGGTCTATGTCGACCAGTTCGCGCCTGACGGCGTGCTGCAGCTGCAGCAGAAGCGCGTCGATGCTGCTATCGAGGACTCCTCGCTGCTCGACTACCTCGCCACCAAGAACCCGGCGCTGGTCACCCTCGCAGGTCTCTACTCGAACGACCCGATCGGCATGGCCGTCGCCAAGGGCGACCCGGAATTCGTCCGCTGGCTCGATATGTTCGTCTCCGATTACATCCAGTCGGGCGCTTACGAAGCAAACTACAAGAAGTGGTGGGGCCCCGAAGCCAACCCGCCGGCTCTGAACCCGCAGTGGTAAAAACAAGAAGGCCGCCCCTCGGGGCGGCCTTTCTCGTTACGACGTCGCCCGCAGCACAAAGCGGGTGGGAACCGAGATCGGCGGCTGGCCGGAGCGGAAGCCTTCGGGGTCGGCGATGAAATCGACGACGTGGCGGACATAGTCGGATTTGTCGTAGCCGATCGACGAGATCGGATAGGCGTCGAAATCCGTCAGCGACAGGTTGTCGAAGCCATATAGGCGGAAGCGTGGCGGCTTGTTGCCCGGAAAATCGGACCGGCAGACATCGAGGATGCCCATCGCCATGGCATCCGAGGTGCAGAAGATCGCGTCCGGACAGTCATTACCCGTCAGAACGGCGGCCGCCGCGTGACCGCTGGCATAGGAATAATCTCCCTGGACGGTGCGCACGAGCTCGATCTTGTGCTGCTCGAAAGCCTTCTGATAGATGCCGATGCGGCTATGCTCGACCGGCGAGGAGGCGCGGCCGGTGACGAGGCCCGCGGTCCTGACCCGCTTGCTGGCGGCATCTGCCACCGCCTGGAATATCCCCGTCGCCTCGTCGGGCATGACGACAGGGGAGAGATGGTCGTGCAGACCGTTCAGCATCACGACGAGATCCGAACGGAACATCTTCCGCACCGTCACTGCATCGGCGAAATCCGAGAAGACCAGCGCGGCATCCACATGATAGGCGACGCCGTTGCGCAGGAACTCCTCGACGCGCGCCACCGAGCCGATGCGGATCAGGATCACCTGTTTGCCGATCGACTGGATCTGGTCGATCAGCCGGTCGAAGAGATCGAGGTCGGAAAGATCGTGGATGTGGTTGACGACGACGGCGACGAGATTGACGGTCTTGGTCGTCAGGCTCTGGGCCAAGAGATTGGGCTTGTAACCGAGGGTGTTCGCCGCCTCGATCACCCGCTCGCGCTTGTCTGCCGAAACCGGCCTTGGCTCGGTCGACAGCGCCCGGCTTGCAACGGCTCGGGAGACCCCCGCCAGCCGCGCCACATCGGCAATCGTCGGAGCAGCGTCACGGCCGGTCGGTGCTTTCATCGTCAATCGCTTCCCCGCATTTTCGTATCGGCGCCACTGAAGATGGCAGCCATTTCCGGCAAACTGCCAGATTGCGCCGTGCTTCGCAATCATGCCCAAATGGGTCAGGCCGGCGGGCTGCAAAAGCCTAGAGCCAGGAGGCTGCCGTTTTCGGCAGACGCCCTTCGGGATCGATGGCGCGAAGCTCGGGCGAACCGGGCGTATTCCAGCGCCAGAGGGCGACGCAGGTTCCGCCCGGCGACATGAAGGAGGGGTAGATGACGCCATCGAAGCCGTCGGCGATCAGCCGTTCGCGCAGGCGGTGCGTCGTGGGAATGCGTCCGGCGTCAAGCTCCTGGCGCCACTCGCAGCGGTGGATATCCGCTGCCTCGCCATAGGATTCGAGAACTGCCGAAGCGGTCGTGTCCGCAAGCCGCGCACCGGCCAATTCCAGTTGGGCGATGATCGCCGGATGCTGGACGAAGCCTTGATTATATTCAGCCCAGGCGGTCGAGAGCTCGCGGGCGGCATAGATCGTCGATGCGCCAACCGGATTCCAGCGCCCGCCGAAGCGCGCCGCTCCCTCGCCGGAGAGCGGCGCGAAAGCCCAGCGCGGGACGAAGGCCCGCCAGAGCTTGAGGATATCGCCGGAATTCCGGTCAGGCATAGACGCCTGATCGAACCGCTTCGAGATAGGCGAGAACCTTGCCGGACTTGCCTTCACCGACAAGATCGAACGCGGTCTTGCCGCCCCAGCCGGGGATCGGCTGATGCTTGAACCAGATCACGGCGCGATTGTCGTCTCCCGCCATCTCGCTGGCCATCGAGAGGATGCGCACGACATTGCTCAGCGCACCGTCGACCTTGCGGGCGCTGGACTTCGCCGTCAGCGTGTTGCGCGCCACCCCGATCAGCTTCGCGAGCTCCGCCAGCGTCACGCCGAGCTGATCGGCAACGCGGCGCGCCGAGAGGAAAGCCGATTGGCCATCGCCGAAGCGGGCCGCAGCAATGTCGAGACCGATAGCTGCCATGGTGATGATCCTAGCATATTTTGACAGTCGCTCGTTCAAAATATGCTCAGATGACGCTTAATTCAAGCGTAAGGCGACGTCACCGCCGCCAGGATGGCGCACGCTTCTCGAAAAAGGCAGTGACGCCTTCCTGGGCTTCCGCAGTCTCCCAGGTATCGGCGAGTTGCTCAATCGCCCGGTCGATGACCTCGTCGGTGATCGGGTTCCCCAGCGATTTCAGAAGCGCCTTGGCGCGGGATGCGGCCTCGGGCGAGGCCTGCAGCAAATGGCCGATCTCCGCATCGACGGCCTCGTCCAGCGCATCGGCCGGGACGGCGCGGTTGACGAGCCCGATTGCCGCTGCCTCCTGGGCATCGATGAGCTTGCCCGACATGAACAACCCGCGGGCCGCCGAGACGCCGATCCGGGCGATGACGAAGGGGCTGATGGTTGCCGGGATGATGCCGAGACGCACCTCCGTCAGCCCGAATTTCGCAGTGTCGGCCGAAATCACCAGGTCGCAGACGCTGAGAAGCCCGACGCCCCCGCCGAAGGCGTTGCCGTTGACCTTGGCAATCACGGGTTTCCGGAGATCGTCCAGCGCCCGGTAGGTCATGGCCAGCCGCCGCGCCTCGGCAATGCGCCCGGCCCGCGTTGCCGTGAACTGATCACGCATCCAGCCAAGGTCGCCGCCCGCGCAGAAGCTCTTGCCTTCTCCCGACAGCACGACGGCGCGCACTGCGGGATCGGCGGACAGTTTTGCGGCGACGGCGATCAGCTCGTCCATCATCAGCGATGACAGCGCATTGTGCTTATCCGGGCGTGCCAGCCTCACATGGGCGACGCCGCCCTCGACCGTGACATGAAGCGTTTCGAAACTCATCCATCACTCCTCAGGCCACGCGCAAAGCGGGCCACATTCTCAAGCGCATCGAGCCGCAAGCCGGTGTCGATCCCTTTTGCCTGCAGATGCCGGGCAACGGCGAGCGTATCGACATTGCCTTTTGCGCCCGGCGCATAGGGGCAGCCGCCGAGGCCGCCGATCGAGGCGTCGAAGACGGCGAGGCCGCGCTCAAGCGAAACGTCAATGTTTTCAAGAGCTCGGCCTGACGTATCGTGGAAATGCCCGGCCAGCATCGACGCCGGGGCTTCCCCGAGCACGCTGTCCAGCATCCGGTCCACCGCCTCCGGCCGCCCGCGGCCGATCGTGTCTCCGAGGCTGATCTCGAAACAGCCGAGGCGGCGGAGTTCCGCCGCAACCCGGGCTGCGGCTTCCGGGGCGACTGCGCCCTCATAAGGGCATTCCACGACGCAGCTGACATAGCCGCGCATCGGAATGCCGGCCTCGCGGCTCGCGTCGGCGACCGGCCTGAAGCGCTCGATACTTTCGGCGATCGAGCAATTGATATTGCGCTGGGAGAAGGTTTCGGAAGCCGACGCGAAGATGGCGATCTCGCCGGCATCGGCGGCGAGCGCTTCCTCGAAGCCCTTCATGTTCGGCGTCAGCACGGCATATCGCGTCCCGGCCCGCCGCTTGATCCCGGCCATGACGGCAGCGGCATCGGCGAGCTGCGGCACCCATTTGGGGCTGACGAAGCTCGTCACTTCGATGCGCTCGAAACCGCAATCGGAGAGCATGTCGACCAGCCTGATCTTGTCGGCGGTCTCGACGAAACGCACCTCGTTCTGCAGGCCGTCGCGCGGCGACATCTCGACGATGGTCACGCGGGACGGGGTCATTCTTCGGCGGCCTTCAGGCTGACGAGCAGCGCGCCTTCCGACACCTGCTGTCCTTCGCTGACGGCGACATTCTCCACCACCCCGTCGCGCGGCGCGGCAAGCGTCAGCTCCATCTTCATCGCCTCCATGACGACGAGCGGATCGCCCTTCGAAACCGTGCCGCCCGCGACCGCCCGGACGATCTTCACGAAACCAGGCATCGGCGCGATCAGCCGGTCGCTGCCTGCCCCTTCGGAAGCAGCGGCCGAAAGCGGATCATCGAGATCGAAGACATGGACCGCGCCATCGAAGCGCAGGCTGAGATGACCGCCATGACGGCTGACCTCGACGAAGACCTGACGGCCATCCGCCTCGACCTGCACACCCCCGCCATCACGCCTGACGATGCGGACAGGGATGACCCGCTGGCCATTGTGGACGGCGAACATGTCGAAGCCGCGCGCCACGACGCGCAGGCTGGAGACATCGCCCGCATAATGCAGCGTCACGATGCGCTGCATCTCGCTCCAGAGCTGCCAATGCCCCAGCGTTTCCCAGGGGTCGCTGCTTGCCTGCCTGGCCTCCAGCGAGAGAACGGCGGCAAGAGCGATTGCCGTTCCACTGGGCTCGGCGGCGGCCGTCAGCATTTCGAGGTTGCGATCGATCAACCCGGTATCGGGATGACCGCCGGCGAAATCGTCCTGACGCGTCAGATTGGCGAGGAAGGCAAGGTTGCTCACCGTTCCCTCGATCCGCGTCGCCTCCAGCGCGTGGCGCAGGGCGGTGAGCGCCGCCTGGCGGTTCGGACCATGGACGATCAGCTTGGCGATCAGCGGATCGTAATGCGTGGAAATACGGTCACCGGCACGAATCCCGGCATCGACGCGGACGCCGGTCTCGGGAAACGCGAGCCGCTCGATCTTGCCCGTCGCCGGCAGGAAGCCTTTCGCGGCATCCTCGGCATAAACGCGCGCCTCGAAGGCCCAGCCATTGATCGCAAGCTCGGCCTGCTTCTTCGGCAGCGGCTCTCCGGCCGCCACCCGCAGCTGCCATTCGACGAGATCGACGCCCGAGATCGCTTCGGTCACGGGATGCTCAACCTGCAGGCGGGTGTTCATCTCCATGAAGAAGAAGCGATCGGGCCAGAGGCCATCCGAAACATCGGCGATGAATTCGACGGTGCCGGCACCGCGATAATCGATCGCCCGGGCAGCGCGCACCGCGGCTTCTCCCATGACCCGGCGCATCTCAGCCGTCATGCCCGGCGCCGGCGCTTCCTCGATCACCTTCTGATGGCGGCGTTGCAGCGAGCAGTCACGTTCGAAGAGGTGGACGGCATTGCCGTGGCGGTCACCGAAGACCTGCACTTCGATATGACGCGGCCGCAGCAGATATTTCTCGATCAGCACCGCATCGTCGCCGAAGGCGGCAAGCGCTTCGCGCCGGGCGGCATCGAGGGAGGCGGCAAAATCCTGCGCATCATCGACGCGGCGCATGCCCTTTCCGCCACCGCCGGCCCGCGCCTTGATGAGAACGGGATAGCCGATCTCTGACGCCCGTGCGGCGAGGAAATCCGGATCCTGATTGTCGCCGTGATAGCCGGGAACAACGGGAACGCCCGACTGCTCCATCAGCGCCTTCGCGGCATCCTTCAAACCCATCGCCCGGATGGCCGAAGGCTGCGGGCCGATGAAAGTCAGGCCGGCCGCTTCGACAGCTTCGGCAAACGCGGCATTTTCAGAAAGGAATCCGTAGCCCGGATGGACAGCCTGGGCGCCGGAGCGCTCGGCAGCGGCGATGATACGCTCGATCGAGAGATAGCTTTCCTGCGCCGGTGCGGCGCCGATGCGATAGGCTTCGTCGGCAAGCTCGACGTGCAGCGCGCCGCTATCGGCATCGGAGTAGACGGCGACCGTCTTTATTCCCATGCGCCGTGCGGTGCGGATGACGCGGCAGGCGATTTCACCCCGGTTTGCGATGAGTATCTTGTCGAACATCGCCGCCTCACATCCTGAACAGGCCAAACCGGGTCTCGCCGATCGGCGCATTCAGCGCCGCCGACAGCGAAAGCCCGAGCACATCGCGGCTCTTCGTGGGATCGACCACTCCATCATCCCAGAGACGCGCCGAGGCATAGAGCGGATGGCTCTGGCTCTCGAAGCGGTCCAGCACCGGCTGCTTGAAGGCCGCCTCCTCTTCCGCCGTCCACGGCTTGCCCGAGCGCGCCAGCGCCTC
This sequence comes from Rhizobium sp. BG4, assembly GCF_016864575.1. Lineage (NCBI taxonomy): Bacteria > Pseudomonadati > Pseudomonadota > Alphaproteobacteria > Hyphomicrobiales > Rhizobiaceae > Rhizobium > Rhizobium sp. BG4. The sequence goes on from NZ_CP044126.1 coordinate 928,497, forward strand.
GCCGCGCACCGTGGCGAGAACACCGGCCGCCTGTTCGCCACCCATCACGGAGATGCGGCTGTTCGGCCAGGTCCAGAGGAAGCGCGGCGAGAAGGCACGGCCAGCCATGCCGTAATTGCCAGCACCGAAGGAGCCGCCGATCAGCATGGTGATCTTCGGCACCTTCGTCGTCGCCACCGCCGTCACCAGCTTGGCGCCGTTCTTGGCGATGCCTTCCGTCTCGTATTTACGGCCAACCATGAAGCCGGTGATATTCTGCAGGAAGACCAGCGGGATCCTGCGCTGCGAGCAGAGCTCGACGAAATGCGCGCCCTTGAGCGCCGATTCCGAGAAAAGCACGCCATTGTTGGCAATGATACCAACAGGCATCCCGTGGATATGGGCAAAGCCGCAAACGAGCGTGGCGCCATAACGCGCCTTGAACTCGTCGAACCGCGAGCCGTCGACGACACGGGCGATGATTTCCCTGACGTCATAGGGCGTGCGCAGATCGGCAGGCACGATCCCGGCAATTTCGGCCGGATCGTAAAGCGGCGGCTCCGGCGCCTGAAGTTCGATATCCGTCCGCTTCGGGCGATTGAGCGCGGCGACACTGCGGCGGGCAAGGGCGAGCGCATGCGCATCGTCGCGCGCCAGATGATCGGCCACGCCCGACAGCCGCGTATGAACGTCGCCGCCGCCGAGATCCTCGGCGCTGACGACCTCCCCCGTCGCCGCCTTCACCAGCGGCGGACCGGCAAGAAAGATCGTGCCCTGCCCCTCGACGATGATCGTCTCGTCGGACATGGCTGGCACATAGGCGCCGCCCGCCGTGCAGGAGCCCATGACGACGGCGATCTGCGGAATGCCGGCAGCCGACATGTTCGCCTGATTGAAGAAAATGCGGCCGAAATGATCGCGGTCCGGGAAGACCTCGTCCTGGTTCGGCAGATTGGCGCCGCCTGAATCGACGAGATAGATACACGGCAGGTTGTTCTCCGCGGCAATCTCCTGCGCCCTGAGATGCTTCTTCACCGTCATCGGATAATAGGTGCCGCCTTTGACCGTCGCGTCGTTGCAGACGATCATGCATTCGTGACCCATAACCCGGCCAATCCCGGTGATCAGCCCCGCCGACGGCGCATCGCCGTCATACATGCCGTGGGCGGCAGTCGCCGCAACCTCGAGAAACGGCGTCGCCGGATCGATCAGCCCCATGACCCGATCGCGCGGCAGCATCTTGCCACGCCCGATATGCCGCTCCCGCGCCGCCTGCCCGCCGCCATTGGCCGCCAGCCGGACAGCGTCGTCGACAAGCTTGCTCGCTTCACCCATCGCCGCACGATTGGCCTTGAAGGCTTCGGAATTGGTGGAGATTTCGGATCTCAGTACGGTCATTGACCGCCCTCCGGTGATACCATATTATGATACCACGCATGCGAAACTTTTGTCGGATCGGGGCTGGGGGACCTGACTTGCACAAGGCCCATCGCAATACGCTCAAGGCGATTTTCTCGGAACCTGTCAGCGGATCGATCAAATGGCGTGACATCGAAGCTCTGCTCGTTGCGCTGGGCGCGGATGTTTCGGAAGGAAGCGGTTCGCGGGTGCGGTTCATGCTCAGCGGTTCGTCGCTGTTGATCCACCGTCCGCATCCTTCGCCGGACACGAAGAAATACGTGGTACGCACGGTCAGGGAGTTCCTGACGAATTCGGGAATAAAGCCATGAAAGCCTACAAGGGATATACCGGGTCGGTCGAATTCGACGAGGACGACATGGTCTTTCACGGGCGCGTCGTCGGCATCAAGGACATCGTCACCTTTGAAGCCGAGACGGCGCAGGACCTCGTCAAGGCCTTTCACGACAGCGTCGAGGACTACCTGGCCTTTTGCGCCGAGACCAAGCAGGAGCCGGAGAAGCCCTTCTCCGGAAACCTGTCGCTTCGCATGTCGCCGAGCCTTCACAAGCAGGTGGTGCGCGCTGCCGGAAACAAGGCTCAATCGGTCAATCAATGGATCACCGACACGCTGAGCGAAGCCGCAACCCGCGACGCCCAATCCGCCTCCAGCACCGTGAGAAGCTGAGCCGCCGTGCCTCATGCCGTCTCCGCAAAGAGTTCGCGCCCGATGAGCATGCGGCGGATTTCCGACGTGCCGGCGCCGATCTCGTAGAGCTTGGCATCGCGCAGCAGCCGTCCTACCGCGTAGTCGTTGGTATAGCCGTTGCCGCCGAGCGCCTGGATCGCTTCGAGCGCCATCGCTGTTGCCTTTTCGGCGGCGTAGAGAATGCAGCCGGCGGCGTCCTTGCGGGTGGTCTCGCCGCGATCGCAAGCGGCGGCGACGGCATAGACATAGGCGCGAGCCGTGTTCATCGTCACATACATGTCGGCGAGCTTGCCCTGCATCAGCTGGAACTCGCCGATCGCCTGGCCGAACTGTTTGCGCTCGTGCAGATAGGGCACGACGATATCCATGCAGGCCGCCATGATGCCGAGCGGACCGGCTGAGAGGACGACGCGCTCGTAATCGAGGCCGGACATCAGCACTTTCACGCCACCGCCGACGGTGCCGAGGACGTTCTCCTCCGGCACTTCGCAATCGGCAAAGATCAGCTCGGACGTATTGGAGCCGCGCATGCCGAGCTTGTCGAGCTTCTGGCCGGTCGAGAAGCCCTTGAAGCCCTTCTCGATCAGGAATGCCGTGATACCGCGAGGACCGGCTTCGGGATCGGTCTTGGCATAGACGACGAGGACGTCGGCATCCGGGCCGTTGGTGATCCACATCTTGTTGCCGTTGAGCACATAGCGATCGCCACGTTTCTCGGCCCTGAGCTTCATCGAGACGACATCGGATCCCGCGCCGGGTTCCGACATGGCAAGCGCGCCGACATGCTCTCCTGAGATCAGCTTCGGCAGATATCGCTGCTTCTGCCCGGCGCTGCCATTGCGATTGATCTGGTTGACGCAAAGGTTGGAATGGGCGCCGTAGCTGAGCGCCACCGAGGCCGACGCGCGGCTGATCTCCTCCATCGCCACGCAATGGGCGAGATAGCCGAGAGCGGCCCCGCCATATTCCTCACCCGCCGTGATGCCGAGCAGGCCCATATCGCCGAGCTCACGCCAGAGCGGCATCGGAAAGGCATTGTTGCGGTCGGTCTCGTCGGCGAGCGGCGCGATGCGTTCGCTCGCAAAGCGCCTCACGGCATCGCGCAACGCTTCGATTTCATCGCCAAGCGCAAAGCTCAGGCCACCTGAATACATCCGGCTCTCTCCCTCAAACCCATTCCGCTGCTCTTCGAACACGGAGCGGGTTTATCTCCCAATTGTCAGACCGTCGCCTATGCGGCGTCCGGCATGCGTGCCGGCTCACCCGATGTTTCGTACGCCTTCAGACGCGTCTCGACCTGATCCATGATCGTCCGGGCGGCCGCCTCCTTGACCGGCCCGTAGCCGCGAATCTCATCGAACAGCGTCAGAATGGCAAGAGCTTCCGCTTCGTTGCCGCCGTCGAGCCTGGCAAGCACGCGGGCCGCCACCTTCTCGTAATCGGAAATCAGCCGGCGCTCGAGCTTGCGCTCATGCAGGTAGCCGAAGGGATCGAGTGCGGTGCCACGCAGGCTCTTGAAGCGAGCAAGACCGCGCAGCAGCGGCAGGATCCAGGCCCCGAACTCCCGCTTCTTCGGGCGCCCGTTCGGATCCTTGCCCGAGAGAACCGGTGGGGCGAGGTTGAAGACAAGGCGGAAATCGCCCTGCATCTCCTCGCGCATCTTCGCCTCGAAGGCCGGGTCGGTCAGCAGCCGGGCCACCTCATACTCGTCCTTGTAGGCAAGCACGCGGGCATAGGTGACGGCAGCGGCGAAGGGGACCTTGTCCGAGAGACCGGCCTTTGCGGCGGCAGCCTTCGCACTCTCAACAAGAGCACCGAAACGCGCGGCAAGCCGGTCATCCTGATAGGCGGTAAGGTGCGCCTTGCGATGGGCGACGACCTCGGTGAAGGACATGTCGGCGAGCGTCCTGCGCTCTTCCTTCTCGCCCATTGCGGCGCGGACGGCTTCCGGATCGTGGGCGAGAAGACGCCCCCAGTTGAACGAGGCGCGGCTTGCCTTGACGGCCACGCCGTTGAGCTCGATCGCCTTTTCTATCGCTTCGAGCGACAGCGGCACCAGGCCCGATTGCCAGGCAAAGCCGGTCAGCAGGATATTGGTATTGATGCCGTCGCCCGTCAGGGCGGTCGCCGCATGACCGAAATCGAGGAAGACCGAGCGGTCGCTGACGGTCTTGGCGATCGTGTGCATGACGGAGCCGGTCTTGAAATCGAAATCGCGATTGCGCACGAAATCGGCAACCGGCATCAGGCCGGTATTGACGATCGCGGTGGTGCGCTCGGTCTTGCAGAGCGTGATCGCATCCTTCGAGGCGCCAACGACGTCGTCAGCGGCCAGCAAGAGATCGGCGCCGCCATTGACGATACGCGGCGAGGTCACGTCCTTCTGCTCGCGGCCGATGCGCAGATAGCTCATCACCGCGCCGCCCTTCTGGGCAAGGCCGGCCATATCGAGGATCATAGGCACCTTGCCGTCGAGATGGGCGGCCATGCCGAGCACAGCGCCGATCGTCAGGATGCCGGTGCCGCCGACGCCGGCGATCGCGATATTCCAGGGCCTGTCGCCGATCTCCGGAATGACGGGCGTCGGAATGTCGGCATCGACGGGCTCGACCGCCTTGCGCTTCTTGCGTTCGCCGCCCTTCACGGTGACGAAGGACGGGCAGAAACCCTTCACGCAGGAGAAGTCCTTGTTGCAGGTCGACTGGTTGATCTGCCGCTTGCGGCCGAATTCGGTTTCCAGCGGTTCCACCGAGATGCAGTTCGACTGCACCGAGCAATCGCCGCAGCCTTCGCAGACGGCTTCATTGATGAAGACGCGCTTGGCCGGATCCTCCATCAGCCCGCGGCTGCGGCGACGGCGCTTCTCGGCGGCGCAGGTCTGCACATAGACGATCGCCGAGCAACCCGGCGTTTCCCGCAGCTTCAGCATGACCGGATCGAGATGATCGCGGTGCAGGACGATGACGCCGGGGGCGAGTTCCGGCGCCACATAGGCATCGGGATTATCCGACAGCAGATAGATCGGCGAGACGCCCTCGTTATGGAGCTGCTTGGTCATCAGCTGCGGCGTCATGTAGCCGTCGATCTGCTGGCCGCCGGTCATGGCGACGGCATCGTTATAGAGCAGCTTGTAGGTGACATTGACCTTGGCGGCGACCGACTGGCGGATCGCCAGGATGCCGGAGTGGAAATAGGTGCCGTCACCGAGATTGACGAACATGTGCTTCTCGTCGGTGAAGCGGGCGATCGCCGTCCAGGGAACCCCTTCGCCGCCCATCTGCGTGAAGGTCTCGGTATTCCGGTCCATCCATGTGACCATGTAGTGGCAGCCGATGCCCGCCGTCGCGCGGCTGCCTTCCGGCACGCGCGTCGAGGTATTGTGCGGACAGCCGGAGCAGAAGAACGGCGTGCGCTGTAGCGGCGGCACATGGCTGCGGCTGATCTGGCCGCGCTCGGAGAGATAAGCGAGCTTGTCGGAAATCCGCCGGTGCAGCGAGGGATCCATATCGAGCTTCAGGATACGCCCGGCGATGGCGCGGGCGACCGCCCCGACCGTCAGCGCGGCGGAAAGGCTGAGATAGGGTTTGTCATGCTCGTCGAACTTGCCGACGATGCGCGGGCGCACATCGGCGCGCCAGTTGAAGAGTTGCTGCTTGATCTGGTTTTCGATGATCTCGCGACGCTCCTCGATGACCAGCACCTCGTCCAGACCTTCCGAGAAGTGGCGCACGGCCTCGGGCTCCAGAGGCCAGGGCATGCGCACCTTCAGGATGCGGATGCCGATCGCCTCCATCTCTTCGCGCCCGAGCTCCAGCTCGCGCAGCGCCTGCAGCACATCCTCGTAGGCCTTGCCCGAGGAGATGATGCCGAAGCGGGCACGGGGTGCGTCATGGGTGATCTCATCGACCCGGTTGGCGCGGGCAAAGGCAATCGCCGCATAGGCCTTGTAGGTCTGCAGACGATCGTCCTGGATCAGCGGCGGATCCGGCCAGCGAATGTTGAGGCCGCCGGGCGGAAGTTCGAAATCGCTGGGTATGATGAACTGGCGCTTCTCGCCGGAGAGATCGACGGCGGCCGTCGTCTCCACCGTATCGGCGATGAACTTCATGCCGACCCAGCAGCCGGAATAGCGCGACATCGCTATGCCGAGCAGGCCGTATTCGATGAATTCGTGGATGGAGGACGGGTAGAGAACCGGAATGACCGCCGACATGAAATCATGGTCGGTCTGGTGCGGCACGGTGGACGACTTGGCCGAGTGGTCGTCACCGGCAAAACAGAGCACGCCGCCATGCTTCGACGTGCCGGCGGCATTGGCATGTTTCAGCACGTCGCCGGAGCGGTCGACGCCCGGACCCTTGCCATACCAGATGCCGAGAACGCCATCCTTGTTGGCGCCCGGCGAAAGCCCAGCCTGCTGGCTGCCCCAGACGGCGGTGGCCGCGAGATCCTCATTGATCCCGGCTGAAAGGTGATCTGGTGCTGATCGAGATACCGCTGGGCCTTCATCAGCTGCTGGTCGTAGCCGCCGAGCGGCGAGCCGCGATAGCCGGAGATGAAGGCAGCCGTATTCAGCCCTGCCGCATGGTCGCGGCGCATCTGAACCATCGGCAGGCGAACCAGCGCCTGCAATCCTGACATGAAGACCCGGCCTTCGTCGGCCGTATATTTATCGTCGAGCGATACACTCGTCGCCAGCATCTGCTCTCCTCCCGAGATCGCAGTGGTGAACCATGACACCTTGGGAGGGCTCCTCTTCCGCTCCCTCGGCATGTAACGCTGATAATATCATTCCAGTTGTGGAATTTCCGGGCCAAGAATGGCGCGGCCGCGCATCTTTCGAAAATTAGAATGTGCCATCACGACATTTTTGCAATGGCTGGCCTTCGGCAATTGACCTTGCGCCTGCCATCTCGCCATATCAATCGAGCCCGATTTGGAGCGGGCTTCGGAGGAAACATGGCCATTACGCTTGCACCCGTCGCCCTGCCCGACTTCGGTCCTCTCGGCGAGCAGCCGCAGATCCCAGCGACCACCTATGCCGCCCGCGCCGATGCGGCGCTGAAAGCGGCAGGCACGGATTGGCTCGTCGTCTATGCCGATCGCGAGCATTTCGGAAACATCATGCACCTCTCTGGCTTCGAGCCGCGCTTCGAAGAAGCGCTGCTGCTGCTCGGCAAGGGCGGCAATCGCGTCATCATCACCGGCAATGAATCCGAGAGCTATACCGTGCTTGCCGGACTGCCCGATACCGAAGTCTTGCGCGCCCAGAGCTTCAGCCTGATGGGCCAGGACCGCTCGCAGAACCCGCGCCTCGCCGACCGGCTGAAGGATGCGGGGATCAAGGCGGGCGACAGCATCGGTCTCGTCGGCTGGAAATATCTATCTGCCGAGGAAGATGACGACTATGCCCATAGCTTCTTCGTCCCCGATTTCATCGTCAAGGTGCTGAGCCGCGTCATCAGCGGCGAAGGCCGGCTCATCGATCGAACCGAAGTGCTCATGCATCCGGAAACCGGCCTGCGCGCCATCGTCGATGTCGACCAGCTCGCGGCCTTCGAATGGGCGGCGGCGCGTTGCTCGACAGCGCTCTGGCGCGTCGTCTCGGGCGTCCGCGAAGGCGATACGGAATTCGAAGCGCTCGGGCGGCTCGGCTATGAAGGCGATCCGCTGAACGTTCACACGATGTTTGCCTCCGTCAGCAAGGGCGAACACATCGTCGGTCTGCGCAGCCCGACCGCACGCCGTCTCAAGCGCGGCGATGGCGTTACCACGGCGCTCGGCTATTGGGGCGCACTCTCATCACGCGCCGGATTGCTTGCCGATCACGATGACGATTTCCTGAAGCCGTCGAAGGCCTATTTCGAGGCGCTGATCACCTGGTACGAGACGGCGGGCATCGGTGTCTCGGGCGGCGAGCTCTTCGAAGCGGTCACCGGCAAACTGAAATCGGCGGGCCTGAACTCGGCGCTCAATCCCGGCCATCTCGGCAGCCACGAGGAATGGCTGCATTCGCCGGTGCGTCCGGGCTCGACGGACCGCCTGCGCTCCGGCATGCCCTTCCAGGTCGATGTCATCCCCGTGCCGATGCCGGCGGGCTGGGCGCTGAACTGCGAAGACGCGATCGCCTTTGCCGACGATGCCCTGCGGGCGGAAATCCAGAAACGCTACCCCGCGATGCATGCCCGCATCGCCGCCCGCCGCGCTTTCATGGCCGACAAGCTGGGCGTGGCGCTGAAGGACGACATCCTGCCGCTCTCTTCGACGCCGCTCTATCTCTCGCCCTTCTGGCTGAAGTCGGGGAACGTGCTGGTACGTAGCTAGGCCGCTAGAAGCTCGCCGAAAGGTTGGCCTGCGCAGCACTTGACTGCAGGCCTTTGCCGAACTCGCCGGAATAGCTGAGCGTCAGGCGGGCCGTCTTCGTGACCTTGGCGGAAACGCCAAGCCTGATGACTGCCGCATCCTCCGGCATCGTGACGCCATCGATGATGAAGGGCGAGCCACCGGCAAAGGCGAAGCTCGAAGACGGCGTGACGTCACCGGCAATATGCCGCCAGCCGAGCATGCCGGTGAAGGAGAGCGGAAGATCGTTTGCCTGCCAGTCCATCGACCAGCGGAGGCCGATCGTCGAAGCGAAGATCGCTTCGCTGTCGCTTGCTCCCGATAGCGCCGCCGCCCCGCCACTTTCCTGGAAGGCGTCTGTATCGAGATTGACATAAGCGAGGTTGGCGAAGGGCTGAAGCTTGATGCCGTCGAGTTCGCCCGTCCAGGAAAGGTCGGCAAAGACCTGCGACGTCGCGCTCGCATAATCGGCGGAGAGCTGGTCGGTGAAGCTTCCGAAGGCGATATCTCGGCGGGCCGATATATCGTTGTGCGAATAGATCGCGCCGCCGACGAGGTTCACAGCGCCGAACTCACCCGATGCATAGAGACCGGCGTGATAGGAATCCGTTTCCGCCTGCTGCGGCGCGCCGTGGCTGTAGCCGAGCATGGCGCCGAGGCGCCATTGATCCGAGATCGGGCCGTCGGCGCCGAACATGACGCCCGCGACATTGCCATCGAAGCCCGCCGCATTGCCATCTCCCGACCAGAGGTTCGATGCGTAGAAGCTGGAGCTCCAGTACCGCACGCCGTCCTTCTGTCTTGCGGGATCGAGGGCGATCTCGTCGAGGACGGCTTCGCGCGCGAAGCGGCTTTCCCAGAGGAGTGCGCTTTCGAGCGAGGCATGGCTCTCGCCGCTCAGCTGTGTAAATGCGTCATTGGCCGTCTGAGCATCGAGCGGCAGGATGGCGGAATAGAGCGCGTCTGCGCCGCCGAGCGCCTCGAGTGCCGCTGCGGTCGCGCGCCCGTTTGCCGTCTCCGCGACATCGGCGAACTGCACAGCATTGCGGTCCAGCGCCAGGTCGATCGTGGTCGTGCCATAGGTCAGCGTCGGCGACAGGAAGACGAAGTTGCTGGTGATGTCGTCGAAGGTGCCGGTGATGCCCGAGCCGCTCAGGATCGTATAGTTGTTGGTCAGCCCGTAGCTGCCGCCGGTGCTGCGGATATCCAGCGTGCCGCCGTCGATGACGACGGCGCCCGAGGCGTTCACCGTATCGGAAAGGCCACCGCCGCTGACATCCACCTGATAGGTCGAACCGGTGCGGAATGTGACACCGCCGTTGACCGTCAGAGCCGCAATGCCCGGACCGGGCGAGAGCACCCCGCCTGTATTGACCGAAAGTGCACCGATCGCGCCGCTGCCGGAGAGAAGCCCGTCGCCATCGACATCGACGGTTCCCGAAATCGTCCCGTCATTGATCAGCGAACCGCCCGCTACCCGTGCCGATCCGGTGATCGTGCCGGTGTTGGAAAAGGTGCCGTCATTGTTGACGAGCTCGGCCACCGTTCCGTCGTTCGATGCCGTACCGGAATTGGTGACCCTGCCGGCGACGGCGCCGCTATTGTTGATGAAACTGCCGGCCGCGCCGATATCGATATCGGCCAGGGTCGCGTTGTTGACCGCGGTACCGCCGGTCACCGTCGTCATGCCGGTGACCGTGCCGCCGGCATTGTTGGTGAATGTGCCGCCCTCATTGCGGAGCGAAGCGATCGTCCCGGCATTCGTGACGGTCCCGGAATTCCTGACATTGCCTGCCGTCGCACCGCTATTGTTGACGAAGGCGGCGACCGCCGCGACATCGGCATCTGTAATGACGAAATTGTTGGTGACCGTGCCGCCGGTGACGACGGTGTTGCCGGTGACCCTTCCACCGGCATTGTTGGTGAAGCTTCCCGCGGTATTGGTGACCGAGGCAACCGTTCCGGCATTCGAGCTCGTTCCGGCGTTGGTAACCGCCCCCGCAGTCGCGCCGCTCGCGTTGCTGAATGTGCCATTGGTGCCGACATCGACGGTATTCAACGTCGCATTGTTGGTAACCGTGCCGCCCGTGACAACAGTGCCGCCGGTGACGACACCGCCGAAATTGTTGGTGAAGGTCCCGCCTTCATTGCGCAGCGAGGCGATAGTCCCGGCATTCGACGTCGTGCCGGCATTCCTGACATTGCCTGCCGTCGCGCCATTATTGTTGACGAAGGCCGCCACGGCCGCGACATCGGCATCGGTGATGACGAAATTGTTCGTTACGGTGCCGCCGGAGACCGTCGTCTTTCCCGTCACCCTGCCGCCGGTATTGTTGGTGAAATTTCCGCCCGTGTTGGTGAGATTGCCGATCGTCCCGGCATTGGATGCCGTGCCTGCATTGGTGACCGACGTAGCGGTGCCGCCCGTGTTGTTGACGAAGGTGCCGCCGGACGAGACATCGACGCCATCGATAACGCCGTTGTTCGACAGCTGGGTACCGGAGCTGACCACGCCGCTGTCGAGCGTGCCGTTGACGGTGACATTGCCGTTGTTCAGCATCAGCCGGCCATTGAGATCGCCATCGACCGACAGGCTGCCGCCATTGAGATCGACATCGGAATTCAGGACGCCACCGGCATTGATGCTGACGCTGCCCGAGCTGATCGTGCTGCCGCCGGTCGCCGTTAATGCGCCGGTATTGGTGATGGTGACGTTGCCGCCATCGACATCGAGCTTGTCGACCGTCACGCCATTGGTGACCTGCGGCGATCCGGTATCAACGGTTGCAGTGTCCGTGGGACCGGGAGCAGACGGGGTCCAGTTTGCCGAGTTGCTGAATTCGTTGTCCGCGTTTCCCGACCATGCCGACTGCGCATAGCCATGGCCAGACACGGCAGCGGAGACCAGTGCCGTGAAGAGGCCGAGACGGCGCGAAAATGCCGGAATCAGAGGTTTCATCTTTGGATCGGCCGGTGCTAGCGCGCACCGCCGTGGAGCGGCGGTACGGTTAACAACTCCTATCCAAGCGTGATTAACGAAGTCTTACGTTTTTCGCCTTCCGGCTGAAATCCAAGCGCAATCTCAAGCCGTCAGGCGGCGTCGCGACATGATCACCAGACGGCGTTCCCACCAGATCAGGATCAGGCTGGAGCCGACGATGAGGACCGCTCCGGCGACGACGTTCAGCGTCGGGATTTCGGCCCAGATCAGGTAGCCGTAGAGGAATGCCCAGATCAGCCCGCTATATTCGATCGGCGCCAACGTCGAGGCCGGTGCATAGCGGAAACCTTCATAGAGGATGTACTGACCGGCGGCGCTGATGCAGCCGAGCCCGATCATCAGCGCCCAGCCGAAGAGGTCAGGCGTCTTCCAGACGAAGGGCAGCGCCGCGCCGCAAACGACGGTGAACAGCACGCCGGTCGCCAGCATCTGGTTGACCGTGCTTTCGGTGCGGCTGACGAGGCGAACGAGGATGGTGCTCCAGGCCCAGCAGAAGCCGGCGAAGAACACCATGCCGGCCGGAATGAGGCTTGGCGCCTCGGCAGGATCGGCCGCCAGAACGACGCCGACGAAACCGCCGATGCAGGCCAGCCAGCGGATCGGCCCGACATTTTCCCTGAGAATGAAGATCGACAGCACGACGGTGATCACGGGCGCGCTGAAATACATCGTGGTGATCTCGGCGAGACCGAGATGACGGGCCGCAGAATAGTAGGAAAGCCAGGCGCCGAGCATCAGCACCGCGCGCAGCAGAACGGAACTTCTGTGCGGGCTTTTGAGGATCGACGGATGCCGGTTCCGATGGATGAAGAAGGCCGAGAAACCGACGATCATCACGCTGCGGATGAACAGGATCTGCGGCACGGCATAATCGGCCACCAGCCATTTGACGACGGCGTCCTGGATGGCGAACAGCGAATAGCCGATGCAGGCAAGGGCTATTCCCACCAGCGGGGATGGCGCCTCATCGGTCGATCTGGAAAACATGGAAGGCCTGCGAAGGGAATGCGTTGGGGTGCCACGGCCTAGCAAGAGCCGTCGGCGTTGACAATGCGAGGAATAGCCCTCCGCGAAGATTTGATCAGTTGATCTTCACGCCCTTCGATCGCATGCGTGAAACCGTTTCCCGTTCGGCCCGCTTGCAGCGCATCGGCGGCAGGCCGCGATCCATCAGGTCCATGTCTTCGAGCACCATGTCGCCCATCTTCGTGAAGGCGCTGTCGAGGGCTCCGGCGCGGTGGGCCGAGCGGATGAAGCCCTTGAGCTTGCGGACGGGATGATCCAGCGGCAGCGGTTCTTCCGGATAGACATCGCTGGCCGCCACGATATGGCCGGAGGCGACGGCTGCCATCAGCGCATCGAAATCGACGACATCGGCGCGGCTGAGAAGGATGAAGGCCGCACCCTTGCGCATGCTGGTAAAAGCCTCAGCACCGAGGAACCCCTTGTTCTCGCTGGTGACGGCGGCGACGACGAAGACGAAATCGCTCTTTGTCAGCACGTCTTCGAGGCTTGCCGCCTCGACATTGTTTTCTTCCAGGATCGATTTCGGCTGCCAGGGATCGAAGACCCGAACCTTGGCGCGGAAGCCCGAGAGTACGCGGCGCAGCGCCTTGCCGAGATCGCCGAAGCCGACGATACCGATCTCCGATCCAGCGATCAGCCGGGCGCTGGCATTGCCTTCGCCGCCCCAGAGCTCGCTGCCCTCACGGAAGGCGACATCGGCATCGACGATGCCGCGTGCCAGCGAGAGCGCGAAACCAAGACCGATCTCGGCCACCGGCTCGGCGAAGACCTGGCCGGTCGTCACCACATGGATGCCGCGCTGGAAGAGGATGTCATAGGGCATGTTGTTGATCAGATTGCTTTCGACATTCAGCACGCAGCGCAGCGAGGTCATCCGCGCCAGCGTTTCCTCCGAGAGCGGCGGCTGACCGATGATGTAGCGGGCTTTGCCGAGCACGCCATCGCCAAGACCGGCGATATTCTCCGGGTCCGCCTCGACGATCTCGTACTTATCATGAAGCACGCGACGCGCCGCGTCGCTGAAGATCAGGTCGAGCGTGCGTGGCTCCGGTGCGCTGATCGCCAGTGGCTTTTCGGTCTTGGTCATTTCATCCTCCTCCCGCAGCCGCTCACGGCTGCACAATCTCAATTCGCGCCTCGCGCTCTCCGGCTACAAGAGACAGGCGCTCGGCCTGCACGATCTGCAGCCAATCCTCCGCATGCGCCAGAACGACCGGACAGCCGATGCCATAGAGCGCCTCGGCGACCATCGCGCCGGTGACGACGATCGCGTCGCGTTTCAACAGGATGATGCCTGAAGGCGCCGTTTTCAGCCGGATCGCTTCGGCGAGCACCGAGCTTCCCGAACTCGATCCCCGTCCGGCTTCCATGACCAGGATAGACCCGCTGATCGACTGGCCGCTCTGCGGATGCCACTGGTCGATGATCCTGCCGGTCGCGGAATCGAAGCCGCCCAGAAGCTCAGGGGCTCAGCCAGCACGAAGGCCAGTGCTTCGGCGCTGCCTTCCATGAGCGTCGTTGCGGAAAAACGCGTCACAGCCGCACCACCTTGCCCGCCCGGGCGGAGGCCATGCATTCGGCCAGCGAGCCGAAGGCGACGTCGACGCCGATATTGCCGGGCGCGTAGTAAGCCCATTTGCCGGAATTGGTCATGACGGCGCCGGACATGTCGCGAATGATCGCCGTGACATAGGTGCAGGTATCGATGACGAGCGTGATGCCCACGGCCTCCAGCCTCGCGCGCCAGCTGCGGTTCTCAAGCTCGGCCAGAACCTCGCGGTTGGTATTGATATAGATGTCGGTCGCCGCCTTCTCGTCCGTCAGCAGCGGCATCAGCCGCTCGAACTCGCCGATCGAGAAATGCGGCGTGCCCATGCTGACCGCGGCAAGCGCGGTCCCCTCCGCCACCGTCGAGAGATTGCGGATCGTCTCGCGGGTATCATCGCGGCTGAGCCGGATGATCTCTTCCGGCTTTTTTCCGCCGCAGGCTGCCTCAAGGGTCGGTGCTTCCGGCGTCAAGCCGACTGCATGGAAAAGTGCCACGGCACCCGCCGAAGCGGCAACGGCGCCCAGCGCCTTCAGATCGTCCTCGGAGCTTTCCTTCGGCAATCCACGGATAACCGGGATCCTGTCGCCGCAGCGGCGGCCGATGGCGTGACCGGCCGCAACGCAGATCGATCCGGCATCGCCGTCAGGGAAAGCTTCGACATCGATCAGCACCGTGGCGTGACGGTTTTCCGTAACATGCAGCCCGTAATAGGGCGCCCGGCCGGTCAGCGCGCAACAGAGATCGATGAAATCGCCATAGCGATTGGTGCGGGCTCCAAGCACGGAATTGGCAAAGACGATCGCGTTCGATTCCGCCCAGGCGATCTGCGCGCCGAAGCGCGGCCGGAAGATCGTCTGGTAGGGGGCGCAGGTGAAGGTCGGCACGCAGCCGAGCTCTTCATGCGCCTTCATCAGCCGCGCGCCATTACGGCCAAGTTCGGCCTCGCCGCGAAACAGTTCGGGATGGATGAGATCGACCGAGCCGACATTCAGCGTCGTCGGCACCCGGACGCGCCCGCCCCATGAGACCATACGCTCGACGAAATCGAGGCTGACCTCGCCGAGATAGAGACAGCCGTCGATATGGGCCGCTTCGATATCCACCAGTTCCTCAGCGCCGACGGCTTCGGCAAAGCGCACCAGAAGCCGCATCGCAAAGGCTGCCGCCTCGCCGTGGCGGCCATCGAGAAGGGCGTGATCATCGGGGGAAAGCTGGAGCGAGGAATGCATGGCGGCGACGCTATCAGGTCGTCCCGCGGGAGAGAAGATGGCTTGCGAATTCGACCAAAGCCACACTCGACAAAACTGTCATAAACACTATGTCACAAAACCTTCACAATTTCATTTGCCAGTTCGTTTCTTTTCGTTTTGTATGCGCAAAGTTTCGCAACGAAACCGGCCGGTGAGATCGAGGAGGATCTGCGCCGGCAAGCCGTGACCGGCTGAAACGGCGCGGCAGGACACATAGGGAGGAACCATGTCCATTCGTTTCATCGCCGCATCGGCGGCAACTGTCACCCTGTCGCTCTCCTTCGCTTCGAGCGCTTTCGCGGTGACCGAACTGCAGTGGTGGCACGCCATGGCGGGCGCCAATAACGAGGTGGTCAACCAGCTCTCCAAGGAATTCAACGACAGCCAGAAGGACTACAAGATCGTTCCGGTCTTCAAGGGCACCTATCCGGAAGCCCTGAATGCCGGCATCGCCGCCTTCCGCGCCAAGCAGGCGCCGGCGATCCTGCAGGTCTTCGACGCCGGCAGCGGCGTGATGATGGGCGCCGAGGGCGCGATCATGCCGGCGGCCCAGGTTCTCGAAAAGGGCGGCTTCAAGTTCGACAAGTCGGAATACCTGCCTGGTATCGCCGCCTATTATTCGAAGCCCGACGGCACGATGCTGTCCTTCCCCTACAACTCGTCCTCGCCGATCCTCTATTACAACAAGGACACCTTCAAGAAGGCCGGTCTCGACCCGGAAAGCCCGCCGAAGACCTGGCCTGAAGTGTTCGAGGCCGCCAAGAAGATCAAGTCGAGCGGCGCCTCCTCCTGCGGCCTGACATCCACCTGGCTGACCTGGATCCAGACCGAGAACCTCGCTGCCTGGAACAACGTCTCCTACGGCTCGAACGAGAACGGCCTTGCCGGTACCGATGTGAAGCTCGCCTTCAACTCGCCGCTCTTCGTCCAGCATTTCCAGTCGATCGCCGATCTCGCCAAGGACGGCACCTTCCGTTATGGCGGCCGGACTTCCGAGGCCAAGCAGCTCTTCACCTCCGGCGAATGCGGCATCATGACGGAATCGTCAGGCGGCCTCGGCGACATCATCAAGACGGGCATGAACTACGGCATCGGCCAGCTGCCCTACTATGAAGGCGAAGGGCGCCCGCAGAACACCATCCCCGGCGGCGCCAGCCTCTGGGTCTTCGCCGGCAAGAGTGACGAGGAATACAAGGGCATCGCCCAGTTCTTCCACTTCCTGTCGCAGACCAAGATCCAGGCGCGCTTGCACCAGGTCTCCGGCTACATGCCGGTCACCATGGCCGCCTATGAGGACACCAAGAAGTCCGGCTTCTACGACAAGAACCCGGGCCGCGAAACGCCGATCCTGCAGATGATGGGCAAGGCGCCGACCGAAAACTCCAAGGGCGTGCGTCTCGTCAACCTGCCGCAGGTCCGCGACATCATGAACGAAGAGTTCGAAGCGATGCTCGCCGGCAAGCAGGATGCCAAGGCTGCCCTCGACAAGGCGGTCGAGCGCGGCAATGCCGCCATCCAGCAGGCGATCGGCCAGTAAGTTACGGCGCAATTCCGCCCGCTGCTTCGGCCGCGGGCGGTCCCTTCATGCCAAGGAGATCGCCGTGCAGCGCGTCGTCTTTCCGAACAAGATCCTTCCCTATTTCCTGGTGGCCCCGCAGATCATCCTCACGGTGGTCTTCTTCTTCTGGCCGGCCAGCCAGGCGCTCTACCAGTCGATGCAGCGCGAAGACCCCTTCGGCCTGAAAAGCGGCTTCGTCGGCTTTGCGAATTTCCGCGATGTGCTGGCCGATCCCAACTATCTGCATTCGCTCTACGTCACCGTCGTCTTCAGCGTTCTGACCGCCCTGCTGTCGATGGTCGTGGCGCTGGCTTTGGCGACGGCCGCCGACAAGGTGGTGCGCGGGCAAACCTTCTATCGCACGCTGCTGATCTGGCCCTATGCCGTGGCGCCCGCCGTCGCCGGCATGCTGTGGCTCTTCATGTTCAATCCGGCCATGGGCACCTTCGCCTATATCCTGCGCCGCAACGGCTTCATGTGGGATCCGCTTCTGAACGGCAACCAGGCGATGACGCTGGTCATCGTCGCGGCCGCCTGGAAGCAGATCAGCTACAATTTCCTGTTCTTCGTCGCCGGCCTGCAGGCGATCCCGAAATCGTTGATCGAAGCGGCCGCGATCGACGGCGCCCGCGGCAGCCGCCGCTTCTGGACGATCGTCTTCCCGCTGCTGGCGCCGACCACCTTCTTCCTGCTCGTCGTCAACACCGTCTACGCCTTCTTCGACACCTTCGGCATCATCCATTCGGTGACCGGCGGCGGCCCGGCAAAGGCGACGGAAACGCTGGTCTACAAGGTCTATAATGACGGCTTCGTGAACCTCAATCTCGGCTCGTCCGCGGCCCAGTCGGTGATCCTGATGATCATCGTCATCGCCCTGACCGCCTTCCAATTCCGCTTCGTCGAGAAGCGCGTGCATTATGCGTGAGGGCCTGAAATGATCGAAAAACGCCCAATCGCCAGCCTCATCGGCCACCTGATGCTGATCATCGGCATCATCATCGTCGCCTTCCCGATCTATTACACCTTCATCGCCTCAACGATGACGTCGGCGGAGATCATCAAGCCTCCGATCTCGTTGCTGCCGGGCAGCCACTTTACCGAGAATTACAGCGAGGCGCTGTTTGGCGGCGTCGAGCGCGCCGTCGGCGTCAATCTGGAACGGCTGCTCTTCAACACCTTCGTGGTGGCGATCCTGATTGCCGTCGGCAAGATCCTGATCTCCTTCCTGTCGGCCTTCGCGGTGGTGTTCTTCCGCTTTCCGCTGCGCATGGTGTTCTTCTGGATGATCTTCGTGACGCTGATGCTGCCGGTCGAGGTGCGCATCCTGCCCACCTACAAGGTGATCGTCGATCTCGGCCTGATCGATACCTA
Organism: Rhizobium sp. BG4; assembly: GCF_016864575.1. Lineage (NCBI taxonomy): Bacteria > Pseudomonadati > Pseudomonadota > Alphaproteobacteria > Hyphomicrobiales > Rhizobiaceae > Rhizobium > Rhizobium sp. BG4. Next base: position 946,680 of record NZ_CP044126.1, read on the forward strand.
TGCAGGACTGACCCTGCCGCTGATGGCCTCGGCGACCGCAACCTTCCTGTTCCGGCAGTTCTTCCTGACGATCCCCGGCGAACTGCTGGAGGCGGCGCGTATCGACAATGCCGGACCGTTCCGCTTCATGCGCGATATCCTGCTGCCGCTGTCGCGCACCAATATCGCCGCGCTCTTCGTTATTCTGTTCATCTATGGCTGGACGCAGTATCTCTGGCCGCTGCTCGTTACCAATGACGCGCAGATGAACACGATCATTATCGGGCTCAGGAAGATGGTGGATTTCACCGACGCGGCGACGCCCTGGAATTTCGTGATGGTGACGGCGATCCTTGCGATCATCCCGCCCATCCTCGTCGTGGTGCTGATGCAGCGCTGGTTCGTAAAAGGTCTTGTGGAGACGGAGAAGTAATGGCCAGAATCACCCTCAAGGATGTCCGCAAGACCTATGGCGGCGGCGTCGAAGTCATCAAGGGCGTTTCGCTTGACATCGCCGACGGCGAGCTCGTCGTTCTCGTCGGCCCCTCCGGCTGCGGCAAGTCCACGCTGCTCAGGATGATCGCCGGTCTGGAAGGGATCACGTCGGGCCAGATCGCCATCGGCGAACGCGTCGTCAACGACCTGGAACCCTCGGAGCGCGATATCGCCATGGTCTTCCAGAACTATGCGCTCTATCCGCATATGACCGTGCGCCAGAACCTCGCCTACGGCCTGAAGAACCGCAACACGCCAAAGGACGAGATCGAGCGGCGGATCGTCAAGGCGGCGAAATCGCTGGAGATCGAGCCCTTCCTGGAGCGCAAGCCGCGCCAGCTCTCCGGCGGCCAGCGCCAGCGCGTCGCCATGGGCCGCGCCATCGTACGCGAGCCCGCGGCCTTCCTGTTCGACGAGCCGCTCTCCAACCTCGATGCCAAGCTGCGCGTGCAGATGCGCGTCGAGATCAAGCGGCTGCAGCGGGCGCTCGCAACGACCAGCGTCTATGTCACCCACGACCAGATGGAAGCCATGACGCTCGCCGACCGGCTTGTCGTCCTGAACGGCGGCCAGATCGAGCAGGTCGGAACACCGATCGAGCTTTACGAAAAGCCGGCAACCACCTTCGTCGCCACCTTCATCGGCTCGCCCTCGATGAACCTCTTGGAGACCAGCGGCAGCGGCTTTGCACTCGGTAACGGCGCCACGCCGCTGCCGTCTGGTACCGCCACCCTCGGCATTCGCCCGGAAGACCTGCACCTTGCCGAACCCGGTAAGCCCGATGCCTTCACCGCCGATGTCCGGGTCGGCGCTGTCGAGTTGGTCGGTGCCGAGAGCTATGTCCACGGCACGCTGCCGAACGCCCAGGACATCGTCTTCCGCGTTCCCGGCCGATCGCAGATCGCCATCGATTCCCGTGTCACCGTCGGCGCCGCCCAATCCAGCCTTCATTTCTTCGACGGCAACGGCAAACGGATCGGCTGACCCCAGCAGTCATCCCCTGATCTTCTGTTCCTGAGCAGCCCGGCAACGGGCTGCTCAGTCGCCGTTCTGCGTCCTGCAATCCCCTCCACTCGCCAAACGACCCGATTGCTGCGGCCTATGCGCTGCGCGACGTCGGGAGGCATTGTATGGACCAGTATTTCAGAAATCCATACAATTAACGGTTTAGAGACGTTCATTCGACGCCACTTTGTCGCAGATTGTCGGCTTTCGTCGCGAGCGTGTTGATTGCGACGGCCTTTCCTGTTAGCGCATGCAACACACAATCAATATTGTATGCGTATAAGGCATATTATGACAGAATTTTGTATGCGCCATGACGCAATGCCTGGCCGACCGAACCGTCGCGGCACGCTCTCCCGCGTTTTCCGTTTCCTCCGCACCGGCGGCGCGATGCTGCTGACGGCAGCCTCGCTCACGGCCTGCGAACATCTCGAGCTGATGAACCCGAAAGGCGATATCGGCGCGCAGGAAAAGACGCTGATCCTCATCGCGCTCGGCCTGATGCTGCTGGTCGTCATCCCCGTCATGGTGCTGACGGTGTTTTTCGCCTGGCGCTACCGCGCCACGAATACCAAGGCGACCTATGCGCCGGACTGGGCGCATTCGACCAAGATCGAAGCGATCGTCTGGACGATCCCCTGCCTGATCGTCGGCATCCTCGCCGTGATGATCTGGGAAACCACCCATTCGCTCGATCCATACAAGCCGCTGGATTCGAAGGTGCCGCCTGTCCGTGTCGAGGTGATGGCGCTGAACTGGAAGTGGCTGTTCATCTATCCGGATTACGGCGTCGCTTCCGTCAATCACCTGGCGATCCCGGCCGGCACGCCGATCAACTTCACGCTGACGGCTGAATCGATGATGAATTCCTTCTTCATCCCGCAGCTCGGCACGCAGATCTACGCCATGGCCGGTATGCGTACCCGGCTGCATCTGATCGCCGACGAGCAGGGCACCTATGACGGCCTGTCCTCGGCCTTCAGCGGCCCCGGCTTCTCCGACATGCATTTCGACGTGGTGGCAACGAGCCCCGCCGACTTCGACAAGTGGGTGGCGCAGGCCAAGAGCTCGCCGCTGACGCTGAATGCGGAGAGCTACCGGTCGCTCGAAGCCCCGAGCATCAAGAACCCCGCCGCAGTCTACGCCAATGTCGATCCGGGCATCTTCGATTCCGTGGTCAACCGCTACATGGCCGACCGCATGCCGCAGACCGCGGATGCCGCCACCTCCGACATCTGCACGGCTGCCACTCCCTATCCGACCGCCTGGAACAACAACTGATGTTTGGTAAGCTCACTCTCGACGCCATCCCCCTCCACGAACCGATCATCATGGGAACAGGCGCGGTCGTCGCCCTGCTCGGCATCGCGCTCTTCGCCTGGGTCACCTATCACGGCTGGTGGAAATACCTCTGGGAAGAATGGATCACCTCGGTCGATCACAAGAAGATCGGCGTGATGTATTTCATCCTCGGCCTCGTCATGCTGCTGCGCGGCTTTGCCGATGCCATCATGATGCGCGTCCAGCAGGCGATCGCCAGTGACGGCGCCGCCGGCTACCTGCCGCCGCACCACTACGACCAGATCTTCACCGCCCACGGCGTGATCATGATCTTCTTCGTCGCCACGCCCTTCATCCTCGGCCTGATGAATGTCGTCGTGCCGCTGCAGCTCGGCGCCCGGGACGTCGCCTATCCGTTCGTCAATTCGCTGGGCTTCTGGCTGTCGGCCGTCGGCGCCGTGCTCGTCATGGTGTCGATGTTCGTCGGCGATTTCGCCGCCACCGGCTGGGTCGCCTATCCGCCGCTTTCCGGGCTCGCCTACAGTCCGACGGTCGGGGTCGATTATTACATCTGGTCGCTGCAGGTCTCCGGTCTCGGCACGACGCTCGCAGGCATCAACTTCGTGGTGACGATCCTACGCATGCGCGCGCCCGGCATGAACCTGATGAAGATGCCGGTCTTCGTCTGGACCTCGCTGATCACCAACATCCTGATCGTCGCGATCTTCCCGGTCCTGACCGCGACGCTCGCGCTGCTCGCCGCCGACCGCTACTTCGACATGCATTTCTTCACCAACGAGCTTGGTGGCAATGCGATGATGTATATCAACCTCATCTGGATCTGGGGTCACCCCGAGGTCTACGTGCTGATCCTGCCGTGCTTCGGCGTCTATTCCGAAGTGATCGCCACCTTCTCGCGCAAGCCGCTGTTCGGCTACAAGTCGATGGTCTACGCCACCTCGTCGATCGGCATCCTGTCCTTCTTCGTCTGGCTGCACCACTTCTTCACCATGGGCTCGGGCGCCAACGTCAATGCCTTCTTCGGCATCATGACGACGATCATCTCGATCCCGACAGGCGTGAAGTTGTTCAACTGGCTGTTCACGATGTATCGCGGCCGGATCCGTTTCCATTCGGCAACGCTGTGGACCATCGGCTTCATGGTCACTTTTGCCGTCGGCGGCATGACTGACGTGCTGCTGGCCGTCCCGGGCGCCGATTTCGTCCTGCATAACAGCCTGTTCCTCGTCGCCCACTTCCACAACGTCATCATCGGCGGCGTCGTCTTCGGCTGCCTCGCCGGCATGAGCTTCTGGTTCCCGAAGGTCTTCGGCTTCACGCTCAACGAGTTCTGGGGCAAGGTTTCCTTCTGGTGCTGGCTGATCGGCTACTGGCTGGCCTTCACGCCGCTCTACATCCTTGGCTTCAAGGGTATGACGCGGCGCATGAACCACTATGAGGTGCCCGGCTGGCACCCCTACCTGGTGGTCGCCCTGATCGGCGCCATCATCATCGGCCTCGGCATCCTGGCGATCCTCGTTCAGCTCTATGTCAGCGTGCGCGACCGCGAGCAGAACCGTGACGTCACCGGCGATCCCTGGGATGCGCGCAGCCTGGAATGGGCAACCGCTTCGCCGGCGCCGTTCTACAACTTCGCCCATGTGCCGGAGATCACCTCGCTCGAGCAGCATTGGGAAGACAAGCAGACCGGCAAGGCGAGTGAGCGCGTCTGGGAATACGAAGACATCCACATGCCGCGCAACACTGCGGCAGGCTTTGTGATCTCGGCCTTCAGCTTCGTGCTCTGCTTCGCGCTCATCTGGCACATGTGGGTCTTCGCGGCCATCGGCCTTGCCGGAATGATCGTAACCTTCCTCGCCCGATCCTACGACCGCGACGTCGATTACTACGTGCCGGCCGCAGAGGTCGCGCGGATCGAAAACGCACGCTTCGCCCTGATGCGCAAAGGAGCCTGACGGATGAACATTCACGTTAAACCAGACCAGCACGGCAGCCACGCCGGAGGCCATCACGGTCACGGCGAGCACGACAGCGGCGGCAACACCGTTCTCGGCTTCTGGATCTACCTGATGAGCGACTGCCTCATCTTCGCGACACTGTTTGCGACCTTCGGCGTGCTGGCGGCCAATACCGCCGGTGCCCCGGGCGGCCGGGAGATCTTCGACCTCCCCTACGTCGCGATCGAAACCGTGATCCTGCTGATCAGCAGCTTCACCTTCGGCATGGCCGGGCTGCATCTGCAGGCGGGCGCGAAGGCCAAGGTCATGCAGTGGCTGGCCATCACCTTCGTGTTCGGCGCCGTGTTCATCGTCATGGAAATCCATGAATTCATGGCGCTGATCGCCGAGGGCGCAGGCCCCAGCCGCAGCGCTTTCCTGTCGGCCTATTTCACGCTGGTCGGCACGCACGGCCTGCATGTGACGGCCGGTCTTCTGTGGCTCGCGACGATGATCCACCAGGTCTGGCGCTTCGGCCTCGACGGCGTCGTGCGCCGCCGCCTCGCCTGCCTCAGCCTGTTCTGGCACTTCCTCGACCTGATCTGGATCTGCGTCTTCACCTTCGTCTATCTCAGGGGCGTTCTCTGATGGCTCACTCTCCTTCCGAAACAGCGGCGCATGCCAGCTTGCGATCCTATGTCTGGGGCTTCATGCTGTCCCTCGGCCTGACCGGTCTTTCGTTCGGCGCCGTCATGAGCGGCGTGCTGCCCTCCGAGGCGATCCTGCCTGTCATCACCGTACTTGCCGTGGTGCAGCTCCTCGTGCAGCTCGTCTTCTTCCTGCATCTCGGCACCGCACCCGACCAGCGCAGCAACACGACGATCTTTCTGCTGACGATCATGCTGATCGCCATCATCGTCTCCGGTTCGCTCTGGGTCATCCACAACGCGAACGTCAACATGATGCCCTCGGGCATGACGATCGAGCGCGCCAAGGCGCTCGATTGATCCCCTTCATCCCATCGACTGAGTCGCCGGTCGTTCCCCCAGCCAGGCGGCGGAAAAGAGCAAGGCAATGGACTATGCTGCTAGATTTGAGACCCTTCTTTCCGAGCTGAAGCTCGACGGCCGGTACCGCACCTTCGCGGAACTCGAACGCATCGCCGGCGAGTTTCCGAGCGCGCTGTGGCACGGGCCGACGGGCGAAACCCGGCATGTGACGGTCTGGTGCAGCAACGACTATCTCGGCATGGGCCAGCACCCCGACGTGCTGGCCGCGATGCACGCGGCGATCGACGATTTCGGCGCCGGCACCGGCGGCACGCGCAACATCTCCGGCACCAACCGCCAGCATGTGGCGCTGGAAACCGAGCTTGCCGATCTGCACGGCAAGGAAGGCGCGCTGATCTTCACATCCGGGTGGATCTCCAATCTCGCGGCGCTCGGCACGCTCGGCAAGGTACTGCCCGATTGCGCCATCTTCTCCGACGCCCTGAACCACAATTCGATGATCGAGGGCATTCGCCGCTCCGGCGCCGAGCGCTTCATCTTCCGCCATAACGACGCTGCCCATCTCGACGAACTGATGAGCAGGATCGATCCCGCAAGGCCGAAGATCGTCGCCTTCGAGAGCGTCTACAGCATGGACGGCGATATCGCGCCGATCGCCGAAATCTGCGACGTCGCCGAGAAACACGGAGCGCTCACCTATCTCGACGAGGTGCACGCCGTCGGCCTCTACGGCGAGCACGGCGGCGGCGTTGCCGAACAGCTCGGCGTCGCCGATCGCGTCACGATCATCGAGGGCACGCTGGCCAAGGCCTTCGGCGTGATGGGCGGCTATATCACCGGCCCGGCCATGCTGATCGACGTCGTGCGCAGCTTCTCCGACAGCTTCATCTTCACGACATCCATGTGTCCGCACCTGGCGGCAGGCGCTCTGGCAGCCGTGCAACACCTGAAGGCCCATCCGCAGGAGCGCAGCGAGCAGCAGGCGAATGTGACGCTGCTGAAGCAGATGATGAAAGCGGCCAACCTGCCGATCCTCGACAGCGCCAGCCACATCATTCCGCTGATGATCCGCGACGCGCATCTCTGCCGCGCCACCAGCGAATTCCTGATGCGCGAGCACAACATCTACGTCCAGCCGATCAACTACCCGACGGTCGCCCGCGGCCAGGAGCGGCTGCGGATCACGCCGACGCCATTCCACACGCAGGCGCATATGCGCGCACTCGTCTCTGCTCTCTGCGAGGCCCGCGAAAAGCTCGGCTGGTTCGGCCACTCGGCCGCCGCCTGACATTGCCCCAGAGGAGACGACCATGCCTGCCCATATGATAACAGCCAACCGGCTGAGCGACGGCGTTGCCGTCTGGTTCGACACACGCGGCCGCTGGACCGAGGACCTCGGCAAGGCAACCATTATCGAAGACGAGCGCCTTGCCGAACTGATAGAAACGGCCCGGCTTTCCGAACGCGGCAACATCGTCGTCGACACCCGCACGATCGAAGCCGAGTGCGTCGAGGGCGAATGGGTGCCGGCAGTACGGCGCGAGCGCCTGCGGGGTACGGGGCCGAGCGTGCGGCGAGACCTCGCGACACCCCGCAAGCCGGCGCAGTGGCCGCAGCCGCCCTTTCCTGAGCTCCCGTCGGCGACCTCGTCGTCGCCCTATGCCGGTATCTACCGCTATGACGAGTATGACCGGCAGTTCCTGCGCGACCGCGCCGAACAATTCCGCCAACAGATCAACCGCCGTCTGGCGGGAGAGCTCAGCGAAGAAGAATTCAAGCCGCTGCGGCTGATGAACGGCCTCTATCTGCAGCTTCACGGCTACATGCTGCGCGTGGCGCTGCCCTACGGCGTCGTCAGCGCCGCACAGATGCGCCAGCTCGCCTATGTCGCCCGCTATTACGACCGCGGCTACGGCCATTTCACGACGCGCCAGAACATCCAGTTCAACTGGCCGCGGCTCGAAGACGCCGCCGATATTCTTGCCGTTCTGGCCGAGGCCGATCTGCACGCGATCCAGACCAGCGGCAATTGCGTTCGCAACGTCACGACCGACCATTTTGCCGGAGCGGCGGCCGAAGAAGTCGTCGACCCCCGCCTCTACGCCGAGATCCTCAGACAGTGGTCGACCGACCATCCCGAGTTCACCTACCTGCCGCGCAAGTTCAAGATCGCCATCACCGGCAGCCCCGAAGACCGTGCCGCCGTGCGCGTCCATGACATCGGCATTCTGGCGAGCCGCAACGAGGCCGGCGAACCGGGCTTCACCATCTATGCCGGGGGCGGCCTCGGCCGCACGCCCGTGGTTGGCACCAAGGTGCGCGACTGGTTGCCGGTGCGCGATCTCCTGCGCTATGTCGAGGCGATCCTGCGCGTCTACAACGCGCTCGGCCGCCGCGACAACATCTACAAGGCTCGCATCAAGATCCTGCTGCGCGAGATGAAGCCGGAAAACTTCATCCGCATGATCGAGGACGAATTCGCCGCCCTGCCGGACGATCACAACGTTCTCCACGAGGAGATCGTCGAAGCCGTCGCCGCCCGCTTCAACCCGCCGCCTTTCGAGGCATTGCCGGAGATACCCGCAGAAAAGGCGAATCGCGGCTTCAGCCTTTGGGCGAAGACCAATACGCATCCGCACAAGCAGCCGGGCTACATCTCCGCCGTCATCTCGCTGAAGCCGGAGGGCGGCATTCCGGGCGATATCAGCGCCGACGAGATGGATGTGGTCGCAGACCTTGCCGACCGCTACTCGCTCGGCGAGATCCGCATATCCCATGAGCAGAACCTGGTCCTGCCGCATGTGCGCCAGGCCGATCTGCAGGCTCTGTGGACCGGGCTGGTGGAGGCCGGGCTTGCAAGCGGCAATATCGGCCTGATCACCGACATGATCGCCTGTCCTGGGATGGATTACTGCAGCCTCGCAACCGCCCGCTCGATCCCCGTCGCGCAGCGCATCGCGGCGCGCTTTGCCGATCCCGACCGGCAGCGGCAGATCGGAGCGCTCGACCTGAACATTTCCGGCTGCATCAATGCCTGCGGCCATCACCACGTCGGCAATATCGGCCTGCTCGGCGTCGATAAGAGCGGCGAGGAGGTCTACCAGATCACCCTCGGTGGCGCCGCCGACGAGAAGGCTTCGATCGGCAGCATCATCGGTCCGTCGGTCGCCTCCGACAAGGTGGTCGATGCCATCGAAGCGATCACCGGCGCCTATCTGGCCGAACGCCGGGACGGCGAGCGGTTCATCGATACCTACCGGCGTCTCGGCCCGGCGCCGTTCAAGGAGGCCGTCTATGGCGCTGATTAATCACCTCGGCGAGGAGCTTCCCGATCGCTGGCTCTATCCGCAGCAACCCGAGACCGATGCGATGCCGGCGCCTTACACCGTTGTGCCGGCCGAAGCCCTGCAAGGGCTGGAGCGCCTGCCGCCGGATGCAAGGCCGGCCGGCGTCCTGCTGCGGCCGGAGCAATCGGCCGATTTGATCGCACTGCTGCTCGATGAGCTCGACGTGGTGGTCGTCCTGTTCGAAAAATTCCGGGACGGCCGCGGCTTCACCATCGCCCATGCGCTGCGCAACAAGCACCGCTTCATGGGCGACGTCCGCGCCATCGGCCATCTGCTGCCGGATCAACTGCCGCTGCTGCGGCAATGCGGATTCACCTCGATCGTCACACCGGCGGAACACCCGCCGGCCCGGTGGAGGAACGGCAATGCCGCCCAGGACCAGAGCGTGCAGGCCAAGCCGCTGCTGCAGCGGCTGATGAACAACCGGTCGTCAGACCACGGCGCGTGACGCCAGCGAAGGCTGTGCGATCAGACCGGAGAGAAGCGTCAACGCATCCTCCAGGGCGCCGCGGTCGGGCGCGACGCCGAGCGAAATGCGGACCGCTTCGGTCGTCGCGCCTGCCGTTGCAAAGGCCGATGCCGGTACGATCGAAACGCCGGCACGATCTGCATGTTCGGCGAAATCCGCCGCCCGCCAATGATCAGGAAGCGTCAGCCACAGATGGTGGCCGTGCGGATCGGCGGCAAAGGGAATGCCGCCGAGAATGGCAGCGGCAAGTTTCTGGCGGACGGCATTCTCGGCGCGAATGGCCGCCGTCAGCTCATTGAGCGTGCCGTCGGTGATCCAGCGGCTGGCAAGCGCCGACATCAGCGGCGGCGCCATCAGGATCGTCGCGCGCAGCACGCCGGCAAGCCGCAGCCCCTGCCCGGCATTGGGCGCCACGACATAGGCAACGCGGAGCGCCGGCGTGGCGCATTTCGACAGCGTCGCGATATGCCAGGTGATATCGGGCGCCATCTCTGCAAACGAGACGATCCGCTCCGGCTGCAACGAGCTGTAGGGATCGTCCTCGATGATCGCCACGCCGTAGTGACGGGCAAGCGAAACAAGCGCTTGGCGCCGCGCCTGCGGCAACGTTGCCGTGCTCGGGTTGTCGATCGACGGAATGACGTAGAGCGCCTTCGGTGGCGCACGGCTGCAAAGCCGCTCGAAGGCGTCGGGGATGATACCCTCGGCATCCATCGCCAGCGGCTCGAGCCGGACACCCTTCTGCATCGCCACCGCCTTGAGGCCGGGATAGGTGACCTCGCCCGCGGCGATGGCATCACCGCCGCGCAGCAACAGATCGCAGACGGCAAACAGCGCGCTCTGCGCCCCGCCGGCAATGACGATTCTCTCAGCGGAAATGCCTGCAATACGCTGGCCGAGCCATGTGGCGGCAGCCTTCCGGTCGATCTCGGCGCCGTTACTCTCCTGATAATGCAAGCTGAGCAGGCCGCGCGATCCAGCCAGAACCTCGGCGATCCCCTGCGGCAGGGCCTTCTTCAGATTGGCCGATTGCGGCTGCGGCGGGATGTTCATGCTGAGATCGATGAGCGGCGCCCGGCGTTCCAGCGGGCCGTTTTCCTCCAGCCGCTCGCTGATGAAACTGCCGCGGCCGGCCTGAGCCTCGACCAGTCCGCGCCGCCGCGCCTCGTTGAAGGCGCGTGTCACGGTGGTCAGATCGACGTTCAGCGCCTCGGCGATCGTGCGCTGCGGCGGCAGCCGTTCACCCGGCGTCACCCGGCCCGCGCGGATATCCGCCTCGAGCGCCTCGACGATGCCGAGATATTTCATGCGGGCGGTTTCATTCAGCCGCGGCTGCCACATAAGATACCCTCCATGTATGCCGCATTGACATACATTTTTATCCCCATGTATGGCAATCCCGATGCGCCGCAAAACGGCTGGTATTGCTAGGGGAAGAGAATGTCTGAACGACGCGGCTTGTGGCCGGACTACGCGCTCGAGATCACCGGCAAGGGTATCGGCGAGATCGAAACCGCCCGGCCGGTAATCGCGCCGGGCACGCCGGTCAATATCGCCTTCCTCGGCAACGAGACGCATGCCCAGCGCATCGAGGCCGCGCGCATCCTGCGCCGCTCCGGGTTCGAGCCGGTGCCGATCATCTCCGCCCGCCGCCTGACATCGGAAGACGACGTGGAGACACTGATCGGTGGGCTGAAAGCCGCCGCTTCTCCGCAGCGCTTCCTCTTCGTCGGCGGCGATCCGGCCACGGCGGCCGGGCCTTATTCCGATGCGATGACACTCCTCGAAAGCGGCGTTCTACAGCGCCACGGCATCGCCCGCGCAGGGATCGTCGGCTATCCCGAGGGACATCCGAAGATCAGCGATGCGGCGCTGTGGCAGGCGCTGCTCGCCAAGCTCGCCTTCCTTCGCGACAGCGGCTGCGAGACCGAGATCACCACGCAATATGGTTTCGATGCGGATGCCATTATCGGCTGGATCGCCAGGCTGCGGAATGCGGGCATCCATGTGCCCGTCCGCATCGGCATTCCCGGCCCGTCGCGGGCGGCAACGCTGATCCGCTTCGCCCGGCAATTCGGCGTCGCGCGCTCTCCTGAGCCGCTCGGCGATCCCGATGCGGTTGTCACGGCCGACCGCTTTGCAGCGCGCCTGCTTGAAGGTCTTGAGAGGCGGGCGCTCGGCAACGTGTTCTTCCATCTGTACCCGTTCGGCGGCATCGCAGCAGCCATCGAGTGGTTGAACCGCGTGGTGACGCCGAACCATTCTGCTATTGACTGACGGCGGTCAGCGGCTACGAAAAGGGAACCAACCCAGAAGAAGCATCGATGACGCCGCCAGACTCTTCCCCGACCAAGGCCAAGGGCCAACGCAACGAAATCCGCCTGATCGCCCGTGCCGCATCGATCCTGCGGGCGCTCGCCGAGGAGCCTTCGGGGCTCAGCCTCGGGCAGATCGCCAAGCAGACCGGGCTTGCCCGGGCAACCGTGCAGCGGCTGGTGGGGGCGATGGAGGTCGAGCGGCTGGTGGCGACCGAGGTGGATAAGGTCGGCGTCAGGATCGGCTCGGAAATCCCGCGGATCGCGACGCTCGCCTACCGCGATATCAGGCAATTCTTCCGCACGGCGATCGAGCAGCTGCATCAGGATGTCGAGGAAAGCGTCGACCTGACCGTGCTGCAGGGCAACGCCGCCGTGGTGATCGACCAGGTCCAGGGCGCCGGGCGGGTGCTGCGCGTCGTCTCGCAGGTCGGCTCGGCCCTTCCTCTCTACTGTACCTCGAACGGCAAGGCGCATCTGTCACAGATGTCCGATGCCGATGTCGCCGAAATCATCGCCGGCGGATTGCCGAAGATCACGCCGCAGACAATCACCGACGGCCCCACGCTGCTCGCCGAAATCGCCAAGATCCGCGCCGGCGGCATTGCGGCCGACGAGGAGGAATATGCGGCGGGCGTCTGTGCGCTATCGCTTCCGGTTCGCGGCGTCGGAAATGCCAGTTACGCGCTTGGCGTCCTGATGCCGCGGCAGCGGTATGACGAGCGCGCCGGACTGGTGCGCGAGGCGCTGGCAAAGTGCCGGGCCTCGATCGAGACCGTAACCGGCCACTGACCGACCGGTCTCCGGGAATCGATAAATCCAAGCGAAATTAGGATGTTAACTCGCGACGCCGCGTGCCCGCAGGGCTACGCGGCGTTTTGCCGTTGACAATTTCCCGCTCGCGTATCTACAATTTCGATACAGCTGTACCGCATATCGATACAGTCTTGGATGCCGCAGCCTTTCTGGAGGAGGAAACCATGCTGCTTGCCGTGAAGATTCTTTTGACCATCGTGACCCTCGGTTACAGCCTCATTCCGGCTCTGGCCGATCTCAACAAGACGCACGCGACCAACCCGCGCTGGACCGGCCATGCGCGCTTCCACTGTGTCTGGCAGGTGGTGAGCTACATCATTCTCGCCATCGCCATGCTCGCCATCATCTGGTTCCCGATCCTGCCGGAACGGCCGCAGCTGATCCTGCCGCTGGTGGCTGCCGTGGCTGTCTATGGCGGCTTCTTCGCCGCCGTGCTCGGCAAGCGGTTCTACGCGGGCGAGAACTACGACGAGAACGGCTACCCGCCGGTCGGCGGGCCGCTCGGCCTCGCGCTCGACGTCAACATCACCATCTTCACCACGATGGTCGCCTTCGTCGCCGTCACCGCATTTCTTGTGTCGCAGCTTATGACCGCCGCCGTCTGAGGCACCCGAGCATGTCAGGAGAGCGGCCGCATCTCGGCCGCTTTCGTCATCCCGTTTCAAGGACATCCGAAATGCCACTGACCGAAGCCCAACTGGACGCCGCAGCCCGCTCGCTTTTCGATGCGGAAATGAGCCGCGCCGTCATTCCGCAGCTCTCGAAGAGCCATCCCGAACTCGTGCTCGCCGAAAGCTATGAGATCCAGCGCCGCTGGGTGAAACACCATCTTGCCGAAGGCCGTCGCATTGTCGGCCACAAGATCGGTCTGACATCGCGCGCCATGCAGATGGCCTCGAAGATGACCGAACCGGACTACGGCGCCCTGCTCGATCACATGATGTTCCGCGACGGCCAGACAATCCCTGCCGGACGCTTCATCAGGCCGCGGCTCGAGGTTGAGCTCGCCTTCGTCCTGAAGGACGATCTGAGCGGACCGGGCTGCAACATCTACGACGTGATGCGCGCCACCGAAGTCGTCGTTCCCGCGCTCGAGATCATCGACTACCGCACGGAAGTGCCGCGCGCGATCACCGATACGATCGCCGATAACGCGGCATCGGGCGGCGTGGTCGTCGGCGGGCGGCCGGTGCGGCCGTTCGATGTCGATATCCGCTGGGTCGCCGCGACATTGTCGAAGAACGGTATCATCGAGGAATCGGGCGTATCGGCCGCCATCATGGGACACCCGGCCGCCGGCGTCGCCTGGCTCGCCAACAAGCTTGCAGACCAGGGCGAGGTCCTGCGCAAGGGCCAGTTCATCCTCGGCGGCTCCTTCACCCGCCCCGTCGATATCGTCTCCGGAGACGTCATCCAGGCCGATTACGGCCCGCTCGGCGCCATCGGCATCTCCTTCGCATAGGTGACGCCATGCCCCGCAATCTGTTCAAACAGGCCCTCTCGGAGGGCCGCCGCCAGCATGGCCTCTGGTGCACCCTGTCCTCTGCCTTCACCACCGAAGTGGTGGCAGGGGCAGGCTACGACTGGCTGCTGCTCGATACCGAACATTCGCCCGGCGATGCGCTGACCGTACTGCCGCAGCTCCAGGTGATCGCCGGCTATCCCGGCGTCTCCGCGATCGTCCGGCCCGCCTCCAACGATGCCGTGCTGATCAAGCGGCTGCTCGATATCGGCGCCCAGACGCTGCTGATCCCCTATGTCCAGAACGCGGCGGAGGCGGAAGCCGCCGTGCGCGCGACCCGCTATCCGCCATGCGGCATACGCGGCGTCTCCGGTCTGACCCGGGCGACCCGTTTCGGCCGCGAGAAGGGCTATTTCGACAAGGCCGCCGAGGATCTCTGCGTCATCGTGCAGATCGAGACGGCGGAAGCGCTCGGCAACCTGAAGGCCATCGCGGCGGTTCCGGGTGTCGATGCGCTCTTCGTCGGTCCCGCCGATCTCGCCGCCAGCATCGGTTTCGGCGCCGATCTTAGCAATCCCGGCCTGCGCAAGACGGTCATCGATGCGATCAGCAAGATCAAGGCGGCGGGCAAGCCAGCCGGGCTTCTGAGCGGCGATCCGGTGCTGATGAAGATGGCGGCGGAAGCCGGCGTCGATTTTCTCGCCGTCGGCGTCGATGCCGGGCTGCTGGCGCGGTCGTCGGAAGCGTTGCTCGCGCAGGCGGCATCGCTCTAGAAGGGCGGCCGATAGCGCCCGGTCTGCGGGCTGAGACATGCTCTGCCGTGGCTTCCTGCCGCGCTGATTTCCTGTTGATTTTCAATAGGAAACGCGCGGCATTGCCGTATCTGCGGCCCGGCAGGAAAACGCCGAAGAATCGTCAATGTCTTATTTTTTTCATATTGACGTAATTATGAAAAATAATAGACTTCGCTGCAGATCAATACCAGACAGTCAGCCCGCCCGTTCAGGCCGCGGAATGTGAGTTCGACGCCCCGCGCATCGCGGCGGCGAAGGGTCTCGCTCGGCCACAAAACGATCGGTCACGCATGCCCAATCGCCCGGAGATGCCCTCCGGGAGACAGGTTCTTTGCTGCCAATAAAGGGGAACGATATGACGGCAAGCCTTATCAGCATGAAGAGAATTCTCGCAGGCGCATTTCTGCTTACCGCTTTGCCCGCCGGGCAGGCGCTGGCGGCGGACTGTAGCATCAGCATCGGCCGCATCGTTCCGATGACCGGCCCGCTCGCCGATGTCGGCAAGGATACGCCGTGGGTCGACGACAACAAGCTGAAGCCGATCAACGACGCCGGTGGACTGAAGGTCGGCAACGATCTCTGCAAGATCAGCTACAAGATCTATGACAGCAAGAGCACCGTCGCCGGTTCGGCCGAAGCCGCCACCCAGGCCATCCTGCAGGACAAGGTGGACTTCCTGATGGCGCAGGGCACGCCCGATACGACCAATGCGCCCTCCGATCTCTGCGAGCGCAACAAGATCCCCTGCATCGTCACCAACACCCCGGTCGAAGCCTGGCTTCTCGGCCCCGACGGCAAGCCGAAGGAATACAAATACGCCTTCGAATTCTTCTTCTCGGTGCCCGATCTGGTGAAGAACCATGTCGGCATGATCAAGGCGCTGCCGGGCGGCTTCAACGGCAAGATCGGCTATCTCTATCCGAACGATGCCGACGGCACCGTCTTTGCCAAGATCTTCGATCCGGTCTTCAAGGGCGAGGGCTGGAAGCCTGTCGATCCCGGCCGTTTCCAGCAGGGGCTGCCCGACTTCTCGTCGCTGATCAACCAGTTCAAGCGCAATCACGTCGAGGTCGTCGCCGGTGTGCTCGCCCCGCCGGATATGCAGAACTATCTGCAGCAGGCCGCCCAGGCAGGTTTCAAGCCGAAAATGTACATCATCGACAAGGGCACCGGCTATCCGGAGCCGATGGCGGCCCTCGGCGAGGTCGGCTACGGGCTGCTCTCGGTGAACTTCTGGTCGCCGGCCTATCCTGGCAGCTCGTCCTTCGGCGGCTATAGCGGCCAGGCGCTGGTCGACAGTTTCGAGAAGGCGACCGGCAAGCAGTATATCCCGCCGCTCGGTTACGACGATGCCTCCTATGACGTGCTGCTGAGCGCCATCCAGCGCGCCGGCACCAAGGACAGGGAAGCGGTCCTCGCCGCGCTGCGGACCACCAAGGTCGATACCGTCGCCGGTCCCGTCGCCTTCAACAAGCAGAACTTCTCGGTCCAGCCGCTCGGCGGTGCGCAATGGCGCTTCGACCAGGCGCAGGGAAAGATCATCAAGGAAAACGTCTTCAACGCCGTCTATCCGTCGGTCCAGAAGACAGCCGAGATGAAGCTCTACGAATAGGGTGCCTTCGATCTGCGACACATCCGGACGGAGACAACCGACATGACCAGGATTCTCGAAGTCACCAATCTCACCAAATCCTTCGGCGCGCTCACCGTGGCGAAGGACGTGAGTTTCCATGTCTCGGAAGGCGAAGTGCTTGGCGTGATCGGCCCGAACGGCGCCGGAAAGACGACGCTGTTCGGCATGCTCTCCGGCCATATCAAGCCTTCGTCCGGCATGGTGCGGTTCTGCGGCAAGGACATCACGACGGCGCCGCCGCATCGCCGTGCCAGGCTCGGCATCGGGCGGACCTATCAGGTGCCGAAGCCTTTCGGGCAAATGACCGTCGAGCAGAACCTGCGCGTGGCGGCAACCTTTGCCGGACAGATGGACCAGCGTTCCGCCGACCATTGGGTCGGCGAGACGCTGGCGCTGACCGGGCTGTCGGCCCATGCCGGCATGCTCGCCGGCAGCCTGCCGCTCCTGGTGCGCAAGCGCCACGAACTTGCCCGGGCGCTCGCCATGCGGCCGCGCCTGCTGCTGATCGACGAGGTGGCGGCGGGGCTGACCGAGGAGGAGGTGAGCGCCTTCATCTCCATGGTGAAAAGCGTGCGCTCCCTCGGCATCGCCGTCGTCTGGATCGAGCATGTGATCCGCACGATGCTGACCGCCACCGATCGCCTGATGGTTCTGGCTGGCGGCGAGATCGTCGCCGACGGCAATCCCGACAAGGTCATGGCCCTTCCCGAAACCCGCCGCATCTATCTCGGAGCCTGACGATGTCCGCGACCGAAACCATTCTCGCACTCGACGAAATCTCCGCCTTCTATGGCGAGCTGCAGGCGCTGTTCGATATCGATCTCGAGCTTCGCCGCGGCGACATCCTGGCGCTGATCGGCGCCAACGGCGCCGGCAAATCGACGCTGCTGCGGACCATCACCGGGCTGACGGCCGTCGGCGGCAAGACGCGGCTGACCGGCCGCATGCGCTTCGAGGGCCAGGCTATCGAACTCCTGCCGCCCGAGCGGATCGTCGAGATGGGCATTGCCCTCGTCCCGGAGGGACGGCGGCTGTTTTCGCGCATGAGCGTGGAGGACAATTTGCTCTGCGGCGCCTACCTGCCGGTCTGGCGGCGTAGTGCGCGGCAGAAACTCGACGAAATCTACGATCTCTTCCCAAAGCTTGCCGAACGGCGCCGCCAGATCGTGACGCAAATGTCCGGCGGCGAGCAGCAGATGGTGGCGATCGGCCGGGCGCTGATGACCTCGCCGCGCCTGCTGCTGCTCGATGAAGTCTCGCTCGGGCTTTCGCCTGCCACCGTCGAGGACCTCTACGGCAATCTGCAGCGGCTGCGCGACCGGTTGAGCATCATCCTCGTGGAACAGGATCTGCAGCGGGCGATGACCTTTGCCGGGCGCGCCGCCGTCATGCTGGAGGGCCGCATCGTCCTGTCCGGCGAGACCGCTGCGCTCACCCGCGAGGCGATCACCGCCGCCTATTTCGGCGGCGGCCGCCATTCCCATCCCTCGATCCGCAAATTTGCCCAGGGAGCCCCGTGATCATGACAATGGAGGATTTCTACTGGGCCTGGATCGACCTCGCCAACGGCCTGATGACGGGAGCGACGCTTGGCGGCTATTACGCGCTGATCAGCGTCGGCCTTGCGCTCAGCTTCGGGGTCATGAAGCTCGTCAACCTGTCGCATGGCGACTGGCTGATCCTGGCGGCCTATCTCGCCGTCGTCATTCTCGGGCTCTATCCGGTCTCGCCTTTCTGGGCGCTGCTGCCGCTGGTGCCGGTGATGTTTCTCATCGGCTATGCCCTGCAGCGCGGACTGCTGAACCGCGTCTCGACATTCGCCGTCGAGCGGCGCGGCCTCTCGCCGATCATGGGCATGATGCTGCCGCTGCTGATCACCTTCGGCATATCGACCGTGCTGTCGCAAGCGATGCAGGTGGTGTTCAGCACCAATGCCCAGACGATCCGCAACAGCTATTCCTTCTCGGCGATCGCGCTCAGCGACGATCTCAGCATCTCGACGCTGCGCTTCGGCTTTCTCGTGCTTGCCGCCCTGCTGATCGGCGCGCTCGCGTTGTTCATCCAGCGCACCCATATCGGCCGGGCGATCCGGGCGACATCTGATGATGCCGAGATTGCCGCGCTGATGGGGATGCGGACGGCCCATGTCTATGGCGTTGCGGCCGGGCTGTCGCTGATGTTTGCCGCCTTCGCGGGGTTCATGATCGGCATGTCGCGCTCCTTCCAGCCGTTCGATGGCCCTCCCTACCTGCTGACCGCCTTCGGCGTCGTCGTCATCGGCGGGCTCGGATCGCTCGGCGGCTGCTTCCTCGGCGGCATCGCGCTTGGCATCACCCAGGTTCTGGCCGGCACCTATTTCGGGCCGGCGGCGCAGCAGCTCGCCGGCTACCTGCTCATTCTTCTCGTACTCGCAGCACGCCCCCAAGGGCTCTTCAAGCGATAGGACCGGCACCCATGGACATCTCCAGTTCCCCCGCCATCGGCTCGCCTCCGGCAACCGCCAGCCTTGCCAGACCGGCGCCGCGGCTGATCGCAGTATTCGCTTTGCTCGCCGCCTTGATGCTCGTTCCCATAGCAACCGGCGCCGACAGCTATGTCGTCCACCTGCTGATGTCGGTCTTCATCTTCGCGACGCTCGGCCACGCCTGGAACCTGATGGCCGGGTTCGGCGGCATGCTCTCCTTCGGCCAGCAGGTATTCATCGGCCTTGCCGGCTTTTCCGAAGCCATCCTGATCTACTACGCTGCCGCGCCCATAGCGGCGGTCTGGATCTTTGCCGGCCTCGTGCCGCTGGCTTTTGCCATGCTGCTCGTCGTGCCGATGGGCTTCAAACGGCCGGTGAGGCGATCCTGGGCGCTCGGCGCCGCCCTCTGTCTTGCCGTTGGATATGAGATCGCCGTAACGCTGCGGCCTGAGCTCGATCTCTTCGGCGACGCCTTCACCCGCCGCGCCTCACTGCTGCTCTTCCTGTTTCTCGGCGCCCTGCCGCTCCTGCGGCTTCGCGGCGCGCATTTCGCCATCGCCACCTGGCTGATCGCCGAATCCGTCGCGACGATCTTCAACGGCTGGCCGCTTGCAGGCGCGGGCGGCGGCATGCAGATCAATGCCGGTGTCGATGTGCTGACGCTCTATTATCTGGCGCTCGGCCTCGCCGCCGCCGTCACGCTCGGCATCTTCCTCTCGATGCGCTCGACCTACGGACTGGCGCTGATGGCGGTGCGCGACGATGAGGAGGCGGCCGAAAGCAGCGGCATCGACGTGATGCGCATCAAGACCGCGATCTTCCTCGTCAGCGCCTTCGTGACCGGGCTCGCGGCCGGGCTCTATTTCATGGACGCGATGATCATCACGCCGGCATCCGGCTTCTCGATCTCCTGGGCGTCCTACGTCGTCTTCGTCGCCGTGGCCGGCGGCATGGGAACCGTCTCCGGCCCGCTGATCGGCGCTGTCCTCTTCGTCATCGTCGATCGCATCCTCGGCCAGATGTCCGGCCAGGGCCAACTGGTGCTCGGGCTGATATCGATCGCCCTGATGCTGTTTCTGCCGCAGGGGCTCGCCGGCCTTCTCGAGCGGCGTGGCGGGCACCGCCCCGCCCTCACCCGATCGCTACAGCAACCATCCACCTCAGGAGAAGCGCAATGACACAGCTGTTTTCAGGCTACGAGACCCAGGCCGCGCTGGATGCGGCCTATGACGTCGAGGCCTCCGTTCCCGACTTCATGATCTATGCTCGCCGCTTCATGGAAGATAGCGCGGCCGCGGAGGCGGCCATCGACGACAAGCAGCTCGGTATCGCCTACGGCCCGACGCTGATGGAGCATCTCGATCTCTACCGTCCCTCGCCTTCTCCGAAGAAGGCGCCGATCTTCGTCTTCGTTCACGGCGGCTACTGGAAATCGCTAACCTCACGGGTATTCTCCATGGTGGCGCCGGGACCGGTCGCGGCGGGTGCCTGTGTCGTCAACGTCACCTACGATCTCTGCCCCACCGTCGAAATCGGCGAGATCGTCCGCCAGGTCAGGGCCGCCGTCGCCTGGACCTACAGGAATGCCGAATCTTTCGGCGGCGATCCCGACAGGATCGTTGTCGGCGGGCATTCCGCCGGCGGCCACCTGACGGCCACCACGCTGCTGACCGACTGGTCGCGCTACGGCCTGCCTGACGACACGGTGAAGGCCGGTTTTGCGATCAGCGGCCTGTTCGACCTGACACCGCTTGCCGGCAGCTTCCTGCAGCCGTCGTTGAGGCTGACGCCGACAACGATCCAGAACGACAGCCCGCTGTTGAATGTCCGCAAGCTCGCCGCACCGCTTGCGCTGACCTGGGGCGATGCGGATCCGGACGCTTTTGCCGGGCAGTCCCGGCGTTTCGAGGAGGCCTGGCAGGCCAGCGGCAATCGCTCCAGCAGCTTCGTCCTGCCGAATGCAAACCACTTCGAAGTGCTGGAAGGTTTCAAGACGCGAGATGGAATAATGACCCGCACCGTCATGGATCTCTTCGACGGAAAGCTACCGCATTGAAAAGGTTGAGGCAGGTGCGGCCGGGCGGCGGATCATCCTGAAACACACCCTGTCAGTATTTACGGGATGTTCACCATGCCAGCCGCATCGGCCTTCGCAGGCCATGATTGCCGGTTAAGTGTCTAGCGAAACTCGATCCCGAGTCGCTTCAGACATAGGAACCTCATGGGCTATCTGACATCCGATGTTCAATCGCTCCTGCACGAGCTCGATCTGTTCGCAGCCGACCTTTCGAATCTGACGAAATCGGTCGAGGTGACGGCGCTCGAGCTTCGCTTTGCCATGCTGCGGGCGATGATCGAGGATAGCCTGGGCATCAACTCGTCGAACGACAATGCGGCGTCGGAAAGCCTGGATGGAGCCGGTCATGCGAGCTGACCGGATGAAAATGCGCGCCTCGCTCGCCCGCATCCACGCCGATGCCCGGCACATGCCGCTGACGCAGCTGTCGCTGGAGACGGCCGCCTTCATCGCCGAGCTGGAGCGTGTCGCCATATCGCTGCCCGGCATGACCGATATCGGCAAACGCGACGAACTGACCAAGGTCTGCGAGGCGGGGTTCGAGCTGTCGGGAAAGCTCGACGACGGGACGCCGGCAGCGAGTGAATTCGAGGATGCCATCACCGGACTGGGCATGATGCAGGCGAGCGAGAGCGAGCTGCTGGAAGCGATCGTCGGCGTCGCGCAATCGGCTCTCGCCCTGCTGACGGCCAGGGATGGCCGTGCGAACGGCGCGCTCTAGTCAGCCCCGCCAAGTCAGGGGCCACCTATTCGATGACCGCAAGACGCGCCCCGAATTTTTCGGCGAGCGCCCGGCATTCGGCGCAATCGAGCATCAGCTCTCCCATCACAACCTTGGCGCCGCGATGCTCGCAGGCGGCCTTCTCCAGGCTGGCTACATGCAGGATCGCGTTGCCGAGCAGCATGTTGCACGGGCTTTCCTCGAGATCGTCGCCATGCACATTGTGAAGATGGACGCCCGAGACCGTCGCCAGCCAGTCGCGCTTCATCAGAACTTCTTCGTCGTCGACCACTGCACTATCCTCCTTGAGCAACCGGACGATCGCAGACGTCAGCCATGGCGCTTGAAATACTGCACCTCGCGCTCATGCTTCTCGGCGGCTTCGCGGGTCTCGAACGTCCCGAGATTGCGCCGCTTGCGGGTCTTCGGATCGACCTTGCGGGAATAAAGCCGGTATTCGCCGGATTTCAGCTTGCGGATCATGGTCATCTCCTCTGCATTCCATAAATTCGCGGAATGGCCTCCCGGTTCCCGACTACGGCATGGACAACCGCTTAGCGCCTCCTTAATCATGCTGCGAATGCGGAGATTTCCGGCTTTGACGCCGTGAAGGTGTACTCTGTATGGTTTTCCCGTCTTGGTTGAGGGCTGGACATGAGTACACGCCGTTGGGAAATGCCGGTTCTGGTCGCCTGCAAGCGAACGGGCGACATGCATATCGTGGCGACGACAGCAGAGGCGCTGGCCATCCTGCTGAACGCATGGCCGGTTTCGAACGGCCGCGCCTTCATGGAAGCTCTGCAGATCTGCTCGGATGTCGAGGCCGGGCTGCGCACGCCGCTGGAAGCAAGGCTGAGCTTCATCTCCGCCGCCTCCGAGGCAGGCGTCCCGATCGAAGCGCCTGCCGTCGTTTAGCGTTTAGTGCCGAACGGACAGCGCGCTTCGGACCACAAGATGCGTCACCTCGTCCTGGTTCTCTGGCACAGCAGGTCTTGATCGCGTTCTCATTTCGAGAATAGAAGAGCCTCGACAGTTGAGATCCCTGGCCGATGCGGCGGTTTATTCCCTATCACCGTTGATCCCCTTAGCAGCACCGAGGACCTGCTCCTTGCCGCACCATCCGCCTCCCCGGCACAGATTTCTCACTGAAGACAGCAATTCATCTGACAGGCCGATCCATGCCCCCTAAAGGACT
The DNA here is from genome assembly GCF_016864575.1 of Rhizobium sp. BG4. NCBI lineage: Bacteria > Pseudomonadati > Pseudomonadota > Alphaproteobacteria > Hyphomicrobiales > Rhizobiaceae > Rhizobium > Rhizobium sp. BG4. Next base: position 969,701 of record NZ_CP044126.1, read on the forward strand.
GCGCGACGCAGCGAGCAAGCGCTCCCTATCATCCAGGCTCTTCCACCCCATGCTGGCGGGCGCGACGCTGCGCGACCGGCTTCTCGCCTGCCTCGGGGCGCTGGTGGCGATCGCGCTCACCGGCCTTATGTGCGGATTGCTGTTTGGCGAAGGATCGCATCTGCCGCTGATCGTTGCGCCGATGGGCGCCTCCGCCGTGCTGCTCTTTGCCGTGCCGGCGAGCCCGCTGGCGCAGCCCTGGTCGATCATCGGCGGCAATACCATCTCGGCGATCATGGGCGTTGCCGCCGCCAGCCTGATCAAGGATCCGATCATAGCCACCGGCGTCGGCGTTTCCCTGGCGATCGCCGCCATGTCCTTCACCCGCTGCCTGCATCCGCCTGGCGGTGCTGCGGCTTTGACGGCCGTTCTCGGCGGGCCTGTCGTCGCGAGCTGGGGAATGCTGTTTCCCTTCGTGCCGGTGGCGCTGAACTCCTGCCTGCTGGTGGCGATCGGCCTGCTGTTCCACAAGCTGTCGCGCCACAACTATCCGCATGTTGCCGCCGCCCCTGTGAACACGCACCTGACGGCCGATCCGCCGGCAGCCGAGCGCACCGGATTTCGCGACGAGGATATCGATGCGGCGCTCGCCGCCTTGAACGAAGCCTTCGACATCGATCGCGCCGATCTCGGCCGCGTGCTGCGCCGCGTCGAATTCGAGGCCGTTGCCCGCTCGAACGCCGAAATCACCTGCGCCGACATCATGTCGCGCGACGTCATCGCCATCGATTTCGACGGAACCGTGGAGCAGGCCCGATGGCTGCTTCTCCACCACAATATCCGCACGCTACCGGTCAGGGACGCCGAGAAGCGGCTGATCGGAACGGTCGGCCTGCGCGAAATCGCGCTCCTGCCAGGCTCACTGGAGGGGCAGATTTCGGATGCGGTCACCGCCCGCGCCGAAGACCGGGCCTTCGATCTCCTGCCGCTTCTGACCGATGGCCGCACCCACGCCGTCATCATCGTCGACGACGCAGATCATATACTCGGGCTGATCTCGCAAACCGATCTGCTGAGCGCCGTCGCCCGGTCGCTTCCGAAGAAAGAGGGACCGCCTATCTCAGCGCAACGTAGCTGAGCAGGCAGGCGACCGACAAAGCGGCCGTCATCCGCGGATTGTCCTGATCGAAGACCAGCGCCACCAGAAGGCCACCGCCGATGGCGACGGCCGCATACCACAGCCCCCGATCGGAAACCGCCAACGCGAGTGCCGCCAGAAACACCGCACTCGCCACCATCGTCACCGGCGAAGACTGCTCGGCAATCTCGCCTTTCGCCAGATATGGCAGGCTGAACCGGCGCAGGCTGAGGCCAAGCGCTGCGGCAAGAAGCAGGCAGGTTATCGCAAGGTTGAACATGGGCACCCGTCGATCTGTCGATATCAGATCGAAGCAAGCGCCGTGCCACCCCGTAATCCCGGTGTTTTCCGCCTATGGCGACCGAAGGCTGACTATTTCGCCAGCAGGGCGCGCCTTTTTTCGGCAGGCGAGCCTCCGCTGCGAGCGTGAGCCTTACCTGTCGTGCAGATGTTTCTTCAGAAATGAGCGGGTTCGATCCTGCGCCGGATTCTGGAAGATCTGCTGCGGCGTCCCTTCCTCGACGACGACACCGCCGTCCATGAAGACGATCCGGTCAGCGACTTCGCCGGCGAAGCGCATTTCATGGGTCACGATCAACATCGTCATGTGCTCGGCAGCGAGCTGTTTCATCACGGCGTTGACCTCATCCACCAGCTCGGGATCCAGCGCCGATGTCGCCTCGTCGAAAAGCATCACCTTCGGCTGCATGGCCAGTGCTCTGGCAATGGCGACGCGTTGCTTCTGGCCACCCGACAGGCGGGACGGATATTCGTCGATCTTGTCCGCAAGGCCGACCTTCGACAGCAGACCGAGCGCGAGCTCCCGGGCCGCCTGCTTCGAAAGGCCTTTGAGCTTGATCGGGCCAAGCGCGATATTCTCGAAAACCGTCAGATGCGGGAACAGATTGAAGTGCTGGAATACCATGCCCATCTGCTGGCGCACGGCATTGATATGCTTCTCGAAGGCTTGCCCCTTAAGCGGCCTGTTCACCTGCTCGCCGTCCAGCCAGATCTCTCCGGCGTTGAGCAATTCGAGCTGATTGATCGATCGCAGAAGCGTGCTTTTTCCTGACCCGCTGGGGCCGATGATCGCGATGATCTGGCCCCGCGACACAGAGAGGTCGATACCCTTGAGGACCTCCAGCGGCCCATATGCCTTCCGGGCACCTTTAACCTCGACCATAAGCTTTGCGGTGCTCACCGTGACATCTCCACCTTGATTTCAAGAAATTGCAGGCCGGCTTCGAGAACAAGATTGGCCGCGTAATAGATGGCGGCGACAGTCAGGTAGAATTCGAACGGGCTGTAGGTCTCGCTGATAGCGAGCTGTGCGCTGTAGACCAGTTCGGCAATGCCGATGATGGAGACCAGCGATGTGTCCTTCAGGAGAACGATCAGGTTGTTTCCGATGGGCGCAATCGTCCGGCGCAGCGCCTGTGGGACGATAACGTAGCGCTGTGCCTGACCGCGGCTAAGCCCGATCGAACGGGCGCCTTCTATTTGCCCTGCGTCGACAGACAATATTCCGGCTCTGAAGACGTCGGCATTATAAACGGCAAAATGCAGGCTGAGGCCAATGATACCCGCGCCGATCGCCGGAATGTCGATGCCGACCTGCACCAGACCGTAATAGATCAGATAGAGCTGCAGAAGCAGCGGCGTTCCCATGAGAAGCCAGGTCAGAAAGCGAAGCGGCAAGGCCCAGAACCACGGGGCGTAAAGCAGCACGAGCGCAAAGCCGATGCCGAAGGTAAGGCTCAGTATACTTGAGCCGACGAACATGACGAGTGTCCACCACAAGCCGGTCGCAAGAAGCCCGGCATAGGGTGTGACGATGGAGAAATCCAGATTCTGCATATCGGCGTCCTCACCTTGCCGCGAAACGCTGATCAAGGCGATCGACGACCAACCGGACCGCATAGACCATGACGATGTAAAGCACCGCGGATACCGAGAAGATCTCGAACGGTTTATAGGTTGAGCTGATGAACCGCTGGGCGGTGTAAGTCAGCTCCACGACGGAGATCGATGACACCAAGGCAGATCCCTTGATCAGCCCCACGGCGTTCACGCCGAGCGGTCTGATCATCAACCGTGCCGCCTGGGGCAGCACCACGAGCCTGAGTGTCGCAGCCCGCCCAAATCCGATCGATCGGGCGGCTTCCGACTGGCCACGATCGACATTCTCGATGGCTCCGCGGATGGATTCGGCCATGTACGCGGCAATGTTCAGGCCGAGGCCGATCACGCCGGCGACGAAAGGGTCAAGCTCCAGGCCCATCTGCGGTCCGCCAAAATAGATGACGAAGAGCTGAACCAGGCAGGGCGTGCCGCGGAAGACACTCACGTAGAGCCTCGAAAGGCACCGGACAGCAAGAAAATCGGAAAGCCGGAGAGCGACCAGCGCGATCGCGACCAGGAATCCGAGCAGAAGTGAAAGACAAGATATCTGCACCGTCACCCACGCAGCCTCCAAAAAGAAGGGGAGGACGCGCTGCATAAGCGCCAAATCCATAGAAACGCTCCGAAAAGTCGAATGGTCAGGGCCGGAATTGATCCGGCCCTTATCGGGATCAGCGGATGTCGCGGCCAATCCACTGCATCGAGATCTTTTCGTAGGCGCCGTCCGCCTGCATGTCCTCAAGGACCTTTTGCATCTTGGCCTTGAGCTCCGGGTTGTTCTTGCGGATCGCAATACCGAGAGCTTCATTGCCACCTTCGATGTTCGGGGTATCGAGGATGCGAACCTTCTGGCCCGTTTCCTTGACAGCGACCATGACGGGGATGCTGTCCATGACGAGCGCATCGATGCGTCCGGCATCAAGGTCGACGAGCATTTCGGGAAGACCCTTGTAGGTGCGCACGGTCAGATTGCCCTGGGCTCGCGCCCACTTGTCGTGGGAATCGCCGAGCGTGACGCCGACGGTCTTGCCGGCGAGCTCTTCAAGCTTCTGGATCGGCGAGTCCGCCTTGACGACGATCGTGCGGCCGGCGTGGTAGTAAGGTCCGACAAAGTCGACTGCTTTTTCGCGCTCGGGAGTGATCGTCATGGACGCGACGATTGCGTCATATTTCTTGGCCAGAAGGCCGGCGATGATGCCGTCGAACGGCGTCGTGACGATCTTCGCCTTGACGCCCATGCGCTCTGCCATGGCCTCGCTGATCGAGGCGTCAAAGCCAACGATCTCGTTCTTGTCGTTCGCGAAGCTGAACGGCGGATACTGGCCGCTCATCGCAACGCGAAGGTCGCCTGAATCCTGAATCGTCTTCAGTTCGTCGGCCGATGCCGGCGACGTTGAAAATGCGGCTGCAACCGCGATAGCGGCGACCGCGATGAAACTTTTAAACCTATGATTGGGCACGTCATATCTCCTCTGGGATTATTTTATTTCGTTCTTGTGGGTCTCACCGGGCAACCGTCACCCGAAGAGTTTTGCATGGCGGTTTTCCATGGGCATCCGGCAAGATGTCAGTCGGGCTGACACATTGCCGGAAACGACCGGCACTTTGCCGGCCGATGCTATGGGCGCGATGCAACGTCCCGGCGCCGGCCAAGCGGTGCAGGGATAGGCTGGATTCTCCGCTCTATTTCAGGGCTGCTTCGAAGCTCGCGCTCAACACGTCGAGCAGGTGGTCGGCATTGGCCTGCGAAAAGACCATCGGCGGCCGCATCTTCAGGACGTTGTCGTGCGGCCCTTCCGTTCCCATCAGGATCCCGCGTTCGCGCGCCCCGTCGTTGATCTTCCTTGCCAGGTCCGTGGCCGGAGCTTTCGTCCTGCGATCAACGACCAGTTCGATACCAAGGAACAGCCCCAGCCCGCGCACGTCGCCGATGATGTCGAAGCGCTGCTGCATTTTACGGAAGCCATCGAGCAGATAGTTGCCGACGCTGAGAGCATTCTCCCGCAGACGGTCGCGCTCGATCGCATTCAGCACGGCGAGCCCGATCGCACACGACACCGGATTTCCGGCGAACGTATTGAAATACTCCATGCCGTTGTTGAAACTGTCCGCCACTTCGCGTGTCGTCACCACGGCCGACATCGGGTGGCCATTGCCGATCGGCTTGCCCATTGAGACGATGTCGGGAACGACATCCTGCGTTTCGAAGGCCCACCAGTGGCTTCCGACCCGGCCAAAGCCCACCTGGACCTCATCGGCCAGGCAAAGGCCGCCTGCGGCCCGGACCATGGCATAGACTTCCTTGAGATAGCCGTCCGGCAAGAAGACCTGACCGGCGACGCTCGGAATGGATTCCGCAATGAAGAAGCCCGGGGAGCGCCCGTCTCTGCGCATCGCTTCGATATGATCCGCAACGCTCTGCGCGAAACGCTTGGCGTGCTCGGCATGGGGCCAGCTTTCGGGCGCGTGGTAGCTGTCTGGAATGACCGCTTCATAGACGTGGTCGGGCCGTCCCTTGCCGCCCTTGCGCTTATACTTGTAGGCACTGAGATCGATCAGTTCCTGCGTCGTGCCGTGATAGGCCCAGTCGAGGACAATAGCTTCGTTGTGGCCCGTATGATTGCGCGCCATGCGCAGCATCAGGCTATTGGCTTCGCTGCCCGAGCAAGCGAAGGAAGCAACAGCGAGGCCCGCGGGCAACGTTGCCGTCAGCCGTTCGGCATATTCAACGATGTTGTCGTGAAGATAGCGCGTATTGGTGTTGAGCACGGCTGCCTGACGTGAGACCGCCTCGACGACATCCGGGTGGCTATGGCCGAGATGGCATACGTTGTTGAAGCAATCGAGATAGGCGCGGCCGAAATTGTCGATCAGCCATGCGCCTTCACCACGCACGAACTTGATCGGCTCGGAATAGGAAATCGACAGGTTGGGAAGCAGAAGTTCCCGGCGCTTGGAAATGATTTCTTCCCTCGTTCGGCCGGTCTGACCGAATGCTTCCGGCGGAATCTTGGCGAGCGCCGCGACATCGGGAAAGAGGTCTTCCCAGACGTCGAGATAGGCAGCCTCGCCGACGCCGATGATCTCGGCCGCGGTCAATTCGGTATCTGATGATACCTGGAAGTGGAGATGGGGCGTCCAGCCGCCATTCTCGCCGATACCACCCATATAGCCGACGAGATCACCGGCCTCCAGCCGATCGCCGGGCTTGAGGCGCTCGAGGGCTTCATGGGCCATATGACCCCAAAGCGTGTTGAAGGGCGGGCATCCTTCCGGCCGGTGCTCAAGCAGGACCAAGCCGCCGTAGCCGAGAGGTTCGCGCTCGACCTCGACGCTCTTCACCGTCGCCGCAAGGGGGGTAAAGAGCGGCGTTTGCGCCGGCATGAACAGATCGACGCCGAGATGGTGAATTCGCCGCTTGCCTTCGATGAAGCGCGATTCAAAGGCCTTGTCTGTGTAGACGGTTCTCGCTTCGCCCCAGGGGCCGATACCGAGCGTGACCTTGTGGCGTGCCGAGAAGTCGTCCCACCATTTTGTCGCCTCTTCGGGACGCTGCTCCGCCGAGGCAACGGTCATCACATGTGCGGGATCGCCATAAGGCACGATTGCCTTGGTCATCTGCGCCGCCGCAGGGCGAACGACATCCGCGAACGACTTGCTATTGTCAGAAATCCAGCGGCGCACCGCGCCGGCACCCTCGATAGCATCGAAGCCGCAGGCTTTCCGGAGGATCGCTGTCGCAAGGCGCGGGTTCATCGCATCCATCTTTTCAAGCAATCGCCAGGCCGGTGCCTCGCTGATTGCCAGATACGGATTGTCGCCGGTCTGCTCGTGACGCGACGCGGAGAAGGTCACACTGGTGACGAGGCGCATTGCGATCAGGTTGAACAGGACGTCGATTTCCTCCGCCTGAAGCGGATAACGCTCATGGAATCCCGCAGCGAGAGCAGCGGCCGCGCCGATCGGGTCTTCCATATCGAGAATGGCGTAGGCACAGGCAATGGCGACTTCGGCGATGAGGACGGTGTGGACGGCATCGCCGAAATCGATGACGCCGGAAATCCGCTGATGGTCATGCTCGTCGACGAGGATGTTCCAATCGTTGGCGTCGTTGTGGATGACCTGTGACCGCAGACGCGAGAGCTTCGGTTCGACCTTGTCTTCGAAGGCCGCAATGAGGCGCTCGAGGATCGCCCGCCGGCGCTCGTCCCTGATAAAGTGGAGACGCTGACGCGCACGCTTGGCATGACGCAGATCCCAATCCAGATCGCGCAGGGCACCCGGATGAATGAAGCCTTGAAGAGCGCGATCCAGCTCGCCCAGCGAGCGGCCAAAACTACGCATGAGCTCGGTCGTCCTGCCGACCTCCGCAAGCGGCTTGCCGGCCAGCCAGCCGACCAGCCGCACGGCATGTGCCTCGCCGTTGGCGGCAACCGTGTTCGCCAGAAAATCGCCCGCGCGGCTCTCCTTGAGGTGCGGCACCATGAGGTCCGGTGCTGCCCGGCCAAGATGATGAAGAAGAGCGGTCTGGAACTCGCTTTCGATCTTTGGTTCGGTCGCGTTGACGATCTTGAGGATCCAGCCGGCGTCCGTCTCCGTCTTGATGCGGTAGTTGCGATCACGCTCGCTATCAAGAGGCGAAGCGGTTCCCTCAACCCCGAATATATCCTTGGCGAGGCGTTCCGCATCATCAGGAGAAAACTGTGGCGCTGGATGGGAAAGATCGGTCATAGTCGTTGTTTTTCCAAGCTATTTCTTATTCGAACAACTTGGCATGCAATGTGTTTTGAGGCATCAAGTAAGCTGTCGGATCAAACCGGCATATTGTCGGGATGGGCCGACATATGTCCGGTCCTGAGGAGGATGGGCATGCGTGAGCTCGACGTCAAAGATCGAGAGATACTCCAGATCCTGTCCAAGGAAGCGCGTATCGCTCTGAAGACTTTGGCCGGAAGAATCGGGCTGTCGCGCAGCGCGACGAGCGAGCGTGTGACGAATCTCGAGCGCAGCGGCATTATCAGGGGCTATCGCGCCGACATTGGCGAGATCGACGCCAATGTCATCCGGGCGATCTTGCTGGTCAGCCTGAAGCGGACGCCCGCCCTCGGTCTGCTCGATCTGCTTGCCCGCAATACGCAGGTTCGCCGCGTTTCCTCGGTCAGCGGTCAACTCGACCTTATAATAGAGTTGGAAGCAGCCTCGATCGACGATCTCAATCGTATCCGCGATATGATCGCCAGCCACGAGACAGTCGATGACATCACTACGGCGGTCGTGCTTCGCCGGGATATCGATCGCGAGACGCGCTAGCCGTTAAACAGCGCTACTCCGCGCGGGACACGCTTGCGGCCACCGGCTCATCCGCGCCCACTTCCGACAAAAGCCAGCTTTGGAACTCCTCCGCCACGGGATGGCTCTGCTTTTCCTCGGGGCGGACGACGTAGTAGGCGTTTTCGGTGCGCATCGTCGTCGGCAGCAGCGGGGTGAGGAGGCCGGAGCGCAGTTCTTCCTCGATCAGGTAGGTCGGCAGCAGGGCGGCGCCGAGGCCGGATATGGCGGCCGAGACCATCATCGAGAACTGGTCGAAGCGCAGGCCGTGATAGGCGTTTTCGATGCCGAGTTCCTGCAGGCGGGAGAAATCGGACCACAGCTTCGGGCGGGTGGTCAGATGCAGAAGCGGCATTTGCGTGAAGTCCGGGCCACCATCGATGCGGTACTGCCTGGCGAGCTCGGCGCTTGCGGCCGGGATCACGGTTTCGTCGCAGAGGAAGACCGGAGTGCCGCCCGCCCAGACCGGCAGGCCGTAATGGATGGCGAGATCGAAGCTGTCTTCCATGAAGCTGAACGGCTTGGAGCGGGATTCGATCGTCAGCGACACATCGGGGCAACGCGCCAGAAAGCGGCCGAGCCGCGGCACGAGCCATTTCGCCCCGAATGTCGGCAGGGTCGCAACCTTCAGCGTGGCGCGCATGCGCCCGGCCGCCGCCGCGTCGATCATCAGCCGCTCTGAACGCGACAGAAGATCCCGGACCTCCGGAAGCAGCCGGCGCCCGGCCTCCGACAGGATGACCCGCTGGCGTATCCGTTCGAACAGCTTCAGCCCCGTCTGCTTTTCGAGATCGGCGATCTGGCGGCTGATGGCGCTCTGCGTCAGGTTCAGCTCTTCGGCGGCGCGCGAAAAATTTCCATGCCGTGCGGCGCATTCGAAAGCCTGCAACGTGACGATATCGGGGACCAGGCTTCTACGCATATCATTCCGTTTCGGCATCAAGTTAGGTGTAGATTTCACAACATGAGACTATATGGACGGAATATAGTGCATTTCGAGCATGAAGTCCTATCGTTTTCGAAGGTTGAGCAAAATGACGAAGCACGTCACGTCGAGCGAAATCCGGTCGTCCTTTTCCGCGGCCATGTCGGCCATGTACCGCACCGAGGTTCCCGCTTACGGAACGCTGATGGACCTGGTCGCCCGCGTCAATGACGAGGCTCTCTCCGCCGAGCCGGAACTCAAGACGCGCCTTCAAGCGACCGACAATCTGGAGCGCATTTCCGAGGAGCGCCACGGCGCGATCCGTCTCGGAACGGCTGAAGAACTGGCGATGATGCGTCGCGTCTTTGCCGTCATGGGCATGTATCCGGTCGGCTATTACGATCTCTCGACTGCAGGCGTTCCGGTTCATTCGACCGCCTTCCGGCCGGTCGGCGACGCCGCGCTGAAGCGCAATCCCTTCCGCGTCTTCACCTCGCTGCTCCGCCTCGATCTCATTGCCGACGCTGAGCTGCGCGAGGAAGCGGCAAAGATCCTGGCGACCCGCCGCATCTTCACCGATGAGGCGATTGAACTGACGAAGAAAGCCGAAGAGAACGGCGGGCTGACCAAGGACGATGCCGATCGTTTCGTGGCTGCCGTGCTCGAAACCTTCCGCTGGCACGACAAGGCGATCGTCGATGTCGCGATGTACCATCGTCTGCATGACGCGCACCGCCTGATTGCCGACGTCGTCTCCTTCAAGGGTCCGCATATCAATCACCTGACGCCGCGCACGCTCGATATCGACAAGGTGCAGAGCCTGATGCCCGACTACGGCATTGCGCCGAAGGCGGTTGTCGAGGGTCCGCCGACCCGGCGCTGCGCCATTCTGCTGCGCCAGACATCGTTCAAGGCGCTCGAAGAAGCGGTCGCCTTTTCGGATGGCAAGGGCGGCTGGCAGACCGGCTCGCATACAGCGCGTTTCGGCGAGATCGAACAGCGCGGCATCGCGCTGACGCCGAAGGGCCGCGGCCTCTACGACCAGCTTCTGGAACAGTCGCGCAAGGTCGTCCGCCCGGCGGCCGACGGTTCGAATGCCGAGGCCTATGAGGCAGCGCTTGCCGCCACCTTCGAGGCCTTCCCCGATGACTGGGCAACAATCCGCGCCGAAGGGCTCGGCTATTTCAGCTATTCGCTGACCGAAAAGGGCATGAAGGCATCGACGGATGCGGCCGACATCGAAACGCTGGTTTCGGACGGTCTCGTCCAGTTCGACCCGATCGTCTACGAAGACTTCCTGCCGGTCAGCGCCGCCGGGATTTTCCAGTCCAATCTCGGCGACGGCGCGCAACAGGAATTCGTCGCCAGCCCCAACCAGCAGCGCTTCGAGACCGATCTCGGCGCCAAGGTTCTCAACGAATTCGATCACTATGCGGGGATCGAGCAAGCATCGATCGACGAATGCCTTTCGAGGCTCTCGCGCCGCCCCGCGGCTCAGTAATCGTCAAAACACGGCAGCAATCCGCACATTGGAGTCCGGCACATGAACATTTCCGTAAAGTCCTCTTCCGTCCTCGACGAAGCACACGCCATTCTCGATCGCCTCGGCGTCGACAAAGCAGCCTATACCGATGGCAGCATGGTTTCCTTCTCCCCCATCACCGGCGAGAAGATCGGCAAGCTGAAGACCGTCGATGCGAAGGGTGCAGCCGCTGCGATCGAAGAGGCGCATGCCGCCTTCCAGACCTGGCGCCTGACGCCCGCCCCGAAGCGCGGCGAACTCGTGCGTCTTCTCGGTGAGGAATTGCGCGCCGCCAAGGCCGATCTCGGCCGCCTCGTCTCGATCGAAGCCGGCAAGATCCCGTCTGAAGGTCTCGGCGAAGTGCAGGAAATGATCGACATCTGCGATTACGCAGTCGGTCTGTCGCGCCAGCTCTACGGCCTGACGATCGCCACCGAACGTCCCGGCCACCGGATGATGGAAACCTGGCATCCGCTCGGCGTCGTCGGCATCATCTCCGCCTTCAATTTCCCGGTTGCCGTCTGGTCCTGGAATGCTGCGCTCGCCCTCGTCTGCGGCAACAGCGTCGTCTGGAAGCCGTCGGAAAAGACGCCCCTGACGGCGCTCGCATCGCAGGCCATTCTGGAGCGCGCCCTGAAGCGCTTCGGCGACGCGCCGGCCGGCCTGTCGCAGGTCATCATCGGCGGCCGCGAGATCGGCGAGGCACTCGTCGACCACAAGAACGTCGCGCTGGTCTCGGCGACGGGCTCCACCCGCATGGGCCGTGAAGTCGGTCCGCGCCTTGCCAAGCGCTTTGCCCGCTCGATCCTGGAACTCGGCGGCAACAACGGCGGCATCGTCTGCCCGTCGGCCGATCTCGACATGGCGCTGCGCGCCATCGCCTTCGGCGCCATGGGCACCGCCGGCCAGCGCTGCACGACGCTTCGCCGCCTCTTCGTCCACGACAGCGTTTATGAAGAGCTCGTTCCGCGCCTCAAGAAGGCCTATGCCAGCGTCTCCGTCGGCAACCCGCTCGACAGCGCAGCTCTCGTCGGCCCGCTCGTCGACAAGGCCGCTTATGACGGTATGCAGAAGGCGCTTGGCGAAGCCCGCGCGCATGGCGGCAACGTCCATGGCGGCGAGCGTGTCGATCTCGGCCATCCCGATGCCTATTACGTCAAGCCGGCGCTTGTCGAAATGCCGAAGCACGAAGGTCCGGTTTTCGAAGAAACCTTCGCGCCGATCCTCTATGTCATGAAATACTCCGATTTCGACGCCGTCATTGCCGATCACAATGCGGTCGGTGCCGGCCTCTCCTCGTCGATCTTCACGCTCGACATGCGTGAAGCAGAGCGCTTCCTTGCCGCCGACGGTTCGGATTGCGGTATCGCCAACGTCAATATCGGCACATCCGGCGCCGAGATCGGCGGGGCGTTCGGCGGCGAGAAGGAAACCGGAGGTGGCCGCGAATCCGGCTCGGACGCCTGGCGCGCCTACATGCGCCGTGCGACCAACACGATCAACTATTCGAAGGCCCTGCCTTTGGCACAGGGCGTATCCTTCGACATCGCATAAGGTGGACCTGTCATGACGGTTTCAGCGAAAATCGAAGAGGCGGGCTTCCGGCCCGCTTCGCGGATCGCCTCGGTCGGCGTTTCGAAGATCCTGCAGATCGGCGCGAAGGCCGCCGCCATGAAGCGTGATGGCCTTCCGGTCATCATTCTCGGCGCCGGCGAGCCCGATTTCGACACGCCCGACAACGTCAAGAATGCCGCCAAGCGGGCGATCGATGCCGGGGAGACGAAATATACCGCTCTCGACGGCACACCGGCCCTGAAGAAGGCGATCGTCGAGAAGTTCCGTCGCGAAAACGGCGTCGACTATACGACCGAGGAAGTGACGGTTGCGACCGGCGCCAAGCAGATCCTGTTCAACGCCTTCATGGCGAGCATCGATCCGGGCGACGAGGTGATCATCCCGACGCCCTACTGGACGTCCTATTCCGATATCGTCGAGATCTGCGGCGGCGTTTCTGTGCTGATCCCTTGCGATGCAGCGGCGGGATTCCGCCTGCAGGCCGAGCAGCTGGAAAAGGCGATCACGCCGAAGACCCGCTGGGTGCTGCTCAACTCGCCGTCCAACCCGTCGGGTGCTGCCTATAGCGCCGAAGACTACCGCCCGCTGCTCGACGTGCTTCTGCGCCATCCGCATGTCTGGCTGATGGTCGACGATATGTATGAGCACATCGTCTATGACGATTTTGCCTTCGTGACGCCGGTTGCGATCGAGCCGCGGCTGAAGGAGCGCACGCTGACCATCAATGGCGTGTCGAAGGCCTATGCGATGACCGGCTGGCGCATCGGCTATGCCGGTGGCCCTAAGGCGCTGATCAAGGCCATGGCGGTCATCCAGAGCCAGGCCACCTCCTGCCCCTCTTCCGTCAGCCAGGCGGCCTCCGTCGAGGCGCTGAACGGGCCGCAGGATTTCCTGAAGGGCCGGCGCGACAGCTTCCGCCAGCGGCGCGATCTCGTCGTCTCCCGGCTGAACGCGATCGACGGCCTGGAATGCCGCACGCCGGAAGGCGCCTTCTACACCTTTTCGGGATGTGCGGGCGTTCTCGGCAAGACGACGCCGAAGGGCAAGAGGCTGGAAGCCGATCAGGATTTCACCGATTATCTGCTCGAAGAGGCGCATGTCGCGGTGGTTCCGGGATCAGCGTTCGGACTTTCGCCCTACTTCCGGATTTCCTACGCGACATCGGAAGCGGAGCTCGTCGAGGCCCTCGACCGCATCGAGCGCGCCTGCGCCGCATTGCGGACCTGATAGGACTCCGGCACCACTCGGCAATGATCCCACGTCTTCGCTCCGATCATGGTCAGCAGCAGTCACATCCCGGCTTCTTCGAACGTCTCGTGGAAGCCGGGTTTGCTGGCGACGTGGAAACGAGCGCTGCCTCGCGCACGGTTTCGGCGACCGACAACTCGATCTACCAGATCGTGCCGTCAGGCATCCTGTTTCCGAAGGATGTCGATGATCTGAAGGTGATCGCCAGCGTCCTCTCGGAACCTCGCTTCCAGAAGATCGCGATCGCACCCCGCGGCGGTGGCACCGGCACCAATGGCCAGTCGCTGACCTCAGGCGTGGTGGTCGACTGTTCCCGGCATATGAACCGCATTCTGGAGATCGATCCCACAAGACGGGTCGCCCGCGTCCAGGCCGGTGTCGTCAAGGACCAGCTGAACCGGGCGCTGAAGCCCTACGGCCTGTTCTTCGCACCTGAGCTCTCGACCTCGAACCGCGCGACGATCGGCGGCATGGTCTCGACGGATGCCTGCGGCCAGGGGTCCTGCCTCTATGGCAAGACCTCCAATCACGTGCTCGGCCTGCATATCGTTCTCACCGACGGTTCGGACTGGTGGTCGCGACCGGTGGATGATGCGGAGCTTGCCGGCATCATGGCGCAGCAGGACCGCATCGGCGACATCCACCGCACGGTGGAGACCATCGCGCGGCAAAAGCGCGAGCGCATCGCCGCGGTGTTTCCGAAGCTCAACCGCTATATGACCGGTTACGACCTCGCCCATATCCGCCGTGAGGACGGCCGTTTTGACCTGAACGCCATCCTTTGCGGTTCGGAAGGCACGCTGGCGATGATTGCCGAGGCGGAGCTGAACCTCCTGCCGATCCCGGCAAAGGCCGCACTCGTCAATATCCGCTATGGCGATTTCAACGCGGCGCTCGAGGATGCCCGCAGCCTGGCGGCCCTGAAGGTCGCCTCGGTCGAGACCGTCGACGAAAAGGTGCTCGGTCTTGCCCGGAAGGACATTGTCTGGACCGGCATCGCCGGCTTCTTTCCCGAGGGTGACGCGGTTCCGGCAAACGGCATCAACATCGTCGAGGTGCTTGCCGATGATGCAGCCGGGCTCGAAGAGAAACTTGCGGCACTGACACAAACGCTCGATCGGGGGCAGGATGCCGGACGGCTCGGCTACACGGTTGCCCGCGATCCCCAGGATATCGAGGCGATCTGGACGATGCGCAAGCGCGCCGTCGGCCTGCTCGGCAATGTCGATGGCCCCATCAGGCCGGTTGCCTTCGTCGAGGACACGGCGGTGCCGCCGGAGAATCTCGCGGCCTATATCCGCGAGTTCCGCGCGCTGCTCGACGATGCCGGCGTCTCCTACGGCATGTTCGGCCATGTCGATGCCGGCGTGCTCCATGTCCGCCCGGCGCTCGATCTCGCCCGTGAGGATCATGTGCCGATGGTGCGCCGGATCAGCGACGCCGTGGTGGCGCTGACGCGCAAGCATGGCGGCGTCTTGTGGGGCGAGCATGGCAAGGGTGTGCGCTCCGAATACGTGCCCGAATTCTTCGGCGATCTCTATCCTGACCTCCAGGACATCAAGCGCGCCTTCGACCCGGAAAACCGGCTCAATCCCGGCAAGATCGCCGCGCCGTCTTCGGCGCCCGCCCCTCTCCTGAAGATCGACGAGGTGCCGCTGCGCGGTGCATCCGACCGGGTGATCGGCAACGAGATCCGCGCCGCTTTCGACAATGCCGCCTATTGCAACGGCAACGGCGCCTGTTTCGATTTCGACGAGACGAGCCCGATGTGCCCCTCCTACAAGGCAACGCGCGACCGGCGGTTCTCGCCGAAGGGCCGCGCCGGGCTGATGCGGGAATGGCTGCGGCTGCTTGCCGACAAGGGTATCGATCCCCGCAAGGAAGCCGGACGTCTGCGGAGCGGCAACTCGTTTGCCCGTCTTCCGGCGCGCCTCTTCAACAGCCTCAATCCCAAAAACCGCGCCGACTTTTCCCATGAGGTGCGCGAGGCGATGGACAGCTGCCTCGCCTGCAAGGCCTGCGCCGGGCAATGTCCCGTGAAGGTGAGCGTTCCCGCCTTCCGCTCCAAGTTCCTGGAGCTCTACTATGGCCGCTACCTGCGGCCGCTGAAGGACCCGCTCGTCTCGGCGATCGAGACCACTCTGCCTTGGATGAGAAAGGTCAGGCCGCTCTACAATCTCGCCGCCGGGACAACTCTCGGCCAGCGCCTGATGCGCGCCGCCGGACTGACATCGCTTCCACTTCTGCCGAAAACGTCGCTGCAGACGGTGGCAAGCCGTCTCGGCATTGCCACTGCGGACCCCGAGGCCCTTGCCAAGCTCTCCGCTGCGGAGCGGCAGGCCATCGTCGTCTTCGTGCCGGATGCCTTCACGGCGTCTTTCGATCCCGACGTGGTGATCGCCGCGATCAAGCTGGCGCAGAAGATGGGGCTTTCGCCGCTGCTTGCCGCATCGCATGTCAACGGCAAGGCGCTGCATGTTCACGGCTATCTCGGCCAGTTCGAGAAGGCTGCCCTCAAGACCGCGAACCATTTGCAGCGGCTCGCGGAGACCGGCGTGACGCTTGTCGGCCTCGATCCCTCCATGACGCTCGCCTTCCGCAGCGAATACAAGGGCACCGCGCTCTCCGCACCGGTGCTGCTGCCGCAGGAATGGCTGGCCGCCAATCTCGAGCGGCTGGCGAAGAACACCACGGCGCCCTTCGGCAAGCGCTTCCAGCTGCTGCCGCATTGCACCGAACGCAGCAATGCTCCGGCCTCGACGGCACAGTGGAAAGCCGTCTTCGACGCCGTCCAAGTCAAGCTTGAGACCATCCAGGCGGGGTGCTGCGGCATGGCCGGAACCTTCGGCCACGAGACCCGCAACCGCACCGTCTCCGAACAGCTCTATGCGATGAGCTGGGCCGGCCCCATCGCCGCCGCTTCGGATGACACCGTCGTCATGGCGACCGGCTATTCCTGCCGCTCACAGGCAAAGGCGATCGACGCCATCCGCCCGCCTCACCCGCTCGAAATTCTCAGCCAGTTGGTCAACTAGGCAATAAAAAACGCCCGATCGCTTCCGCGGCCGGGCGTTCTTCGCTGTTCGGCGCAGGATTACATCGCCTGCTTCAGGCGCATGGCTTCCGGATCATAGACACGGCCGAAGCGGCTGTTCAGGAAGTCGGCCAGTGTGATCTCTTCCTGGCGAACGAAGCCCTTCTGCGGGAGCTTGCCGTCTGCGAGGAGATCGAGAACCGTGGTGATACCGGCAGCCGTGGTGATCTGGATCGCGCTCATCTTCTTGCCGGCAACGACGCCCGCATAGACCTTGTTCGCGTAGGTCTCCTGCATGTAGCGGCCATCCTTCCAGCCGCAGACGGTGACGAAGATCACGACGACGTCCTGCATGGTGGCCGGAAGTGCGTTCTCGAAGAGGTCCTTTAGGACGTCACGGCGGTTCTTCAGGTTGAGGTCGTTCAGCAGCGCCTTGATGATTGCCTGATGGCCGGGATAGCGGATCGTGCGATAGTTCATGGTCCGCACGCGGCCTTCGAGCGACTTCGCCAGCGTGCCGAGGCCGCCGGACGTGTTGAAGGCTTCATAGGTGACGCCATCGAGCGAGAACTCTTCGCGCTCTTCCATCGCCGGAACCGTGACGAGCTTGCCTTCGACGACAGCTTCGCAGGGCTCGATATATTCGTTGATCAGCCCGTCCGTGCTCCAGGTCAGATTATAGTTCAGGGCATTGGACGGATATTGCGGCAGGGCGCCGACGCGCATGCGGACGCTGTCGAGCGTATCGAAGCGGGTGGCGAGCTCATTGGCGACGATCGAAATGAAGCCCGGCGCCAGGCCGCACTGCGGAATGAAGGCGACATCGGCACCGTTCGCAAGCTCTTCGACCTTCTTGGTCGTGGCGACGTCTTCGGTGAGATCGAGATAGTGGACGGAAGCTGCGAGCGCTGCTTCGGCAACCTTGCCGGTCAGGTTGAAGGGGGCGGCCGAGAGAACGGCGAACTTGCCCTTGAGGACGGCGACCAGCGCGGCGCTATCGGTGATGTCGACGGCTGCGGTCGAGATCGCCGGATGGCGGTCGATCTTCGAAAGCTGCTTCTCGTCGCGATCGGTGACCACGACCTTGTAGTCGCCCGTCTCCGCCAGCATCAGCGCAATCGCTCCGCCGATCTTGCCAGCACCGATAACCACTATTTCCTTCATATAAATCCCCTGGGGTTTGGCTATAAGATTTTTATAAGTTTGCCGCCGAGGCAGGACGATTCATAGCGACATTATGAGCAATATGACGTAGATAATTCGGCATAATGCCGGAGATGATCGGCAGATTGTGGGAAACATGGCACTATCTGACAAAGATCGCGAGCTGCTCGCCGTGCTCAGCGAAAATGCCCGGATGCCGGTCGCGACTCTCGCCAAGCGGCTGTCGCTGTCGCGCACCACCGTCCAGGCCCGCCTCGAACGTCTCGAGAGAGACAAGGTTATCGCCGGCTATTCGATCCGGTTGTCGGAAAGCTATGCCTCCAGCCTGGTGCGTGCACATATCCTGATCACCATTGCGCCGAAGGCGCTGTCGCAGGTGACGGCGTCGCTGGAAAAGATGACGGCCGTGACCGAGGTGCATTCCGTTAGCGGCAGCTTCGACCTGATCGCCATCATCGCCGCACCGTCCATCTCCGAGCTCGACCAGATGATCGACGATATCGGCACGATCGAGGGCGTCGAGCGGACGCTCTCGTCGATCATCCTTTCGACGCGGATTTCGCGCTAGTCAGGCAACGCGGAAGGCAACAGCCCCACCGGCCATGCCAGCGCCGGCCGCCGCCAGCAGCAGGCACTCGCCGGAAGCAAAGTGCCGCTCTTTGTTGGCCAGCGAGAGCGACAGCGGGATGGTCGCCGCCGACGAATTGCCGAACTCGCCGATGGTGCGCAGCGCCGCATCCGGCGTAATCGAAAGCTGGTCGCAAACCGCATCGATGATGCGGGAATTGGCCTGATGCGGTGCGAAGCGGCCGATATCCTGCGCGACAAGTCCCGCCTGCTCCATCGCCCGCGCCGCCGATTGCGTCATCATCCGCACAGCGTGCGCGAAGACCGCCTTGCCGTCGCGCATCGTCATGCGCAATTCGCCGATGTCGAAACCGGGCTCGAATGGCCGCGCGCTGCCACCGGCGGGGATCTGGATCAGATCGTAATTCTGCCCCTCTTGGATAAGCTCGACACCGATCACACCGCTATACCGCACGGCCGACGGCATCAGCAGGACCGCGCCCGCGGCATCGGCAAAGACCGCGGCTGTACCCCGCTCCTTCATGTTGATACGCCGGCTCAGGATGTTGGCGGCAATGACGAGCACCGGCTTGCCATGCGCCCTGACGAAACCGTCGGCGAGCACCAGCGCGTAGAGAAAGCCGGAGCAGGCGCCCGCAAGGTCGATCGCGCCCGAGGCGGAGAGGCCAAGGCGGAATGCCAGCAGCGGTGCCGATGGCGGCAAGAGATGATCCGGCGTCGATGTTGCAAGCAGCGTCAGCGCCACGGTCTTCCGATCCACGCCAGCTTCCTGAAGAGCCATCTCACCTGCTTTCGCCGCAATATCCGTGAGCGTTTCTCCCGCTGCCGCCCAGCGCCGCGAGCGGATGCCGGTGCGCCGTTCGATCCAGCCGGGATCGAGGCCCAGCTGCAGCTCAAGCTCCAGATTGTCGACGCGCCGCTCGGGCACGTAATGCCCGAAACCCGCCATTCGGCTGGCAACCGTCATCGCGCCGCGCTCCTGATGAAATCGGCGGCCTCGTCGATGGCGTTGTAGGCCCTGTCGAGATCCGCCTCGGTCACGCAGTAGGGCGGCATCAGATAGATGACATTGCCGAGCGGGCGGATGAGGAGATCGCGCTGGCGGAAGAAGGCTCTGAGGCGCGGCCCGACTTCCGAGAGATAGCCCGTCGTATCGGCCGCGAGATCGAGCGCCGCAATCGTGCCCTGCTGGCGGATATTGACGAAACGCGGATCCGAGCGAAACCGCGCGAGCCTGTCGCGATGCATCGCCGCCACTGCCTCGATGCGCTCTGCGACCGGTTCGGTACGCCAGAGCTGGAGATTGGCGACGGCTGCGGCGCAGGCGATCGGATTGGCCGTATAGGAGCTCGAATGGAAGAAGGTCCGGCGGCGGTCTTCGGAGAGATGCGCGTCGAAAATCTCGGCGGTGCACAGGGTCACCGCCAGCGGCAGGGCGCCGCCGGTGATGCCCTTCGACAGGCAGAGGATATCGGGCGCGAGACCGGTCTCATCGCAGGCGAGCAGCGATCCCGTCCGCCCCCATCCGGTCATCACCTCGTCGGCGATGAGAAGCGTACCGTATCGCTGAATGATGCGCCGGAACTCCGCCAGGAGATGAGCCGGATACATTTTCATGCCGCCTGCGCCGAGGACCAGCGGCTCGATCAAAAGGGCTGCGACATCCCCACCGCGGCAGAACCGCTCGAGGGCATCGAGCGTCTGCTGCTCGCGGCCGGGTTCCGGAAAGGGGATCGTATCGACATTGAAGAGCAGCGGCGCATAGGCGGCGTTGAAGACGCCGCGCTCGCCTGCGGACATCGTGCCGATCGTATCGCCGTGGTAGCCGTGCTCCATGACGACGACGCGCGAGCGCGGCGCACCATTATTGTGGAAGAAGCCGAGCGCCATCTTCAGGGCGACTTCGACCGCTGTCGATCCGCTGTCGGAATAGAAGACATGCGCCATTTCGGGCGGCGCAAGTTCGATCAGTCCCCTCGCCAATTCCTCGGCCGGCTCGTGGGTATATTCGGCAAAGATGATCTGGTCGTAGCGCTCCGCCGCAAGCCGGATCGCCTCCGTGATCACAGGATGGCGATGTCCATGCGTGATCACCCACCAGGAGGAAATCGCATCGAGAACGGAGCGACCGTCTTCGTCGATCAGATAGGCGCCTTCGGTTTTGACGATCTTCTTGAAGGCCGGTTCGAGCTTGTGCTGACTGAAAGGGTGCCAGACCGACGATGTCTTCGCAGTGCCGGTCATGCCGCAACCCCTTCCTGAAGGAGCGAGAGATCGAAATGATCCGTGAACGCCCGGCGCAGGCTCTCCGGCGTCAACACATCGAGCACCGGCAGACGGCCGAGAACCGGCACGCCGCTCATCTCGGCAATGATAGTCTGCGTGTCGGAGCGCTCCTCGCCGATGAAGGCAATCCCCACGATCGGGATGCGCCGCTGGCGCAACGCCTCGACCGAGAGCAGCGTGTGATTGATCGTCCCCAGCCCGGTGCGCGCGCAGAGAATGACCGGCTGGCCCCAGCGGGCGAAGACGTCGATATAGGTGCCTTGCCGGGTCAGCGGGACGAGCAGCCCGCCGGCGCCTTCGACGACAAGGGGACCGTCGGTCTCAGGAAGCCGAAGCGCATCGGGATCAATCGCCACGCCATCGATCTCGGCCGAAAGATGCGGAGAGACCGGCGTCTGCAGGCGCCAGGCTTCCGGGAATATCCGCTCCGCCGACAGACCGGATAGCCGCCTCACGGTCTCGCTATCCGTCTCCTCATCGAGACCCGATTGCACCGGCTTCCAGTAATAGCCATCGAGCGCGCCTGCCAGCGCCGCCGAAAAGACGGTCTTGCCGATGCCGGTATCTGTTCCGGTGACAACGAAGTACCTGCTCATGCTCTTTCCTCTTCCATCGCCTCTGCCAGCCCATCCATCATTCGTGCAATGGCGGGCTTATCGACATTGAGCGTGATCGTGATGCGGAGCCTGGCCGTGCCCACGGGCACGGTCGGCGGGCGGATCGCCCGGATGTCGAAGCCTCTGGCTTGCATCCGCTCCGCGATGCGGACGGTGCGGCTGTTGTCGCCGATGATGACAGGCAGGATCTGCGTGCCGCTTGCTGGCATGCCGAAGCGGCCGGAGAATTCGCCATTGGCATAGTCGATCAGCGCATGCAGCCGGCTGCGCCGCTCCGGCTCACTGGCGAGAATGCCGAGCGCATGGCGCACACTGGCCGCCTGCAGCGGAGACGGCGCCGTCGAATAGATGAAAGGACGCGCCCGATTGACGAGGAAATCGCAGAGCACGCGATTGGCGCCGACAAGCGCGCCAGCCGAACCCAACGCCTTGCCGCAGGTATGGAGAACGATGACGTTGTCGCGGCCTTCGAACCCGGCCGAATAGCCGATCCCACCTCTGCCATGCACGCCCGTTGCATGCGCCTCATCGATGAAGAGAAAGCCATTGTGGCGATCGGCGATAGTGAGAAGCTCGGAGAGCGCGCTGCGGTCACCATCCATCGAATAGAGGCTTTCGACGACGATCCAGGGAAAGCCGGTGCCGCCAGCGGCGCGCCAAGCGCGGATCGCATCCTCGACCGCATCGGGATCATTATGCGGCACTGCGGCCATCTCGGCCTTCCCCGCCTTCATTCCTTCATGGGCGCTGGCGTGGACGAGGCAATCGTAGACGATGAGATCGCCGCGCTGCGGCAAGGTCGAGAGGATCGCCAGATTGGCGGCATAGCCGCTGCCGAAATAGAGCATCCGCTCGCAGCCGAAGAAGGCGGCCGCCTCTTCCTCGAGCGCCTCATGCTCGGCATGATTACCACGCAGTAGGCGCGATCCACCCGCACCCGCGGGAACGCCGCGTTCGATCGCGGCGAACAATGCATCGCGCATCTCCGCCGACGCGGCCAGCCCCAGATAGTCGTTGGAGGTGAAGTCGGCGCCGGTATCGCGCTTCAGCGCGCGCAACCGGCCCTTCTGGCGAAGCTGGCCGAGCGCCGCGCCGTAGCGGGCAAGCCGGTCAGCACTCACCCGGGATCTCCAGGCTGGTAGCGGTCATGCCGAGCCGGGCGAGCAGGTTCGAATCCCGATCATTACCAGGGTTGGCCGCCGTCAGCAGCGTATCGCCGATGAAGATCGAGTTGGCGCCGGCAAAGAAGCACAGCGCCTGCATCTCGTCGCTCATGGCGGTGCGCCCCGCCGTCAGGCGGACGGAGGACGCCGGCATCATCAGCCGTGCCAGCGCGATGATGCGGATGAATTCGATCGGATCGACGGGATCGACATTGGCCATCCTGGTTCCCGGCATCGGGATCAGCAGATTGATCGGCACGCTCTCGGGCGGCTCCGGCAGATTGGCGAGCGTGACGAGCATGTCGATCCGATCGTCAACCGTCTCGCCCATGCCGAGAATGCCGCCGCTGCAGACCTTGATGCCGGCTTCGCGCACATGCGCCAGGGTCTCCAGGCGATCGGAGAAGCTGCGGGTGGTGATGACTTCGGGATAGAAGCGTTCCGAGGTGTCGACGTTGTGATTGTAGTAGTCGAGACCGGCGTCGGCGAAGGTTTCCGCCTGCTCGGGCGAGAGCATCCCGAGGGTCATGCAGGTTTCGAGGCCGAGCGACTTCACGCCCTTGACCATGGCGACGATCGCCGCCTCGTCCCTCGCCTTCGGGCTGCGCCAGGCAGCGCCCATGCAATAGCGGGTGGCGCCGCTCTCCTTGGCCTTTCGGGCCTCCGACATGACGTCGTCGAGCTTCATGAGCTTGGAGGCAGCAAGACCCGGGCATGCGCCGACTGGCTGCAATAGCCGCAATCCTCGGGACAGCCGCCGGTCTTGATGTTGAGCAGCTTGCTGAGCTGAACCTCATTCGGATCGAAGTTGGCGCGATGAACGCCATGCGACCGGTAAAGCAGGTCGTTGAAGGGCAGGTCATAGAGTTCCCGCGCCGAATCCAGCGTCCAACGGCTTTCGGCAGATCCGCGCTCCGCCGCCATCGCCACTTCAGTTTTCAGCATGTCGCCTTCCTCTCTATCGATCTCAAGGCAACGTACAAAAACTCATTGAATTATAGATTATCTATAATTATGTTGCCTATCGAAAAGGCTATCGGCCGATTTTGACTCAATCAATCTATTTTTTAATAGATTATCTATGGAATACTATGGCTGAAACTGTCGCAGAACGCATGGCCCGAGTGATCGGGGAGAGAATTGTTTCCGGAGAACTGGCGGCCGGAACGCCACTTCGGCAGGACCATATCGCCGAGGAATTCGACGCCAGCCATGTGCCCGCCCGCGAGGCCTTGCAGCTGCTTCGCGCCCAGGGGCTTGCCGTCAGCCTGCCGCGCCGTGGCATGCGCGTCGCCCCCTTGGATCAGGCCTCGATTCAGGAAACCGTCGAGATCCGCGCCGCGCTGGAGGCGCTGGCGCTGCGGCATGCGGCGCCGAGGATCAATGCGGCGGCGCTTGAGCGGATCGAGCTGGCGCTGGCGGCCGGCGACAAGGCGGAGACGATCGCCGAATGGGAGAGCGCCAACCGCGTCTTCCACCGCGAACTGGTGAGCGCATGCCGCATGCCGAGACTGCTGGCGATGCTCGACGACTTACAGCTCGCCAACTCTCGCATCATCTTCTCGGCAACCCGCTCGGCCGGCTGGCGGCCGGGGTCCAGCATCGCCCACCGGCAGATCGTCGATGCGCTGAGAAAGCGGGATTATCACGCTGCGGTCTCGCTGCTCGACGCCCATATCCGGGCGCTCGAACGTGCGACCGCGGACGGCAAGCCGTCATCGCGGGAAGCGAGGCCGAAAGGCTAGGATCGATCGACGTTCAGTTCAGGTTGAGCCGAATATATCGGTCCTAATCGCGAACCGGCGGTTCGAACTTGAGAATCAACCGGTCTTCGTCATCCTGCCGCTGGACGAATTCCGTCAGGCGGCTGCGGGCGGGTTCTCCGAGCGTCCTCGCGGTTTCGGATATCAGGAGCTCGGTCAGCGCGAAGGCTGCGGTCATGGAATCGAAGGGTTCCAGGCCCTTGTTGCTGGCGGTCAGCAGCGCCGTTGCCTTGGAGGCAAGCGGTGAGAGATACTGGTCCGTGACCAGAATGATCTTGGCGCCCTTGTTGATCGCCTCGATGCCCCAGTTGATCGTCGTCTGCTGGTAGCGGCGGAAATCGAAGATCACGGCAACGGTCGAGGGACTGATGTCGACGAGGCTATGAATATCAGGCACCGAAAGACGCACTTGCGGGCGCAGGATCGACAGGTAGCGATAAAGCTGCTGGGCCAGAACCTGACTGAAACGGCCGCCGACCACGACGATATCGTGTTCCCGGTCGCAGAGCAGCCGCACAGCATTGGCGATCTCGTCATCGCTGAGCGAGGCGAAGGTGTTGCGGATACTTTCAAGATAGACGAGCTGCGCCTGTCCGGCAGGCGAGGATTCATCCGAGGAGGCGCGATTGTTGGGATAGCTGCCAACCGGCGAAAACAGCCGGTTCTGGGCTTCCTGGCGCAGCGCTTCCTGGAATTCCGGATAGCCTTCGAAACCCATCTTCCGCACGAAGCGGACGACGGTCGGCGGGCTTGTTCCGGCATTGGCGGCAAGCTGGACGATCGGCACGAGGCCGCCCATCGGGTAATTTTCGGAAATCGAATTGGCTACGGCGAGTTCGGCTGGCGGCAAGCGATCGCGAAGCACCCTGATGCGCTGTGAAACAGTCCCATCGGCTCCGTCTTTCTCTGTCATTCCGCCTTTTTTCGCCACCATTGCCGTTTCGGTTGTATTCGACCGCCCGGCCTGCGGCAAGCCCGGCCGGACGAATATCGAGACGAACCGGAAGGCGCTAGGACCGACCGTGATCGGCCCCAGGTGCTAGAGGTCGAGCACCAGCTTGCGCGTTCTCGATCGGCCAACGCAGATCATCATCGTCCGGTTTGCCTGCCGCTCCTCATCGGACAGCACCGTATCACGATGTTCAGGCAGCCCGGCAAGCACGGCCGTCTCGCAGGTGCCGCAATAGCCGTCGGCACAGGAGAAGGACAGGCCCTGCCGGACCGTGCGGGCGCATTCGAGGATCGTCTGGCCCTTGCCGACGGTGACCGTCGCGCCGGTCTTGCGCAGCTCGACCTCGAAGGCGCCGTCGGCATCGCAAGCCTGCTGCGTGGCATCGTCGGCGATCGCCTCGACATCTGCGGCGACAGCGATCTCGGCGCGGCCGAAGCGCTCCATGTGGAGATGGATCGACGGGCGGCGCGCAACCTGCGCCGCCAGCGCATCCATCAGCCCGTTCGGACCGCAGGTGTAGACGGCCGTGCCGTCGGCGAGGCCATCCACTAGCGCTGCAAGATCGATGCTCGTGCCTTCATCATCGATGTGAATACCGGCCTGACCGGGGTTTGAGGGCGAGAGTCCGGCGACCGTCTCCAGATAGGCCATCCGCCCGCGCGAGCGGCCGAGATAGTAGAGCCGCCAGGGTTTGCCCTCTTGTTTCAACCTGTCGATCATCGGCAGGATCGGGGTGATGCCGATCCCTCCGGCGACGAAGACGTGATACCCGGCCGGTTCCAGAGCGAAGGAGTTCTTCGGCTCGGTGGTAAAGACGGTATCGCCCGGCAGCAGCTGTTCGTGAACATATTGCGAGCCGCCGCGGCTCTGCGGTTCGCGCAGAATCGCCAGCTCATAGCTGCGGCCTGGATCGCCAGAGACGATCGAATAGGCGCGCGCCAATCCACCGGGAAGCGCAAGCTCGATATGGGCTCCCGGCTCCCAAGCCGGAAGGTCCGCCCCGGCAAGCCGCAGCCTCACGATGCCATCGGCTGCAGCCTCCTTGCTTTGCACGGTCAGCCGCAGGCGGAACTTCGGCGCGACCGCGGTTTCTGGGGGCATTCTGAAGGCTGCAGCAGAGGCGTTCATCATCTTATCTCACAGCAGGAACGTCATGTTGTGGTGGCTGCGCGGGGCATCGAGCAGGCAGACGACCTTGCGGTCGATCTTGGTGATCCCGTCCTCTTCAACGAAGACGTGCCCCATCCAGCCGCTGAAGGTCTGGATCTCGTGGCCGGCGCGCATCTCCTGGATCAGGAATTGCGAGCGCACCTTCACTTCCGACTTGTTCTCCGACGGCATCCGCACGAAGGCCGTGCTGATATGCGAGGTGTAGGAGGGCGGAAGCTGGGAATAGGCAACCCCGGTGCGCAGCCAGACGATCCGGTCGCCGAGGCGGCGGCGGTCGTCGAAGGCGATCGTCACCTGGCGCTGAGGATCGGCCCTGACAGGATCGGGAAGATCACCGACAGCCGGAACCCAGTAGACGCATTTGCGGCTATAGAGCTGATACCATTTCTCGAAGGCGCGCCGGTCGAGCAGCCAGTTTTCCTCGGTGATCAGCGCCTCGTAGATATGCCGCTCGGCTTCGCTGAGCAGCATGCCCTTGCCGTCCCACTCGACCATGTCATGACGCAGCTTGGCGTAATAGGCATCGTCGATATAGGTCGAATCCAGCGTGTCGCGCAGGATATCTTCGAGCGTGAAGCCGCCCTGCATCGGGTCTGTCTTGATGTTCATTGCGCCACCCATGCGTTGCCGGATTCCATTCGTTTCAGCCATTCCCGCCAGAAGACGCGCAGCGGCAACTCGTCGGAAACCGGGCCGGTCAGCATGCCCTTGGCGCCGATATATTCCTTGCCGGTATCGAGATGGCGGCTGGTCTGCACCCAGGCGACTTCCTCGATTTCGAGACCGGCCTGGCACTCTTCGAAATTGGCGAGATCGTCCGGCTCGCCGAAGGACGGGAAATCCTCCTGCAGGCGCATGCGCAGCGAGTTGACCTCATCCGGCAGATCGTCGGCGACGAGCGCCGTCGCATACCAGTTGATATGGGTCTGGTTGACGCTCTGCGGTTCGAGAACCTGGATCTGGTTGCCGATAATCAGGAGGTTCGGGAAGATGTTGAGGTTCATGCCCGAGCCCATGACGACGTCGAGCGCGTCCTCGCCCTTTTCGCCCAGACGCTCGCGGATGATGCGCGCATAGGCATCCTCGCCCGGCATCGGCGCCGACTGGTCCCAGTAGCGGGTGATCTCGGCGCGCTGGTCGATGAAGGTGCCGCCATTGCCGGTATCGGCCACCGTCTGCAGACCATCGTCGACATTGCCCAGCGTCCACTGCATGTCGACGCCGCCGCCATAGCGATCCTTGCGCATGCGCAGCAGCGAGGCATGCGAGAAACCCGGGTGATAGCCGTCGGCGGCGTTGTCGTAGATGAGCTTCCAGTTGCCGGCGCACATCAGCTTGTGGGCGCCGCGGCGCAGCTGGATTTCCGCGCCCGGCCAGCGGTCGAGCCACTCGTCGAGCAGCTGCACAGAAGGGCCGAGATGGGTCTTCAGGTCGGGCAGGTCATGATTGAACGTGCCGAAGATGAAGCCGCGATAGCTCTCGACGCGTAGCTTGCCGAGGCCGAGCTCGCTCTTGTCGAAGGACGGGCCGTAGCCCTCCTCCATCGGCACGGCGGCAAGCTCGCCCGTGTTGGTGAAGGACCAGTTGTGATAGGGACAGGTGAAGCGGCGCGCATTGCCCTCGTCCTGCCGGCAGATCGTCGCACCGCGATGGGTGCAGCGGTTCAGGAGGCCGTGGAACTTGCCCTCGCGGTCGCGGGTGACGATGACCGGGCGCAGGCCGAGCCGCTTGCGCACGAAATCGTTCGGGTTCGGCAGCTCGCTGGCGTGAGCGAGATACGTCCAGGTGCCGCCGAAGATGCGGCTCATCTCGAGATTGAAGATGCTGGCGTCTGTGTAAAGGGTACGGTGAACCCGCCGGTCTTCGATCAGATGACCGAAGCCCCTTGTTGCAGTGTGAACGTTCACGTCAATTTTCCTTTGTTGCTGCCGTCTCAGTAGCGCGTGAAATACTCACGGTGCTCCCATTGGGTCACGGCATCGGGGTTCTTCTCCCAGTCGGGCTCGGCTGCGAGGAAGCGGTTGATTTCGCTCTTCTTCATGCCGACCAGCCAATCGATGAACTGATCGCCCATCGCCGCCCTGAAGAACTGGCTCTTGTCGAGGGCAGCCGTCGCTTCCATCAGATTGGTCGGCAGCTTGGGCCGGTGTGCCGCCTCGTAGGGGCTGGCCTCGACCGGACCGGGATCGAGCTGCCGCTCCAGGCCGTCGCAGCCGCTGAGGATCTGCGAGGCGATGTAGAGATAGGGGTTCGCACCCGGCTCGCCGATGCGGTTTTCGATATGCGACGAGCGGTGGCCGGGACGGCCCTGGACGCGGACCATGGCGGCGCGGTTGTCATAGCCCCAGGTGGAGCGGTCCGGCGCCAGCGAGTTCGGCTTGCGGCGGCGGTAACCGTTGACCGTCGGCGTGGTGAAGACCGAAGCTTCGACCGCATGTTCCAGGAGACCGGCGACATAGGCCTGACCGGTTGCGGAAAGCAGCTCGTTGGTGCCCGGCGTGGCGACGAAGGCATTGCGATTGCCGGGCGATGACAGGCTCTGGTGCAGGTGCCAGCCGGATGCCACGAAGCTCGGGAAGATCGGCCGGGTCATGAAGGTGGCGTGCAGGCCCATGCGGGCCATGGTCTGCTTCACCATCGAGCGGAACAGCACCATGGAATCGGCAGCCTTCAGCGGATCCTGAACGTCGAAGGTGAATTCCAGCTGCCCCGGCCCCATCTCGTCTTCCATGGTGCGCAGCGGCAGGCCGAGACCGAGACAGTTGTCGGCCAGGGAATCGGTAATCTCGCTGATCCGGTCCTGCTGGTCCTCGGACATATAAGCAAAACCGCGCCAGAGCGCCTCGACCGTCGGCGGCGTCGGCGGCACGCCGAGCCCGCCCATATGCTCTTCGCCGAGATTCTGGTCGAGCACGCGGGTCACGTAGAATTCGACTTCCAGACCGGTGACCAGCTCGAAACCGAGCGTCTTCAACCGGGAGATCGACGACTTCAGCTGGTGGCGCGCATCGAAGGGCACCGGCTTGCCGCTGCGCAGATGAATATCGCAGAGCACCCAACCGACAGTCGGCGCCCAGGGCAGCACGCGGAAGGTCAGCGGATCGGGAACGAGGATCGCGTTCGAGAAGCCATGCATCTCGTCGAGGCCGATGCCGCCGCTCTTGCCGAAGGGATTGTAGGCGACACCTTCGGCGGAATCGAAGCTGAAGAATGCGCTAGTAAACTCGACACCATCGCGCAGCGCCGACTTGAAAGCATCGGGCAGCAGCGTCTTGGACCGCAGCTTGGATTGCGCATCCGGCACCGAGACGCGGAAGGTCTTCAGCTTGCCGCTATCGACCAGCGCCGCAATGTCGCGCGCCGCTTCGCGCTGCTCTTCCGTCCAAAGCCCAAACTCATCGATGAAGCCGGAAAATACCGGTGTCGTGTCCATAGCTGTTCCCTTTTTTTCTGAAGCTATGGTCGTATGTTCATTTTTTTTCATCATGCTGTCAATATGAAAAATTACAAACATCCGGTTTGATGTCTGAAATTTTTCATCCGTATCCCAGCCATGATTTCCGGGCTTCGACGCCGTCGAATTTACCCTGTTTAAGCGACCGGTCACGAACCGCTTGCAAAATGCAATTGGTCGGCGTATCGTAACTTCAATGATGAAAGCTACTAGGTGGCGAGATGCAGAATAAGAGCTTCAAATCCATGCAGTGCCCGGTGGCCCGCAGCCTCGATCGCGTTGGCGAATGGTGGAGCATCCTCATCCTTCGCGACGCCATGCGCGGTGTGACGAGATTTGACGATTTCCAGAAGAGCCTCGGCATCGCCACCGCAACGCTGACCCGCCGCCTTGATGCTCTGGTGAAGGCCGGGCTGTTCGAGCGCCGGCAATATCAGGAGCGGCCGCAGCGTTTCGAATATGTGCTGACGGCCTGCGGCGAAGACTTCCGGCCGGTGATCTGGTCGATGATCGCCTGGAGCAACCGCAACTTTGCGCCGGAAGGACCGAGCCTTGTCATCGTCGACAAGGAGAGCGGCGCCTGGGCCGATCCCGTGCTGGTCGACCGCAATACCGGCAACCCGCTCGCCAAGCCGCAATATGATGTTGCTGCGGGTCCCGCTGCCGGCGAGACGCTGCAGGCCCGCTACCCCTTCCGTTCGGAGGCGCCGGGCACGGCGCTGATCGAGCGTCCGCCCCTTTCCAACCAAGAACAATAAGACTGGAGCATGGCCATGAATAAGGTCGTGACTGAATCCGAACTCTCGCAGGGCGCCGTTGCCCTGAAGCCGAAGAGAAGCCTCAAGCGCCCGCTCGGCATTCTTGCCCTCATCGCCATTGCAGGCGGCGCCGGCTGGTATGGCTATTACTGGTCGCAGACCGGCCGCTATCTGGAAACGACCGACGACGCCTATATCGGCGGTAATACCACGGCGCTTTCGCCGCGCGTTTCCGGCCATATCGAGGCAGTGCTCGTCGGCGACAACCAGCATGTCAGCGCCGGGCAGCTGCTCGTGCGCCTCGACGACCGCACCTTCAAGACGGCACTTGACCGCGCCGAAGCTGCCGTGCGCGAACAGCAGGCCAGCCTCGACAATCTGCACGCCCAGTCGGACATGCAGGCCTCGCTGGTCAAGCAGGCCGAGGCCGATCTCGAAGCCAAGAAGGCGGCCGCCGACTTCACCGAAATCGATGCCGTGCGCTACAAGAACCTTGCGAGCCAGAGCACCGGCACCGAGCAGAACGCCCAGAAGGCGGTGATGGCCGACATGCAGGCCAAAGCCGCCGTCAACGCTTCCGAGGCCGGGCTCACCGCGGCTCGGCAGGAAATCCAGGTGCTGAACACCCAGATCACCCAGGGCCAATCGGCGCTCGAAGGTGCCAAGCTCGATGTCGAGACCGCCCGGCTGAACCTCGGCTATACCGAGATCCGCTCACCAGTTGACGGCTATGTCGGCAACCGCGCCGCCCAGATCGGCGCATTCGTTTCCGATGGCAGCTATCTGCTCAGCGTCATCCCGGACAAGGGCCTGTGGATCGATGCCAACTTCAAGGAAGACCAGCTCGCCGTCATCAAGTCTGGCCAGAAGGTCACCGTCGTCGCCGACATCTATCCCGGCCATGACCTGAACGGCACCGTCACCAGCATCGCGCCGGCGACCGGCGCCACCTTCAGCGTCATCCCGCCGGAAAACGCCACCGGCAACTTCACCAAGATCGTCCAGCGCGTGCCGGTTCGCGTCACGCTCGACGATGCTTCTCTCAAGGATCAGGTGCTGCGCCCCGGCCTGTCGACGACAGTCACGGTCGACACACGCCCCTGACAGGAGTGGACAATGACAGCCCCCGTCACGCCTGCCCAGCAAAGCTGGGTTCGCAGTCTGCTGCCCTTCGTGGTGATGTGCTTCGGCATGTTCATCGCCCTGCTCGACATCCAGATCGTCGCCTCCTCTCTGCAGGATATCGGCGGCGGTCTGTCGGCCTCGCAGGATGAGATCAGCTGGGTACAGACCGCCTATCTGATCGCCGAGATCATCGTCATCCCGCTATCGGGATGGCTGACCCGCGTGTTCTCGACACGCTGGCTGTTTGCTGCCTCGGCTGCCGGTTTCACCATGACCAGCATGCTCTGCGGGCTCGCCTGGAACATCGACAGCATGATCGTCTTCCGCGCCCTGCAGGGTCTGCTCGGCGCCTCGATGATCCCGACCGTCTTCACCTCGTCCTTCCACTATTTCGACGGCCCGCGGCGGGTCTATGCCGCTGCCGTCGTCGGCACCATCGCCTCGGTCGCGCCGACGCTCGGACCGGTCATCGGCGGCTGGATCACCGATACCTGGAACTGGCACTGGCTGTTCTACATCAACGTCGTGCCCGGTGCGCTGATTGCCGTCCTCGTCGCCATCCTCGTGAAGATCGACGAGCCCGACCTGAAGCTCCTCAAGGAAGCCGATTATCCCGGCATCGTCCTGATGGCGATCGCGCTCGGGACGCTGGAATACACGCTGGAAGAAGGTACGCGCGCCAACTGGTTCGACGACCAGACGATCCGCACGACCGCGACGGTCGCCGCCATCTCCAGCCTGCTGTTCTTCATCCGCAGCCTCACCTATTCGAAGCCGGTCGTGGATCTGCGCGCCTTCGGAAACCGCAATTTCGCGATCGGTTGCCTGCTCTCCTTCGTCACCGGCATCGGCATCTTCTCGACCATCTACCTGACACCGCTGTTTCTCGGCTATGTGCGCGGCTTCAATGCCTGGGAAACCGGGCTTGCCGTTTTCTCGACGGGTGCCGCATCGATGATCGGCGTGCCCTTCTACATCATGCTCGCCAAGCGCTACGATATCCGCTGGCTGATGATGTTCGGCCTTGCCTCCTTCGGCATTTCGATGTGGGGCTTCAGCTACATTACCCATGACTGGGGCGGCGACGAGCTGTTCTGGCCGCAGGTCTTCCGCGGCTTCCCGCAGGTCTTCGCGGTGGCGCCGAGCGTGACGCTCGGCCTCGGCAGCCTGCCGCCGGAACGGCTGAAATATGCAAGCGGCCTGTTCAACATGATGCGCAATCTTGGCGGCGCCGTTGGCATCGCCGTCAGTGCGGCGATCATCAACAACCGCACCAACATGCATTTCAACGCCATCGCCTCCAACCTGACGCCCGCAAACGGCGCCATGGAGCGGCTGACGGGCGGCGTTGCACAGCGCTATTCGGAGGTCGCCGGAAGCATCAATGACGGCCACACCGCAGCGCTGAAGCAACTCTTCAAGCTCGCTTATCGCGAAGCCTCGACCATGGCCTACGCCGATGCCTTCCGGGTGATCATGGTTGCCTTCGTCTTCGCCACCGCGCTCGTGCCGCTGTTGCGCAACGTCACCCCGCCGAAGGGCGCGCAGCCAGGCGGCGGCGGTCACTGATCAGGAGCAATGAAATGACAGCTTACAGGGATCACCTCGGCCGCCCGGTTGTCGCCGTCACCGGCATGGGCATCATCACCTCGCTCGGTCAGGGCATGAAGGACAATTGGGATGCCCTGACATCAGGCACCTCAGGTATTCACGAGATCACCCGCTTCCCGACGGAAGGGCTCTCGACCCGGATCGCCGGCACCGTCGATTTCATCGGCACTCCCGCGCCGAACGCCGTCGAGCGCGCCTATGCCTTCGCCCGTGAAACGACGATCGAGGCGTTGGCGCAGGCCGGCCTCTCCGGCGATTTCAACGGCCCGCTTTTTCTGGCGGCTCCGCCGATCGAGCCGGAGTGGAGCGCCCGGTTCGAACTCGCCGACCGCGCGCCGCCATCCGATCATCCGGGCGACGGCTACAAGCGCTTCCTCGCCGCAATGCGGTCGAGAACCGATCCTGATTTCTACGAGGCCGCACTCTTCGGCGCGATCTCCGAGCGGCTGTCGGATCGCTTCGGCACCCGCGGCCTGCCGGTAACGCTGTCGACGGCCTGCGCGTCTGGCGTCACCGCCATCCAGCTCGGCATCGAGGCCATCCGCCAGGGCCGCACCGAGCGGGCGCTGACGGTCGCGACCGATGGCTCGCTCAGCGCCGAAGCGCTGATCCGCTTCTCGCTGCTCTCCGCTCTGTCGACCCAGAACGACCCGCCGAGCAAGGCCTCCAAGCCGTTCAGCAAGGACCGCGATGGTTTCGTCATAGCGGAAGGCGCCGCCACGCTGGTGCTGGAATCGCTGGAAGCCGCCGTTGCCCGCGGTGCAAGGATCCTCGGCATCATGAAGGGCGCAGGCGACAAGGCCGACAGCTTCCATCGCACCCGCTCATCACCCGATGGCGGCCCGGCGATCGCGACGATCCGCGCTGCACTCGCCGATGCCGGTCTCGATGAAAGCGCCATCGGCTATATCAATGCCCACGGAACCTCGACGCCCGAGAACGACAAGATGGAATATGGCGCGATGTCGGCGGTCTTCGGCGATGCGCTCGCAGGCATTCCGCTATCCTCCAACAAGTCGATGATCGGCCATACGCTGACCGCGGCCGGCGCCGTCGAGGCCGTCTTCTCACTGCAGACGATGCTGACCGGCACGCTGCCGCCGACGATCAACTACACCAACCCCGATCCGGCAATCGCGCTCGACGTGGTGCCGAACCGCAAGCGCGACAAGCAGGTCTCCGCCGTCCTCTCGAACTCCTTCGGCTTCGGCGGGCAGAACGCCAGCCTCGTCATGGCGCTGGAACCGGCTTAGCCGCGCCCGGCCCGCGCCGCATTGTCGAGCAGGGTGCCGACGGCCAGCGTGGCAGAGGCAAAGGGATCGGAGTTGCGGCAGACCTGCGCCATCACCAGCGCACCCTGAAACAGGACGGCGATCTGCTTTCCGAGCGCGCTCGGATCAGCGGCGCCGAAGCGGGCGCACATTTCGATGAAGCGCTGCTCGACATAGTAGCCGAGCCGTTCGCCGCGGGCGGCGATGCCCTCATGCTTGCCGGCATATTCCTGCGAGGCGCGCACGCCGAGGCAACCGCGCCGGTCGGCCTCCAGCATTACGCGGCGGCTGTCGAAACAGGCAAGGATCTGGGCGCGCGGATCGCTGTCGGCGGCTAGCGCCGGTGCGAAATAGGCGTCGGCGATGCCCTCGCCGTAATAGTCGAGCACCGCCTCGATCAGATCCTCCTTTGACGGAAAATACTTGTAGAGCGTGCGCTTCGAGATGCCGCTTTCAGCCATGACGCTGTCGATGCCGGTGGCATGGAAGCCGCCGTCATAGAAGCGCTCGAAGGCGAACTTCAGGATTTCAAGCTTCTTCGCCGGCATCGCGGTCGTCGCGGACATCATCACATTCCCTGCGTTTCAGAGACCTATTAGCAAATCACGTTGACAAGGTAAACAGATCTGTTTATCTCACCCCTCATGTAAACAGATCGGTTTACATCTTGCCCCCATTTGCCGAAGCAACGCTCGGGAAGGAATGTCATGTCACTGAAGAATAAGGTCGTCCTCGTCTCTGGCGCCAACCGCGGCATCGGCGCGGCAACCGTGCGCGAACTGCTCGGAGCCGGCGTCAAGAAGATCTACGCCACCGCCCGCAATCTTGCCTCGCTTCCCGATTTCGGCGATCAGCGCGTCGTGCCGCTGCAGCTCGACGTCACCAGCGACGCCTCCGTGGCGCAGGCGCTCGCCGCCGCTCCGGATGTCGATGTGCTGCTCAACAATGCCGGTAGCCTGGCCTTCAACGACTTCATCACCAGCTCGCATGAGGAGCTGAACGGCGACATGGAGACCAATTATTACGGCACGCTCCGCGTCATCCGCGCTTTCGTGCCGGGTTTTGCCGCCCGTGGTTCGGGCACGGTCGTCAATGTCGTCAGCATCGTCGGCCTCGTTTCCGCTCCACCGCTCGGCGGCTACTCTGCCTCGAAGGCGGCGCTCCACTCCCTGACGCAGACGCTGCGCGGCACGCTGAAGCCTTCGGGCATCGATGTCATCGGCATCTATCCGGGCCCGATCGACACCGACCTCGCCAAACATATCCCGCTGCAGAAGGTGACGCCGGAGCATGCTGCCGCCAACATCGTGCGCGGCCTCGAAAACGGCGATGCCTACATCTTCCCGGACCCGACGGCGCAGCAGATCGAGCATCTCTGGGCCAATGACGGCCGCAGCCTCGAGGCGGCCATGGCGGCTGCGGGCTGATATCGCTCCCGATCAATGCGGGGCCGGTCCTGCCGGCCTCGCTTCGAGCCCCTTTGCATAATGCAGGCGGCCCTCACATATAGGATGGGATACCGCCCGTCCCCTGCTCCAAGGCCACCATGCTCCCGATCTCGTTTTTCGCCCGCGTCCTGACGTTCGGCATCCTGCTGCATCTCTATGTCGGCATACGGTTGACCTCCGCCGCCCCGGCCGGCAGCTGGGTCACCTGGTTCGCGGTGATCTTCCTTCTCGTATCGCTCATCCTGATCCCGCTCGGCATGTCGGCCCGGCGCATTGCCCGGCAGCCGCTTTCCGACCGGATCGCCTGGGCGGGCCTCTCGGCGATGGGCTTCTTCTCCTCGCTGCTGGCGCTGACGGTGCTGCGCGACATCGTTCTGATCGCCGCCAATATCGTCGCCTGGGTGACCGGAAACGCGCAGGCGCTCCCGCCGCTGACGGCCTATAGCGCTGTTGCCGTTCCCGTCCTGGCGCTGGCGCTCAGCCTGCTCGGTCTCTACTACGCGCGCCGCCTCGCACCGGTGAAGACGGTCGATGTGCCGATAGCGGGGCTCGATGACGATCTCGATGGTTTTACCATCGTCCAGGTCAGCGACATCCATATCGGCCCGACGATCAAGCGCGGCTATGTCGAGCGCATCGTTGCATCGGTCAATGCGCTGGAGCCGGATCTGATCGCCGTCACCGGCGATCTGGTCGATGGTTCCGTCTCACAGCTGCTGTCGCATACGCAGCCGCTGAGGGCGCTGTCCGCCCGCCACGGCGCCTTCTTCGTCACCGGCAATCACGAATATTATTCCGGCGCCGATCCCTGGATCGCCGAGTTCCGCCGCCTCGGGCTGAACGTGCTGATGAACGAGCATGTGGTGATCGACCACGGTACGGCCCGCGCGGTGGTCGCCGGGGTCACGGATTACGGCGGCGGTCATTTCGACCCGGCGCATGAGAGTGATCCGGCAAAGGCGATCGACGGTGCGCCCGACGTGCCCTTCCGCCTGCTGCTGGCCCACCAGCCGCGCAGCGCCGCGGCGGCCTCGGAGGCCGGCTTTACGCTGCAGCTCTCCGGTCATACGCATGGCGGCCAGTTTCTGCCATGGATGTTCTTCGTGCGGCTGCAGCAGCCCTTCGTTCACGGGCTGGCGAAGCTCGGCGATCTCTGGGTCTATACCAGCCGGGGCACCGGCTATTGGGGACCGCCGCTGAGGCTTGCAGCACCCTCCGAGATCACCCGCTTGAGGCTGGTGCCCGGCCGCTGAGCGAACGGGCACCAGGAGAGTTTGATCTTAGCGGCCGGCCGCTCTCGTATGCATGACGAAGCCGCTTTCGGCGGGTTCGATCAGCACGGTGACCTCGGCAAGGTCGGAGAGATCGGCGACATGGGTTCCGGCGCAATACATCTGCGCATCCTGGCCATCCAGGCTGCACTGCCACAGGCGGCGCGCATCGAGCGTCGAAGGAACCGGGGTCAGCGAGACCGC
Source organism: Rhizobium sp. BG4 (assembly GCF_016864575.1). Classification (NCBI taxonomy): domain Bacteria; kingdom Pseudomonadati; phylum Pseudomonadota; class Alphaproteobacteria; order Hyphomicrobiales; family Rhizobiaceae; genus Rhizobium; species Rhizobium sp. BG4. The sequence goes on from NZ_CP044126.1 coordinate 1,007,197, forward strand.
GCCCGGTGCCGAGAGCCAGCCCTTCAGCGTCTCGTTTGCTGCGGCGATCACGTCAGGCAGATCGGCGATGAAGCGGTCGAGCTCGAAACCCTTTTTGCGCAGCGTCTTGCCCACCCGGTAGGTATCGACGGAGACATTCTCCGACAACGACGCGCTGACGATCGCTTCCTTGTCGAGATCGGGGCTGCCGAGGCTATCGACGGCCGCACCTTCCTTGGTCCAGTAAGCCTTGGAAGCGCGGTTCAGCGCGAAGGCTGAGAGATGCGCGGCGGTATGCGCGACGCTGAGCTTGCGGCGGTAATCGGCATCGACTTCGATCGAGACGGTAGCGCCGATAGACGGCTTCGCGCCGCTGACGACATGCACGACGACGCTCTTCCATTCGTCGCCGGTGCGGCCGAGCGCGCGGGCATCTTCGCCGAGCACGAGCTCGCCGGTCTCGCTATTGGCCATGCCGGTCAGGGCATCGACAACAGGATGGCCGACACCATCGGCGCCGGTCATGGTGCCGCGGTCGGCCGGCTGGTCGGGCCAGCGGAAGCTCACCGGATGAACCGGCGTGCTGTCGCAGACGACGAGCGTGTTGCCGTCTTCTCCGGCGCCGGCAAACAGCACCGTGCCGCTGCCCTTCACCTCGCCGGCGGCGAAGGTGACCAGCGTGCTTTCCCTGACATCAGTTTCAAAACGCATAATGCTTTTTCCTAGAGATTATTTCAGAGCCACTGCTTGAGCAGGGCAAGATCGACATTGCCGCCGGAGACGACGCAGACCACCGGGCCCTTGCCGCGCACGCGGTCGCGATTGGCAAGCAGGCCCGCAAGAGCCGCCGCACCCGCAGGCTCCGGCATCAGCTTGCAGCGCTGCATCAGGAGCTTCATCGCCTCGACGATCTGCTCGTCATTGACGAGCAGCACATCCTCGAAACGCTGGCGCACCAGCTCGAAGCATTTCACACCCGCGCTCGGCGCCGCAAGGCCATCGGCGATGGTCTTGACGACGGGAAGACGAACGGCGCTGCCGGTCTTCAGGCTTTCATACATGGCGGGCGCCCCCTCCGGCTCGATGCCGAAGAGCGCGACGGCGCGGTCCTGCGCGATCGCCGCCTTGGCGAGACCACCGGCCATGCCGCCGCCGCCCATGCCGAGGAAGATCGTACCAACATCCGGCAGATCCTCGAAGATCTCGCAGCCGAGCGAGGCATGACCGGTCATCAGCGCGTCGTCGTCATAGGACGAGATATAGGTGAGGCCGCGCTCCTTAGCCGTATCGAGGCAGAACTGCGCGGCTTCCTGTGGCGTGCCGTGGAGGATCACTTCCGCGCCGTAGTCCTTCGTCGCCTGGACCTTGGTGGGGTTGGCGGTCGCCGCCATGATGACGACCGTCTTCACGCCGAGAACTGCACCGGCATAGGCAAGCCCCTGCGCCGCGTTACCGGCGGAGAAGGTGATCGCACCGGCAGCGCGCTCGGCATCGGAGAGCGACATCAGCGCCCAGATCATGCCGCGCGGCTTGTAGGAACCGGTCTTCTGCAGAAGCTCGGCCTTCAGATAGACCTCCTCGCCGATCATCTTCGACAGGGTGGTGGAGCGCCAGAGCGGCGTGCGGTGGATGTGCGGCTGAACGGCGCTGCGGGCGCGTTCGATATCGGCGAGCAAGCTCATGATGATCCTTCTCCGTCCTGATTATGAAAAAGCGACGCTGGCGCCAAGCCCGCGCTCGGCAGCGGCTGTATAAAGGTAATGCGCGCAGACGAGATCCTCGGCCGGGATGCCGAGCGATTTGTAGATGGTGATCTCATCGTCCGTCCGGCGTCCGGTCTTGCTGCCGGTGAGGATCTCGCCGATCTCGGCAAGAATATGATCGTCGCCGACGCGCCCTTCGCGCTTGGCAGCGAGAAACTCGCCGCCCTGCAGCAGGGTCGAAGGCTTGTAGTCGACGAAGAACCGGGCCTTCTCGACGGCATCGACATCGATCTCGCGGGCTGCGGCAACGCTCGAGCCGACGACGTTGACATGCGCTCCAGGGCTGATCATCCGTCCTGCCAGGATCGGTTCGGCCGCCCCTGTTACCGTGCAGATCAGGCTCGCGCCTGCGACGGCCGCTTCGACGGTCGGGGCAATCTCGATCTCGCAATCGACGGCTTCCCGGCCTTCCCGGGCGAAATGCGCAGCACGCTCGGCCGAGCGGCCCCAGACGCGGACGCGCCGGAGCTTGCGGACGGCGGCCATGGCGCGCAGATGCTGCAGCGCCTGCTCGCCATAGCCGAGGATCGCCAGATCACCGGCATCCGGCCGCGCAAGAAGCCGGGTCGCCAACGCGCTCGCGGCAGCCGTGCGGATCGCCGTCACCTCGCCGCCATGAACGATCGCCACCGGCGCGCCGCCTTCGGCCTCGAAGAGGGCGATGATGCCGCGATGTGACTGCAGGCCCTTGGCACCATTTTCAGGATAGACGGCGGTGAGCTTGGCGCCGAAGCTTGCCGGCGCATTCATGGCGCCGGGCATCAGGCCGAAGCCGCGGCCCTGATCGCCGGGCAGGCCGATGATCCAGCGCGGCGGCTGCAGTGTCTCGCCCTTGGCGGTCGCCTGCATGGCCTGTTCCATGAGGCCGATGCAAACGGGCATGGTCAGCAATTCGCGGACGATGGGCTGGTCGATGATGCGTAATGTCATGCTGGGGTCATTTCGGCATTGGTGTTTCGTCATTGAGGCGGATGCGCTCAGCCACCTCGCGGAAGACTTGGCGCCCGCGGAACCAGATCATTTCGCGCCAGTCGTCGCGGTCGGGGCAGTGGATATCGCGCCAGCGTCGGCGGGCGGCGCGCGCTTCGCCGGACAGGCGATCCGCATCGCGCCAAAGCAGCGCATCATTGCGCTCCAACCGGGCGCGCTGGCCATCGGCCAGCCATTCGCCACCGAATTCCAGGCACATGGCGATCACGTCGGCATGCGGCAGCTGGCTTTCGCAATAGCCGTAGAAATGGCCGTGCTGGATGAATTCCTCATGGGCACGATCGCCGGCAAGCGGCGCCTCGATGGTCGGGCCGAACAGGATGTTCGCCTTGTCGAGCTGCGGCCCGCCCGGCATGTGCCAGAGCGGAATGCCGTAGCCATAGGGGCCGTAGCCAGTGTGGATATCGATGACGGCGATGCGCTTCGCCTTGCCGCAATAGCGGGCGAAGATTTCGTCGATCGTCTTGCGGCTCCAGACCGGCGCAGCACCGCCATAGGAGGGTGCATCCGGGAAGGAATACTGGCCGCCTTGCAGCGTCATGCCGGCGGTCAGGCGGCCATGCTTCTCGCGATAGGCGGCAAGCGCCGCATCGGCGGCACTGCGGCTGATGGCATCGTCTTCGGGGCACATGACGTGCTCGTAGAGTTCCGCATAGTCGGGATTGGCAGGCGGGTTGGCGAAGTCGACATAGTGCCGGTTGAGATCGACATTGTCTTCCTGCTGGCGGCGGTCCCAGGCCATGCCCCAGGGATTGATGGCATGGATATGCAGCATCGCGACATCGTCGGGCAGCGCCATGCCAGCACGAATCCAGCCGATCTGGCAGGCCGATCCGGCCCAGCCCTCGACACCATGCGTGCCGGAGACCGAGACGACGAGATAGGGCGCGTCGGCGCGGCCAAAATAGGCGACGTCAGTGGCGAGCTCCTCGCCATCCGGCCCCTTCCCCGGATGCGGGAAGGCGTCGAGCCTTGCGGCACCGGCGCAGGCCTCGCGGAACTTGTGGCGGGCCGAAGCAAAGTCGGCCGAGAAGTCACCCAGGAAACTGCGGTCGTCCATGGCTGCGCCTCCGCTCGTCATGCCAGCGCCCGCTCTGCCGTTGCCGCCAGAAGGCTTGCGCCGCGCACCAGGATATCGTCGTTGAAGTCGTAACCCGGCTGATGCAGGCCGGCGCCCTCGCCCGTCTCGCCGTTACCGATCCAGATATAGGCACCCGGCAAGTGCTGCAGGAAGACGCCGAAATCGTCGCCCGCCATGGTCGGCGGCAGGCTTTCGAGCTCGCTTTCGCCGAAGAGTTCGGCGGCAACGTCGCGGATCAGCTTGCCTTCCGCCCTTGTATTCACAACCGGCGGGCAAAGCCCGTCGTCGAACCGGATGTTACCCTGCGCACCGGCAATCGCGGCGGCGGAGCCGACGATCTCTTCGAGACGGCGCTGGATCAGCTTGAGCGTATCGAGGCTGAAGGCACGGAACGTGCCGGTCAGCACCGTCTTCGTCGGGATGATGTTCTGTGCGATACCGCCCTGGAATGAACCAATCGTCACGACCGATGCGCTCAGGGGATCGATCGCGCGCGCCGCGATCTGCTGGACACCGGTGACGAAATGGCCACCAGCCAAAATCGGGTCGCCCGTAAGATGCGGCATCGCCGCATGGCCGCCGCGCGCCGTGAAGGTGACCTCGAATTCGCCGGTTCCGGCCATCACAGGTCCATCATGGACGACGACGGCACCAGCCCGCAGGCCCGGCCAGTTGTGAAGGCCGAAGATGCGTTCTGCCGGAAAGCGGGCGAGAAGCCCGTCGTCGATCATCATCTGTGCGCCGCCGTAGCGCTCCTCGGCGGGCTGGAAGAACAGGTAGACAGTGCCGCGGAACTGACGGGTGCGGGCGAGATGCGTCGCAGCGCCGATCAGGATCGCCGTGTGGCCGTCATGGCCGCAGGCATGCATCTTGCCGGTCGTCTTTGAAGCATAGGGCAGACCACTCTGTTCATGGATCGCCAGCGCATCCATATCGGCGCGCAGCGCCACGGACGGGCCGGGTCCTGAACCATGGATGACACCGACGACGCTATGGCCGCCGATGCCGGTATGAACCTCGATGCCGAGCTCGCGAAGGCGATCGGCAACGAAGGCCGCCGTCCATTCTTCCTCCAGCGACAGCTCCGGATGCCTATGCATCTCGTGGCGCATCGCCTTCAGGGCCGGAAAGGCATCTGCAATCAACTCAAGCACGGCACTCACTCCCGAAAACCACCGCCTGCATGCGTGACATCACGCGTCTCCCGCAATCACTGCCGAGGCGATCGCCACGTCCTGCACGGCAAGACCGGTGAGCGAGGCAATCGTCACCTGGTCGGCGCCGGAGCGCGCCTTGGCATCGCCGGCAATGATCTGGCCGAGTTCGCTGACGCGGCCGATATCCACCGTACCGGCATCGAGCGCGCCCTTCAGATCGCCGCGAAGCGATCCCTGGACGCGGCTGTCGACGACGACCATGTCGGCCGCCGAAAACACATCGGCATGCAGCTCGCGCTTTTCCGGCGTATCGGCGCCCATTGCAGTGATATGCGTGCCCTTGCGGATCATCGCGCCGTGCAAATGCGGGACGATGCTCGGTGTCGTCGTGACGATGATCCGGCAGCGCTCGGCTACCTCCTCGACACTTCCGGCAACGGTCACCGAATAGCCGTCCTGCCGCATTTTTTCGGCATAGGCTTCGGCGCCTTCCTTGCGTCGGCCCCAGACGAGCACGTTCTTGCAGGGGCGGACCGTCTGCAGGAATTTCACCTGCAGTTCGGCCTGCATCCCGGTGCCGATGACGCCGATCGTGTCGACCTCAGCGGGCGCCAGATATTTAGCCGCGACCGCACCGGCGGCTGCCGTGCGGATATCCGTCAGGTGACCGCGATCGTCGAGAATGGCGGCAAGCGCCCCGGTCTGGCGCTCGAAGGCGAGCATCAAGCCGTTGCTGCTCGGCAGGCCATGGCGCGGGTTTTCGTAGAAACCCGAGGCGATCTTGACGACATAGAATTCGCCGCCGCCGATATAGCCATACTTGATGTGCACATCGCCGGGCGGATTATCGAAGATCAGCTCGCCCGGAGCCGGAACAATCGCATTGCCTGCCGAGAAGGCGCGGAACGCTTCCTCGACACAGACGACCGGATTGATCGCCGTCAGGCGGCTGCGGATTTCCTCGAGCGAGAAAAGACGGGCGGAGGAGGTCAAATGACGCTCCTCAGGACATCGCGGCTGACATTGGCGCCGCAGATGACGGCGACAGAACGGCCACGGGTCCACTCGGGAGCGACCTTGCAGAGACCGGCCAGCGCCACGCCGCCGGCGCCTTCGAGCAGCATGTGGTGGCCGTCGATGAAGGTGCGCATCGCCTCGGCGATCTCGTCTTCGGAAACGTCGACCCAGTGATCCACCAGATCACGGCAGAAGGGGAAGGTGATCGTATCGGATTCCAGGCCGCCGGCCGTGCCGTCCGAAAGCGTATCCTCAGACGGCAGGTCGAGAACGGAACCGGCCTCGACCGAGCGCGCCATGACGCAGGAATTCGCGGGCGAGCAGCCGATGATGCGGGTCTTCGGCGAGACTGCCTTCATATAGGCGGCAATGCCGCCGATCAGGCCACCGCCGCCGACGGAGACGAAAAGATTGTCGATCGGCTGACCGGCGCTCTGGCGCATCAGCTCGACGCCGATCGTGCCCTGGCCGCGCATGACCTCATAGTCGTTGTACGGCGGAACGTAGAGGCAGCCATGCTCCTTGGCATAGGCGCGGGCATGGATTTCCGTGTCGATACTGTCATCGCCGTAGAAGGCGACTTCGGCGCCGAGCTTGCGGATGTTGGCAACCTTCGACGGCGAGGCGCCCTCGGGAACGAAGACCAGGCCATTGCCGCCGATGACGCGCAGCGCGTAAGCGACGGCCGCACCGTGATTGCCGGAGGAAGCGGTGACCACCTTGGTCTTTGCCGCCTCGTCGCCCATGGCGAGGATTTTGTTCAGCGCGCCGCGCAGCTTGAAGGATCCGGTGTGCTGCAGGTTTTCGAGTTTCAGCAGAACTTCCTGGCCGATCTTGTCCGAGAAAGTCGGCGATGCCTCCAGCAGCGTTTCGCGTGCGTAAGGGCGGATGCGGCGTTCTGCCGCTTCGATGGTCTCAGAAATGCTCACATAAAACTCCATTCTTGAATGCTGACGGGCGATCGTCTCAGCGGGCCGAAGACTAGACAAAAAATCCATGGGGAGACACTGCGTCTGCATCCTCAACCTCTGCTCGAGAAAAGGCGGTTCCGCGACGTCAAATGCTATGAAATCCAGCCTTAAGTAGCGATTTCGCAGCTAACGGCACGCAATCCACTTCCTCCCTGAACACTTCCTATACCCGGACGAGATTTGAGACAATATGTCTTGTTTGACAAAATGTCTTACAGGGCGTAATCGTTAAGCATGAAGGAAGTTCTGAAGCCATACGTTCCCGTTTGCCAGGCGATTGCGACGCTGCTGCAGCCGCATGCCGAAGTCGTGCTGCACGACCTTGCGACCGGCAACATCGCCTTTATCGCCAACGCCTTTTCCAAGCGCCGGCCGGGGGACTCCTCGATGACCGATGTGGAAGTGGCGATCTCGATCGACTCCTCCGTCATCGGCCCCTATCGCAAGACCAATTGGGACCGCCGCCAGCTGCGCTCGGTCACCGCGGTGCTGCGCGACCACGCCAACCGGCCGGTCGGGCTGCTCTGCATCAACCTCGATATTTCGGTGTTCGAGGGCGCGGTCGAGTTCATCCGCAACCTCATCCAGTTCTCGCCGCCTTCCGAACCGCCGGAAGCGCTGTTCAAGAGCGACTGGAAAGAGGTCGTCAGCGCCACGATCGACGCCTATCTGCGCGAGCGGCACCTGACGGAAGCCGGCCTCAGCAAGGACGATCTCAGCGAGCTCGTCTCCATTCTCGACAATCAGGGACTGTTCTCGATCCGCAACGCCACCCCGTACATCGCCGAGGTGCTGAGGATGTCGAGAGCGACGCTCTACAAGCATCTCAAGGATCTGAGAGACAAGAAGAGCGGCAGGAATTCTCCGGGAGCCAAGGCGCTCCAGGAGGAAATTTGAGGCTATCCGGCGCCCCCGCCGGCCGGCCTTTGGCAACCACCTCATAAAGATAAAGGGAACTGAGACATGAATAGAACTATCGCTGCGGCCGCTTTCGCCGCACTCGGCCTGCTCGGCCTTTCGGCATCCTCCGCCTTCGCTCAGGAAAAGCTGACCATCGCCACCGAAGGCGCCTACCCGCCCTTCAACTTCAAGCAGGCCGACGGCACGCTCGCCGGCTTCGACGTCGATATCGCCAAGGCGCTCTGCGACAACATGAAGGTCGAGTGCAAGATCGTCGCCCAGGATTGGGACGGCATCATTCCGGGCCTGCTCGCCCATCACTACGACGCGATCGTCGCTTCGATGTCGATCACCGAAGAGCGCAAGAAGAAGATCGCCTTCACCGACCCCTATTACCACACGGCCGGTGCGCTCGCGGTTCTGAAGTCCGCTCCCCTCGCAGGCAACACGCCTGACGACCTGAAGGGCAAGACGCTCGGCGTCCAGTCCTCCTCGACCTTCTCGACGCTGATCGAAGACAAGTACAAGGATGCCGACGTGCGCCAGTACGGCACCGTCGACGAAGCCCTGCTCGACCTCGTCGCCGGCCGCGTCGATGCCGTCATGGCCGACAAGATCACGCTGACCGAGTGGTTCAAGAAGTCGGGCAACGACTGCTGCCAGCTCGCCGGCAACGACATCAAGGACTCGCACTATCTCGGCGACGGCGTCGGTATCGGCATCCGCCAGGCCGAACCGGACCTGCAGGCCAAGCTGAACAAGGCGCTCGCCAATATCGTTGCCGACGGCACCTACAAGACGATCAACGCGAAGTACTTCCCCTTCTCGATCTACTAAGCCGTCGCGCCCGGAGACGAAGAGGCCATGGAAACCCTTGGATTTGGCGCGAATGGCTGGGGCGGCCAGCTCCTCGCCGGCACATTGCTGACGATCGAGCTGGCACTGACCACCCTGCCGTTCGGCTTTGCCCTCGGGCTTGGCCTTGCCCTGATGAAGAACGCCCGCAGCAAGCTGCTGCGGGCAATCGGCGAAGGCTTCACGACAGCCTTCCGCGGCCTGCCCGAACTGCTGACGCTGCTGCTCATCTATTACGGTTCGTCGATCGCCATCCGCACCATCGGCGAATGGATGGGCTATAGCGTCAATCTCGAACTCAGCCCGTTCATCGCCGGTGTCATCGCGCTCGGCGCGGTCTTTGCCGCCTATTCCAGCGAAGTGCTGCTCGGCGCACTGCGCGGTATCGACCGCGGCCAGATCGAAGCCGGTCTCAGCCTCGGCCTGAAACCTTTTCCGCTGTTTCTCAAGGTGATCTTCCCGCAGCTGCTGCGCCCGGCCCTGCCCGGTCTCGGCAACTGCTGGCTGGCGCTGCTGAAGGAAACGTCGCTGGTCTCGGTGATCGCGCTCGACGACATCCTGCGCCAGGCCTATCTGGCTTCGGGCCAGACCAAGCAGCCCTTTCTGTTCTATGCCGCCGCCTGCACGATCTACCTGCTGCTGACGATGCTCTCGAGCACGGTGCTGATTGCGCTCGAACGCTATGCCAACCGCGGCTGGGGGCATGCGCGATGATCGATCTCGACGTTTTCCAGCAATATGGCGGACGCCTGTTTTCCGGCCTGCTCGTCACCATCGAGCTGACGGTCATTTCCATCACGCTCGGCGCCGTCCTCGCCGCGCTGCTGACCTGGGCCAGGCTGTCCGGCCCGAAGGCGGTGCGGGCTGCGGCCTTCGCCTATTCCTATGCGGTGCGCGGCACGCCGCTGCTCGCCCAGGTCTTCCTGGTCTATTACGGTTCCGGACAATTCCGGCCCGAACTGCAGGCGCTCGGCCTCTGGCAGCTGTTCCGCGAGCCGCAATTCTGCGTGCTCCTGACCTTCAGCCTCAACACCGCCGCCTACCAGTCGGAAATCTTCCGCGGCGCCGTGCTTGCCGTTCCGCGCGGGCAGATGGAAGCCGCGAAAGCGCTGGCGCTGAGGCCGTTCCTGGCGACCTTCCTCGTCGTCGTGCCACAAGCGATCCGCCACGGCCTGCGCGGCTTCGGCAACGAAGTGGTGCTGGTGCTGAAAGGCAGCGCGGTCGCCAGCGTCGTCACCGTCTATGACCTGCTCGGTGCCACGCGCTTTGCCTTCCAGCGCACCTATGATTTCCAGCTCTATATTGCCGCGGCGATCGTCTACATCATCATCGTCGAGCTGCTGCGCCGCGGCTGGAATCACCTGGAAGCCCGCTTCCGGCTGAAGGCTGCCCGCTAGTCCAGCCGGCGCTCTTATCGACCTCGACGCGGGCGGCAAGCAGGCCGCCCGGCGCATGATGCTCCCCGTCCGCTAAGGCTTTGCTGCGGCTATGTTACCGGCCGATGCGCAATCGTGAAGGAACGGGCTTGTCCACAGCTGCGTTTTCCAAACGGTAGAAATCGCGTGCCCGGCATGCGATTGACTGATGCGGAATCGCTGACGAGGACATGATGGCTTTCGATTTCGGCATGCTTCCGATTGCTCTTGCTGCAGCAATCGTCGCACCCGCCGCCGCTCCGCAGGAGACGGCGCCGGCGATGCTGCCATTCGGCATATCGCAGGATATGCGCCCCTCAACGCTCGGCTGCGAGGCAATCGATGGCGGCGGCAGCAGCACCAGCGACGCGACCGGACAATATGTCTGCAAGGGCGCGCCGGAGGCGAGCGACCTCTTCAGCGAATATATCCTCGCCTATGTGAAGGGCACCGGGATCTGCAACATCTCGGCGGTCTCCTCCTATATCGCCGAAGACAGCGACGGAAAGAAAACCCGCGCGCTGTTCGGCAAGGCCTATGCGCTGATGAGCCAGCAGCTCGGCAAACCCGACGAAACGGTCGATCACGCCACCAGCAACGAATTCCGCGACAACCGGCAGTTCGAAGAGGCGATCATCAGCGAAGACCGGCAGATCTTCGACCAGTGGAACGACCTCTCGCTGCGCTTCGGCAACGCCGAGTCCGCCAGCCTTACGATATCGGGCAGCGACGAGCTCGGCCTCGCCGTCTACGGCATCTTCCGCTTTGCCGGCAATGACGACTGCCTGCGCAAGATGGAACTGGCGACCGGCCGCTCCGCCGGCGAATAATCCTTCCTCACTGGTGAACGGCCGCGAGCGCGATGCCGTCGGCAACCTCCTGGCAACGGTCCGTCAGGTTGGCGGTCGCAACGCGCAGGTGGCTGCTCGGCAGGACCGAGAACTTCGCGCCCGGATGAACCGCGATGCCGCGGGCGGCGAGCGTCACCAGAGCAAACGGTTCCGAGGAAACCGGCACCCATGCACATAATCCGCCCCCATGGGCCGCCTCGACCCCGCGCTCGCCAAGCGCATTGATCAGGTCGGCGCGGCGCTTGATGTAGATGTCGCGCGCCCGCTCCAGCGTTTCGCCGGTTGCGGGATCGCGAAGCAGCCAGGCGGCCGCGGATTGCAGGATGCGGCTGGTCCAGCCGGCGCTGAAGGCGCGGTAGGACTGGATCTGCTCGATCATCGCCCGAGAGCCGGAGAGCACCGCGAGCCGGAGATCCGGGCCATGGGTCTTCGAGAAGGACAGGATGTGGATGACGCGATCCGGATAGAGCGAGCCCAGCGAATGGCGCGGCGCCGACGAAATATCGGCAACGCCGTCGTCCTCGACGATCAGCGTATCGCTATCTTTCAGGATCGCCGCCAGTGCCTCCATCCGCTCGGCGCTGACACTCTGGCCTGTGACGGAATGGATGCGAGGCTGGAAGATGAAGGCTGCCGGGCGCAGCCGCATCGCCGCTTCCAGTGACGCCGGAACCGGCCCCTCGCCATCGCATTGGACCGGCAGGATGCGCACGCCGCGGTCTTCCAGGATGTCGAGCAGTCGCATGCCTGTGGGAACCTCGATCGCCACCGAGGCCCCCGGCGTCACCAAGGCATGGATCAGCGTATAGACGGCATTATAGCCGCCATTGGTCGCGAGAAAGGCTTCCGGCTCGTAGGGCCATGAACGCCTGACCGCCTCTTCCAGCTCCGGCAGGATGCGGCTGCGCTCGTAACTGTTCAGGTTCTCGGCCGAGGCGCCATAGGCCATGGCTTCGGCAAGCTTCGGCAGCAAGCGGACATCGGGCACAGCCGCCGTGAGGTCCAGCACGCCCTCACCATAATCGCCGACGCTTGCCAGGCGTTCCGGCTTGGCAATGAAGCGGTCGCCGCTGACCCAGGTGCCGTTGCGGCCGCGGCCGCTGATGATTTTCTGCCGCCGCAGCTCGCTCCAGGCCTCGGAGATCGTTGCGGGGCTGATCCCGAGCGCGAAGGCGAGATCGCGGATCGGCGGCAATTTGGTTCCGACAGGCAGCGCGCCGGCCCGGATCAAGGCACTGGTTTCAATCGCGATTCCGCGAATCGTACGATCGTTCAATTTTTCAGCAAACCAGTTTGCGTCCCGTATTTCGCTCATTTTCGCGCCATTTTTAATGTTCAATAACGTAATAACATTTGATCAATGTATTTTGAACATTTATCGATCATGAACACAAGCTTTTTAAGAGTAGATGCACATGGCCCTGACCTTACGCCTCGCCCTTCGTGACTGGGACTACATGACGCCGCTGGTTCTCGGTGACGTTTCCTCGCCAAAGCTCGACATCAAGGTCGATCGCGTCGGCACGCTGCTTTCGCATGTCGGCAAGAGCGACAGCTATGACGCCGCCGAAATGTCCTTCAGCCGCTACACGCAGCTACGCATCGACGGCGACGAGAGCGTCGTCGGCATTCCGAACTTCATCATGCGCGGCTTCCGCCATCGCTGCATCGTCACGACCAAGGACAGCGAGCTGCGCGAACTCGGCGATCTCGCCGGCAAGCGCATCGGCGTCACCGGCTGGCGCGACTCCGGCAATACCTGGACGCGCGCCGCCGTGCGCCGCGAAGGCGTCGGCGTCGAGGATGCCATGTGGTATGCGGGACGCCTGACCGAGGCGCATCCGATCGTCGACCGCCTCGACGGCTTCGGCCGCGCTGGGCGCATCGAAGCCGCTCCCGGCGAGCGCCCGATGGTCGATCTGCTCAAGGAAGGCGCGCTCGACGCGATCTTCACCCCCTTCATGCCCGACGGCTATTTCGCCAGCGGCTCGCCCTTCCGCCAGCTTCTTTCGGACTTCCGGGGCGCCGAGCGTCGCTATTTCGACGAGGTGGGCTATGTACCCGGTATGCACCTGATCGGCATCAAGTCGGAGATCGCCGCCGAGCATCCCTGGGTGATCGAAGAACTCAGCCGCCTGATCGATGAATCGCAGCGCATGTGGCTCTCCAAGCGGCGCAAATATGCCGAGACGACGCCCTTCATGTTCGACGAGCTTCTGAAATGCGCCGCCGAACTGCCCGAAGGCTGGGATGCAAGCGGCTTTGCGCCCAACCGCAAGATGATCGCCGATTTCGCCGGAGAGCTTCATGCCCAGGGCATCCTGCCGCGGCTGATGACGCCGGAAGAACTCTTTCCACTCGACATTGACGGCAGACCGGTAGCTGCCGCCGCCTGACACCCGAGAATATCAAATCAAAAAGGGGAATGACCATGCAATTGAAGAAAATGACCACTCTTGCGCTCGCCGGCGTCATGCTCTCCGGAGCGGCCCTGGCGCAGGATCTGCCGAAGCTTTCGGTCAACGAGGAGCTGAAGGCGAAGCTGCCAGAGGCGATCCGCACGGCTGGCAAGATGATCTCCGTCAATAACGGCTCCTTCCCTCCCTATGAAATCGTCACCGGCACCGAGATGACCGGCGCCAGCGCCGATCTGACCGACGCGCTCGGCCAGATCCTCGGCGTCACGATCGAGCATGAAACGGTCGGCGGCCTTCCCGCCCTCCTTGCTGGCGTCAATTCTGGCCGCTACCAGTTCGCCTTCGGCCCCGTCGGCGATTTCAAGAGCCGCGAAGAGGCCAACGACTTCGTCGACTGGGTTCAGGAATTCGTCGTCTTCGCCGTTCAGAAGGGCAATCCGAAGGCGATCACCTCGCTCGACAGTGCCTGTGGCAACCGCATTGCTGTCATGGCCGGCGGCTCGGCCGAAAAGGTCATCCAGGTCCAGGCCGAGAAGTGCAAGACCGACGGCAAGGACCCGATCGAAGTGCAGTCCTTCACCGACCAGCCGAGCTCGATCCTGGCGGTCCGCTCCAAGCGTTCGGACGCCTTCTTCTCCTCCCAGGCACCGCTCACCTATTTCGTATCGCAGGCCAATGGCCAGCTGGAACTCACGGGTGTCGGCCAGAAGAACGGCTTCGAAGCGCTCTATCAGGGCGCCGTCGTTCCCAAGGGTTCCCCGCTCGGCCCCGTTCTGCGTGACGCGGTCAAGGTTCTGATCGATAATGGCACCTATGCGGCCATCATGAAGAAGTGGGGCCTCGAGAACAACATGATCAAGGAGCCGGGCATCAACCTCGGCGGGACGTTGCCGAAATGAGCACTGATATCAAGAACACCGCATCGCCACCCGGCGATGCGGCAGCTCGGGATGTGGCGCATGCCCACAAGCCCTTCCCCACCGGCCGCGTGGCGGCCTGGGTCATCGTCCTGGCAATTGCCGCCTACTTTGCCTGGTCGATCGCCGGAAACGAAAATTTCGGCTGGCCCGTCGTCGCCCAGTATTTCTTCGATCCGGTCGTCATCAGCGGTCTCTATGTGTCGCTTGGCCTGACCGTAGTGGCGATGATCATCGGCGTCATCCTCGGCCTGCTGCTTGCCATCGCCCGCCTGTCGAAGGACGGCCTTGCCAACTCTCTCGCATCGCTCTTCATCTGGTTCTTCCGCGGCACGCCGCTTCTGGTGCAGCTGATCTTCTGGTACAACCTCTCGACCCTCTTCCCGACGCTGTCGATCGGCATCCCGTTCTTCGGGCCGACCTTCGTCAGCTGGGACACGAATTCCGTCATCAGTCCGATGACCGCCGCGATCGCCGGTCTCGCCCTCAATGAAGCAGCCTATATGGCCGAGATCATCCGCGGCGGCCTGCTTTCGGTCGACAAGGGCCAGTTCGAGACTGCCGAAGCCTTCGGCATGACCCGGGCAAGGGCGCTGCGCCGCATCATCATTCCGCAGGCGATGCGCTCGATCGTTCCGCCGACCGGCAACCAGCTGATCAGCATGATCAAGGCGACCTCGCTTGTCAGCGTCATCGCCATGGCCGACCTGCTCTATTCGGTCCAGTCGATCTACAACCGCACCTTCGAAGTCATCCCGATGCTGCTCGTCGCCGTCATATGGTACCTGCTCATCACCTCGGTCCTGAATGTCGGCCAGAGCTACATCGAGCGCTACTACAGCCGTGGCGACCGCCGCACCGGCGCCCCCAGGGCCGCGAAGGACGCCGCCGTGCCGGCACCGGCTCTTGCTGCCGCACAGGAGGTGAGCCAATGAACGCGATCGCGACCATCGAGCCGCTCGTGCGCGCCAGAAACGTCCACAAGTCCTTCGATCAGCTCGAAGTGCTGAAGGGTATCGACCTCGACGTCGCCCCCGGCGAAGTCGTCGTCATCCTGGGACCGTCGGGCTCCGGCAAGTCGACCTTCCTGCGCTGTATCAACCGCCTTGAGACCATCAATCAGGGATCGATCGAGGTGGATGGCGAGCAGATCGGCTACAGCTTCCGCAAGGGCAAGCTGGTGCAGCTCTCCAATCATGCCGTCGCGCTCCAGCGCCGGAAGATCGGCATGGTGTTCCAGCAGTTCAACCTCTACCCGCATATGACGGCGCTGCAGAACATCGTCGAGGCACCCGTCGGCATCCACGGCGAAAGCCGCAAGGAAGCGACCGAGAATGCCAAGCGCCTGCTGGAACGCGTCGGCCTCTCGGCCAAGGCGGACAACTATCCGCGCCAGCTCTCCGGCGGCCAGCAACAGCGCGTCGCCATCGCCCGGGCGCTCGCCATCAAGCCGAAGCTGATGCTCTTCGACGAGCCGACCTCGGCGCTCGATCCGGAACTCGTCGGCGAAGTGCTCGCCACCATGCGCGACCTCGCCAATCAGGGCCTGACGATGATCGTCGTCACCCACGAGATCGGCTTTGCCCGCGAAGCGGCCGACCGCGTCGTGTTCATGGATGGCGGCAAGGTCGTCGAACAGGGCAAGCCCGAAGATGTGCTCGGCAATCCGCAGCACCCCCGCACCCGAAGCTTCCTGTCGCGCTTTATCTGAGCGCGGCAATTCTCCTCCCGAAATGATGCGCGCCGCTTGCCGCCCTGGCGGCAGCGGCCGCACTCCCGCAAGACCGGAACGGCCATGACCCTCAAGAACGATTTCGCCAGCCTCTCGGATCTCGAACCGATGAAGGCGGAGCTGACGGCGACCCGCCGCCACCTTCACGCCAATCCCGAACTCTCCTTCGAAGAAGCCGAAACCGCACGCCTTGTCGCCGAAAAGCTCGAGGCCTGGGGCTATGACGTGACGCGCAATGTCGGCGGCCACGGTGTCGTCGCCCGCATGACGGCCGGCAGCGGCAAGAAGAGCATCGCCATCCGCGCCGACATGGACGCGCTGCCGATCGCCGAGCAGACCGGCCTCGATTATGCCAGCAAGGTTTCCGGCAAGATGCATGCCTGCGGCCACGACGGCCATACGACCATTCTTCTCGGCGCCGCCGAATATCTGGCCCGTACCCGCCGCTTCAACGGCACGGTGACGCTGATCTTCCAGCCGGCAGAGGAAGCGGGTGCCGTCAGCGGCGCTCCGGCAATGATCGCCGACGGCCTGTTCGAACGCTTTCCCTTCGACGTCATCTACGGTCTGCATAATCATCCGGGCGCGCCCGAGGGCACGTTCCTGATGCGCGCCGGCCCGCTGATGGCAGCCGCCGATACCGCCGAGATCACCATCACCGGCAAGGGTGGCCATGCCTCACGCCCGCACCTGACGATCGACCCCGTCGTCGTCGCCTGCCACCTCGTCGTCGCGCTGCAGACCATCGTCTCGCGCAGCGTCGACCCGACCCAGACGGCTGTCGTCACCGTCGGCGCGATCCATAGCGGCGAGGTTTCGAACGTCATTCCTGAAAGCGCCAAACTGCTGATCACCGTCCGGTCCTTCGATCCGAAGACCCGCGAACTCTTGGAGGCCCGCGTCCGTAAGCTGACGGAGTCCGTCGTCGACGGCTTCGGCGCCACGGTGGAGATCGACTACGTCCACGGCCACCCTGTCGTCGTCAATTCCGAGGCGGAGACGGAATTTGCCTGGAAGGTCGCCGAAGAGCTCGTCGGCGCCGACAAGGTGACGACCTGCGCCCTGATCCCCGGGAGTGAAGACTTCTCGCACTTCCTCGAACATAAGCCCGGCGCCTTCCTGCGCCTCGGCAACGGCGTCAACTCGGCCATCCTGCACAGCGCCAAATACGACTTCGCAGATGAAAGCCTGGTGGCGGGTGCTGCCCTGTGGGCGCGATTGACCGAGCGCTACCTCGACCAATAGGCTTCAGAGGCCGCCGCCCCGCCCCAAAAGTGGAGCAGCCAACTGGTTCCACGGAACGAAACCAGTTTCATGACGCCAGCGGCAGCCGTTTTCATCGGGTGCCTGCTTTGCTTGCGCGGATATGCCCAAAAACGCGCTTATCCCGTATATTATGAAAATTAATTTCATCAATGCGCTTTCAGGCCCGTTTTCGGTTGACGGCCTCTGATTTTTGTCCCAACTTGAAGAAAATAAATTACGAAATTGGGAACGTCATCGGGATGAAAGTGGGAATCATAGGGCTGGGATTCCGGCTCGGCTACCTCGGCCATGTCTTTACGGCTATCGACAGCAGCTTCGAAATCGTCGGCTATGTCGATCCGGAGCCCGCGGGTCTTCCGGGACTGACGGAAAAGGGCATTTCGGTCGGCAAGGCCTATGGCACGCCGCAGGAACTGCTGGCCTCCGAAAAGCTCGATCTCCTGATGATCGGCTCTCCCAACCACATGCATCTCGACCACATCCGCCTCGGCCTCGAATCCGGCCTGAAGGTTTTCTGCGAAAAGCCGATCGTCACGACGATCGCCGAGAGCATCGAGCTCGCCCACCTGATGGCGAAATTCGGCCATGAGCGGCTGATGGTCGGCCTCGTGCTGCGCTACTCGCCGCTCTACAAGGACCTGCGCGCCATCCAGGCCGAAGGCAAGCTCGGCCAGATCGTCTCGATCGAGGCATCCGAGCATATCGAGCCCTATCACGGCGCCTTCTTCATGCGCGACTGGCGCCGCTACGAGCGCTATTCCGGCAGCTTCATGCTGGAAAAGTGCTGCCATGACCTCGACCTCTACAATGGCGTCGTCGGCGCTCGTCCCGAGCGCGTCGCAAGCTTCGGCGGCCGCAAGAGTTTCATTCCCGCCAACGACCCGGCCCGCGAAGGCATCAACGATCTCGAACTCTTCCATCGCAAGCCGAGCGGCTGGATGGGCTCCGACAAGGTGTTCGACAGCGATGCCGACATCATCGACTACCAGGTGGCAATCGTCGAATATGCCAATGGCGTCGGTATGAATTTCCATACGAACCTGAACGTTCCCGACCAGTTCCGCCGTTTCGCGATCATGGGGTCGCGCGGCATGGCCGAAGGCGACTTCGTCCGTGGCTATCTCGATGTCCACGAGCAGCTGACTGGCAAGAAGGTCGTCGAGACGAAATATGCCGCGACCGAACTCTCCCAGCATTACGGCGCCGACGAGCAGATGGCGGCCGATATCCTGGAGAGCGTGCGCACCGGGTCCGAGCTTCCGGTCTCGACGCTCAATGCTCTGGAGGCCGGCATCCTGGCGCTTGCCATGGATGAGGCCCGCATGAAGAAGGCCGTCATCGACCTTCGTCCCGTCTGGGACAGGTTCGACGAGGCGCTACACGCCAGAGCGGCTTGAGGGAGGCGGCAAGATGAGTGCTCAGAAAAGTGCCGTCATCTTCGCCTGGATCCTTCTCCTTCCGGCAGTCCTTTACGTCCTGGCAATCGTTGCCTATCCGCTGGTCGACACATTCATCCTGTCGTTCACGGACGCATCGCTGCGTAAGGTCACGAACTGGGTCGGCTGGGTCAATTACGAGAAGATCTTCAATTCCACCTTTGCGGAAGTCATTCTGCGCACCTTCATCTGGACGTTCTTTTCGGTCGCCCTGAAGATGATCATCGGCACGTTCGGCGCTGTCATGCTGAATGCCGCCGTGCCCGGCCGCTCGCTGTTCCGGCTGCTGACCATGCCGCCATGGATCGTGCCGATGGCGATCGGCATCTTCATGTGGGGCTGGATGTATAACGGCCAGTTCGGGATGATCTCTGGCCTGCTGCAGCGCTTCGGCCTGGTTGATGGCCCAGTCGCCTTCCTCGCCTATGGCAGCACCGCCTTCTGGGCGACGATCGTGACCGACGTCTGGATCGGCGTGCCGCTGGTGACGATCTACTTCCTCGCCGCCATTCAGTCGATCCCGAAGGATCTCTATGAGGCCGCCTGGACCGACGGCGCCGGCCGCATGTACCGCTTCCGCCGCATCACGCTGCCGCTGATGGTTCCCGCCATCATCACCATGTCGATGCTGTCGCTGATCGCGACCTTCAATTCCTTCGACATCATCTGGATTCTGACGCAGGGCGGTCCGAGCGGTGAAACGACGACGATGATCATCGACACCTATCAGACGGCAATCGGCTCGAAGAAATACGGTGAAGGTGCGGCCCGCGCCGTGCTGATCTGCATCTTCCTGTCGCTCTTCTGCTTCGCCTATTTCCGCGTCACCCGCCGCCTCAACCCGGAGAAGCGCGCATGAGCAGCCGTCCCATGATCGATCGCTACAGCTGGTGGGAAATCATCCTCATCTATTGCGGCATCGCGCTGTTTCTCTTCTTCGTGCTGTCGCCTTTCGTCGAAGGCTTCCTGGTGTCCTTGAAGCCGCTCAGTCAGCTCTTCTCCTCGCCATACCGCTTCTGGCCGGAGAACGGCTCGTTCGAGGCCTACAGGACGATGTGGATCAGCGTGCCGGGCTTCGGGCGCTATATCTTCAACTCCTTCTTCATCTCGATCATCGTGACTGTCATCGTGCTCTGCCTAGTCATCCCGGCATCCTATGCCTTCGCGAAGTTCGAATTCCGCGGCATGGGCATCCTGCTCGGCGCCTTCCTGACGGTGAACATGTTCTCCGGCGCCGTGCTGCTCATTCCGCTTTTCCGCCTGATGCGCACGATGGGCGTGCTCAACACCTATTTCGCCATGATCGTGCCGGGTGTCGCCTTCCTGATCCCGTCGGCGATCTGGCTTCTGCGCACCTACATGATCCGCATTCCCCAGGAACTCAACGAAGCGGCCTATATGGATGGCGCCAGCCATTTCTATACGCTCCGCCGCGTCATTCTGCCCATTGCGATGCCGGGGATTATCGTCGTCGCGATTACCACCTTCATCGGCGCCTATGCCCAGCAGTTCATCTTCGCGCTGACCTTCAACTCGAAGACTGAATACATGCCCCTGCCGGTGGGACTCTTCGCTTACTTCGGAAAGCAGGAGGTCATCTGGAACGAACTGATGGCGGCCTCCTTCGTCGGCATCGCGCCGGCGATGGTCGTCATCTTCTTCCTTCAGCGCTACCTTGTCGGCGGCCTGACCGCCGGTGCGGTGAAACAATAAGACCAAGAAAAGAGTGAACAGCTAACAACGAGAATGGGAGTCACGACGTGAACACTACCATCAAGACAGGCCTAATGGCGCTCGCCTTGCTCGGTTCGACGGCACTGACCGCGGTCACTGCCCAGGCAGCCGACAAGGAAATCAGCTGGATCTATTGCGGCGACACGATCGACCCGATCCACACCAAATACATCAAGGAATGGGAATCCAAGAACGAAGGCTGGAAGGTCGCCCCCGAAGTCGTCGGCTGGGCGCAGTGCCAGGACAAGGCAACGACGCTGGCGGCCGCCGGCACCCCCGTCGCCATGGCCTATGTCGGCTCGCGCACCCTGAAGGAATTCGCGCAGAACGACCTGATCGTTCCGGTTCCGATGAGTGACGACGAGAAGAAGGGTTACTACCCGCACATCGTCGACACCGTCACCTTCGACGGCAACCAGTGGGGCGTTCCGATCGCCTTCTCGACCAAGGCCCTCTATTGGAACAAGGATCTCTTCAAGCAGGCCGGTCTCGACCCCGAGAAGCCGCCGAAGACCTGGGCCGAAGAAATCGAGATGGCAAAGACCATCAAGGAAAAGACCGGCGTTCCGGGCTTCGGTCTCTCGGCCAAGACCTTCGACAACACGATGCACCAGTTCATGCATTGGGTTTATACGAATAACGGCGCCGTCACCGATGCCGAAGGCAAGGTGACCCTCGACAGCCCGCAGATCCTCGCGGCCCTGAAGGCCTACAAGGATATCGCCGCTTATGCCGAAGAAGGCCCGACGGCATACGAACAGAACGAAGTCCGCGCCATCTTCCTCGACGGCAAGGTCGCGATGATCCAGGCCGGCTCCGGCGCTGCCTACCGCCTGAAGGACACCAAGATCAACTGGGGCGTTGCGACGCTGCCGCTTGGTCCGGATGCCAAGGGCGCCGGCACGCTGCTGATCACCGACAGCCTTGCGATCTTCAAGGGCTCGGGCGTCGAAGAAAAGGCGACCGAATTCGCCAAGTACATCACCTCTCCCGATATCCAGGGCGAATACGAACTGCAGGGCGGCGCTGGCCTCACCCCGCTGCGTCCGTCCAAGAAGGTCGACGAGTTCGTTGCCAAGGATCCCTTCTGGAAGCCGTTCATCGAGGGTATCGATTACGGTGGTCCGGAGCCGCTCTTCACCGATTACAAGGGCTTCCAGAACTCGATGATCGAGATGGTCCAGTCCGTCGTCACCGGCAAGGCAGAACCGGAAGCCGCCCTCAAGAAGGCTGCCGGCGAAATCGAAGCCTTCAAGTAAGCCTCGAAACGGGGATCGCGGCCCTCGCGGCCGCGATCCTCACCGACCAACTTCATGCGCGTTCAAGGCCGGGACCGGAGACAGATTTTTGGGACAGCTTCAGCTCAATAAAGTTCAAAAATTCTATGGCGACTACGAAGTTCTGAAAGGCGTCGAGCTCGACGTGAAGAACGGCGAGTTCGTTGTCTTCGTCGGCCCGTCGGGCTGCGGCAAGTCCACGCTGCTGCGGATGATCGCCGGCCTCGATGCGACCACCAAGGGCGACATCGTCATCGACAGCGTGCGCGTCAACGATCTGCCGCCGGTCAAGCGCGGCATCGCCATGGTCTTCCAGTCCTATGCGCTCTATCCGCATATGAGCGTCTTCGAGAACATCGCATTCCCGCTGCGCGTCGAGAAGATGGAGGAGGAGAAGCTCAAGGCCAAGGTGGAGAATGCC